>CAISPT010000185.1 GCA_903887455.1 uncultured Opitutaceae bacterium | reverse complement strand
TTTGTGTTCGGTTTTCGCCGGGCCTTCAGCCCGAACCTGCTTTGCCAAACGAACATTCTTGGGTTCCCCATTGTAGGGGCGCAGGAACTGATGATGGGGCAAAATGTCCCGCTCGGAGTCGAGGCACTGGACGCACGAACCCTGCAGATCCGGCTCAAGTTTCCGGTCCCCTATTTTCTCTATGTCATCGCAGGGGCTCCCTTCGACCCGATACCTCGCGCCGTCGTGGAGAAATTTGGCGGTCCCTACCAAACCGGCTCAAAATGGAGCCGGCCCGGAAACATGGTCAGCAACGGTGCTTTCGCGCTCACCGCTTGGCGGCCCAACCAGGATATCGTCGTCGCACGCAATCCCTATTATTGGGACCAAGCGCGCGTCCGCCTGAACGAGATTCATTTTTACCCTACGGACGACGTCGACAGCGAGGAACGCTCTTTCCGCACGGGTGACCTGCACATCACTTACGCACTTCCCGCCAGCAAGATCGGCGCCTACGCGGAACGGCACGATCCCCGGCTCAAAATCACGCCCCAGCTCAACACTCAATATCTGTCGATTAACACGAACAAGGGGCCCTTCAAGGACACGCGAGTTCGCCGCGCATTCGCCCTGGCGATCGATCGCGACCGAATTGTCCCCTTGGTGAACAAGGGGAAGAATTCGCCGGCACATGCGCTGACGCGACCCGGCACTGCCGGCTACCGACCAGCGCCAGTCAGGGATTTCGACCCGGAAGAGGCGCGGCGCCTTCTGGCCCAGGCGGGGTTTAACGACGGAAATGGGTTTCCCAAGCTCGTCCTGCGAACCGCGAAGGGCGACGGTGGCTTGATGGCGGAGGCTCTCCAGGAGACCTGGCGCCATGTCCTCGGCGTTTCGGTGGAGATCGAAACCGAGGAGGAAAAGACCTTCTACACCGATCTTCAGGTCGGGAACTACGAAATCGCGCTAGCCGGCTATTTCTACGGCATCCAGGCCCCCGAAACGATCTTGATGATAGCGTTGCCGGACTGTCCCGGAAATAGCACCGGGTGGAATGACCCTGCCTTTGTGGAGGCATTCCGCGAGGCAAACCAGGCAATAGACCCGGTAGCTCGCCGAGCGCTTTACGACACGATGGAACACCGCGTGCAGGAGGGCGCGGCTTTCATCCCCATCGCGTATTCGGATCAGGCCCACCTTGTGAGTCCCAAGGTAAGAGGCTGGCGGGACAATGCCCTGTATATAATAGATTGGCGAGAAATTTGGCTAGAGCCTTGAACCCCTCTTCGTTTTATCCGAAGAAAATAAGGCCCATTCGTAGCATGCTTCGGCCGGCGATAGAGCTGGAGCTGCTGGAGAAATTTCAGGGGCCCGTCGCAGGTACCCCTACTGCGGGGCTCGCCTTCGAATGCGCAAGAAACCAGGTGTAGAGGTCGTCACCGGCATAGGCGCGTATCCACGCCTCGTGGCCCATGTCAGCCTCGATCGTGAAACGAACGTCAGCGTCTCCGAGCTCCTCGAGCCTGTTCATCATTGGATAGCAGTACTTCATGTACGGGTCGCGGCCACCCGCGAACGCCCACACGGGCATCTTGGCCCCCGCGAGGGCGGGCGCCATCCGTACCGGACCGGGAAAACTGATGGGCGCAATCGCGGCGAAGCGTTCCGGGTGCCGTGAGGCCAAGTCCCAGGTGCCTATTCCGCCGAGACTCAGGCCAGTCAGGTAGATCCGGCTCGGGTCGCCCCTGTGGTCAGCCACAACCCGGTCCAGCATCGCCATGACCTCGGCATCCATCGTGTTCCAGCCCCGGGTGCTGGTGACGTAATTGTCCATTTCTGCAGTAAACTGCTCCGAGAGCTGCCCCTGCATGGCCTCCTTGTGGGCGTGGTGGGCGTAGTAGGGATTGGCTCCCCTCTCCACGCGCTTGGGAATTTCCGAAAGTGAGCGGTTCTTGATATAGAACACTTCGCCCTGGTCATCCATTGGCATCTGGGGGGCGACGATCACAAAGGGCAGGTCGCGCTTCTGGCACCAGGCCTCCATGAGTGGCCCGTGCGCCAGCAGGTAATCGAGGTCGGCCTTCCCGTCCCCTCGCTCGCCATTTCCATGAAGGAACAGGATGACGGGCCATTTGTCCTGCTGGGCGAATCCCCGCGGAAGGTAGACAAAGTAGTCGCGGTCCGCATTTGTCCGGATGCTGTGGTAGGGCACCCGCAGAAGCTGCGGCTCGGAAAGCTTGGTCGCCTGGGTGGCGCACCCGACCAGGGAAAGGGCGAGAAGCACGCAGGCGGGGATCTTCATCATGGGGGTATCGCGAAGCAGGACGCTCCACCGGCGTCATTGGGAGTGGTGGACGGGCCACGCAGGATCGGGCATGACGACCATGAGTCAAGGTCACGGGTGGAAGCCGTCGCTGGAATCGCCACGAACCGCAGCACGCCGATGCACTATGATGGAGCGTATGCCAATTCGCGGGTCCGTTGGGATTGCTGCAGTGAAGGTCGCAATGAGTGGAGGCGGGCTTCGAATTTCTAGCCGCTCCCAAAGGATTGCTTTCCTTCGTGCCAGCCGTCCTGTGTTGACCGCCCGCCGGTGCCGCCATCATACCGCTCTCCACCCGCGACCGGTGCCGTGCCGTAGCCACCAACCTCCTTGACACCATCGGCTTACCTCGATCCGGCCTCCCGTCGAAGGCAGTCGCGGATCCTTCTGCTGAAGGTCGCCTTCCTCGTCGGCTACCTCGACCTGGCCTTCTACGTCGTGCCCCGGGACTTCTTCGAGTACAAGTTCGCGCAGTTCCTCTTCAACTATGCCCACGGGTTGGCCAGGAGGAGCCTGGAGGGCGAGGTGTTCAGGCACCTGTTCTCCCCGCCCTACCCGATCGAACTCTTCGGCCGCCTCGCGGGATTCCAGACGATAGCGGTGTTTGTCCTCTTCGCGGCGATCGTCTGGCGGGTGGACCGGCGGTCGCGCGCCAGTTCGCGGTTCATCCTCGCGCTCCTTGTGGCCTCAAGCCCCACCACCTTCAAGAACCTGATCTTCGACACGGGAAGGCAGGACGGGATCGGGGTCCTGGCCATTGAGGTTTCGATTCTCCTCGGGCTGGCTCCGTCAGGCTACCCGCTGGCGCTCTTCCTGTGCGCGGCCCTTCTGCCAATGGCCCTCGTCAATGAGAACCTGCTGCTCCTTTACGCACCCGCCTGCCTCGCCATCCACGGATGCCGGCTCTGGGCGGAGCGGAAGGAGCGGCCGGCACGCGGTCTTCCCGCAGTCCTTAAGGTCGCCCCGTTCGTCATCCTCGCGGCGTCCTACGTGGTCTGCCTTCGCCTGCCCTACCCCAAGATTCCCCGGGCGGAGTACCACCGCTACCTCCAGGGCCTGACACCCCAGAACCTCGACCAATGCGAGCCCGAGCGCTGGCTGTACTCGAACGCCTCCGACAACTTCGCGTTCGCCCGCGGCGAGTGGGCGCGGCTCTCCCCGCTCCAGTTCGCGTCCGCCGGCCAGTATGCCGCCTTCCTCCTCGTCCTCGTGCTCGTCTGCGCGCTGGTCGCGCTGTCGACCGACCGGGACTCCCCCAGGAACCGACGCCTCTTCGCGGCAGGGCTCGCGCTGATCGCTCCCGGCTACCTTGTCCTCTTTGCCGGCGCGAGCGACCTCGCCCGTTGGTTCTCGAACATGAACGTCGCGGTCATGCTCTTCGGCCTGTGGTACCTGTCCTGGTCCGGCGGCGAGAAGTGGCCCCGCCTCTGGTGGGTATTGGTGCCGATCGCGGCTTTCCAGCTCACGATGATCGGCGGGTTTGGGATCGTCTACC
>CAISPT010000184.1 GCA_903887455.1 uncultured Opitutaceae bacterium | reverse complement strand
TCTACACCGACGTCGACGGTGTCTACACCGCCGACCCCCGGGTCGTGAAGAACGCCCGCAAGCTCGCCGAGATCTCGTACGACGAGATGCTCGAGCTCGCATCCTCGGGCTCGAAGGTCATGCAGTCGCGCTCCGTCGAGTTCGCGAAGAAGTACGGCGTCGTCTTTGAAGTCCGCTCCTCGTTTAACCACAATCCAGGAACCATCGTGAAAGAAGAAGTCGAGTACATGGAACAGGTCGTCGTCCGCGGCGTCGCCGTCGACAAGGACCAGGCGAAGATCATCGTGAGCAACATCCCCGACAAGCCGGGCAGCGCGGCGCGGGTGTTCCGCTGCCTGGCCGATGCGAACGTCGTCGTCGACATGATCGTACAGAACGTCGGCCGCCACGGGGTGGCCAACCTGACGTTCACGGTCCCGCAGGCGGACACCGTCCGCGCCGTGAAGGCGCTCGAGCCGGTGCTCGCCAGCAACGGCGGCGGCGAGGTCGCCGTGCACGGCAAGATCGCGAAGCTCTCCGTTGTCGGCGTCGGCATGAAGACACACAGCGGCGTCGCCGCGACGCTCTTCCAGGCCCTGGCCGGGGCCGGGATCAACATCGACCTGATCAGCACCTCCGAGATCAAGATCTCCGTCGTCGTCGCCCTCGACCGGGCCGACGAGGCCGCGCGCGTCGCCCACGACGCGTTCGGGCTCGACAAGATCTAGCCCCGGGGCGGTCCGCATGCGCTACGTCTCGACACGGGGCGGCACCCCTTCCGTGGGGTTCTCTGACGCCGTGGCCGCGGGCCTGGCGCCGGACGGCGGGCTTTTCGTTCCCGAGACGCTCCCGGACCTCTCCGGGAGCCTGGAGCGCTGGGCGGGCCTCGGCTACGCCGAACTCTGCACGGAGTTTCTCTCCCGGTTCGCGACCGACATCCCGGGGGACGAGCTCTCCCGGCTGGTCGCCTCCTCGTACTCGGGCTTCGACCGGCCTGAGGTCGACCCGCTCCTTGAGCTCGCCGGGGACCTGCACGTCCTCGAGCTTTTCCACGGACCGACGCTCGCCTTCAAGGACGTGGCGCTTCAGCTCCTCGGCAACCTCTACGCCAGGCAGTGCGCGCTCCGCGGGGAGACGATCAACGTGCTCGGCGCCACCTCGGGCGACACCGGCGCCGCGGCCATCCACGGGCTCATGGGGCGGCCCGGGGTCGCGATCTTCATCCTCTACCCGGACGGGCGCGTCTCGCCGCTCCAGGAGCGCCAGATGGCCTGCACGGGCGCCCACAATGTGCACGCGCTCGCGGTTTCGGGGTCCTTTGACGACGCCCAGGCGGTCCTGAAGCGGCTCTTCGGCGACGGGGATTTCCGGAGCCGCAACCGGCTCTCGGCCGTCAACTCGATCAACATCGCCCGGATCCTCGCGCAGAGCGTGTACTACCTGCACGCCTGGCTCAGGCTCTCTGCGGGCGACAAACGCAATGCCGTCTTTGTCGTCCCGACGGGCAACTTTGGGAACGTCCTTGCCGGCTGGATGCTCCAGAAGATGGGGGTTCCGATCCGGGGGTTCCGGGTCGCCACCAACCGGAACGACATCCTCCACCGCCTCTTCTCCACGGGCGAGTACCGGGTGGGGGACGTGAGCCCGAGCCTCGCCCCCTCGATGGACATCCAGGTGGCCTCCAACTTCGAGCGGTTCCTCTACTACAGCATGGGCCGGGATCCCGGTCGGGTGAAGGCCGTCATGGGGGAGATCGCCGAGAAGGGCGCCTACGTGTTCAAGGACTTCGACCGCGACACCTTCACCTCGTCGCGGTGCGAGGATGCCGAGATCCACGGAATCATCCGGCAGGTGCACC
>CAISPT010000183.1 GCA_903887455.1 uncultured Opitutaceae bacterium | reverse complement strand
TACAATCCCCACCTGAAGCGCCATACGCTTCACAAGGAGATCAAGTAAGCCGACTTCCGGGATTTCCCGGAAACTAGGTCTGTTTCCCGCCCGGCCCTGAAAAGGGCGAGCTGGAGGAACCGGAGGGTGCCATGGTCTGGCGGCGCGCGGCGCGCCAGCCCTCGCGGTGCTTCCGTATCCAGTCCAGGAGCGCCCGCTCAAATCCGATGTCGTATCCGAGGCGTTCCGACTCAAGCCACTTGTGCTTTAGGATCTCCTCCCGCTCTGCGAGGAATTCCTGATACAGGCTAGACTGCTTGACGAACTCGCGCGACGACGCGGTCGCAGGCTCTTTGGTGGAAGAAGTCATTCAGGGCGTCCGGTAAATTTAAGGATGTGAGCAGCGGCGCCGTAGGTGTCAATGCCGGCAATGTCGCCCGATCGTTACATTGCTCTTGACGGGGCCTTCTCGGAATTCGACAGCAGGGCCTCGGCCATGCCCCGGAAGACGCCCGCAGCGGCCCCTTCGGGCTCCGATACCACGATCGGCATCCCCTTGTCCCCGCCCTCGCGGATGGCAGGCAGGAGCGGAACCTGTCCGAGGAGCGCCGTTCCAAGGCGCTCGGCGGTGGCGATGCCACCACCCGATCCGAAGACCAGGTGCTTCTGCCCGGAGGGATCGATGAAGTAGCTCATGTTCTCAGCCACGCCGATGATCGGCACGTTCACCTTCTGGAACATGAGGCCGCCCTTGAGTGCCACCTGGGTGGCTGCGGGCTGCGGGGTGGTGACGATCAGCGCTCCGTCGAGGGGTAGCGTCTGGACCAGCGAGAGTTGCGCGTCGCCCGTCCCGGGGGGCAGGTCCACGAGAAGGATGTCCAATTCGCCCCACTTCACGTTCTGGACGAACTGCTGCACGGTCTTCATCACCATCGGCCCCCTCCACACGACCGGGGTGTTGTCGTCCACGAGGAAGCCCATGCTCATCACCTTTACCCCGTGCCTCTCCATGGGGACCAGGCACGACTCCTGCCCCTCGCCCTCGACCTCCGGGCGGCCCTTCAGGCCGATCATCAGGGGGACGCTCGGGCCGTAGATGTCGATGTCCATCAGGCCGACCCTGCCGGGCCGCCCGCGGGCGGAAAGGACCTGGGCAAGGGAGCAGGCGAGATTGACGGCGAAGGTGCTCTTTCCAACGCCTCCCTTGCCGGAGGCGATCGCGATGGCGTGGCGGATGCCGCTCGAGGCCCCGGGCTTTGCCCCGGGCAGACCGGAGGGCCCGGCGGGCGCCTTGGCGGCCTGGACGGCCACCTCGACCGTCGCCTTGGTGACGCCGGGCAGCGAGAGAAGGCTCCTCTCGACCTCGTCGCGGAGCTGCTTCGGGACCTTCGGGTCGCTCGTCGTGATGGCCAGCGATACGTGGGCGACCCCGTCGTGGAGGGCCGCGGACTTGACCAGCCCGAATGAGACAATGTCCCGGCTAAAGCCCGGATACTTAACGTTCTTGAGTTGCGCCAGCAGGTCTTCGGAGGTCACGGCACAAATAAGAGTTGTTATGCGGGGCCGGCGCGCAAATAGAAATGGAGCGCAAGCGCTCCAAACATGCAGAGAATCACCGCCCTTTTACTGCTAGCCCTATCAATCGCCGCGCCGGCCTTTTCGCAGCGCGACATCGGAACGGTCGAGGTCCTGGCCGACAACCGGACGATACCAATCCGGGTCTCCGGCGCCACGCAGGAGCTCAACCAGCTGGCGCTCCAGGCCTTCGGTTCCCACGGGCGCTACCACGTCGTTGCGGCGGGCTTCATCTACGACATCCGCTTTGCCCCCGCCGGCGGCGCGCAGGTGAGGGTGGACGTGCTCCGCGGCCTCGGCGGGGGCTCGGTCGCCTCCGAGGTTGCCACGGGCAACACGATGCGCGAAGCCTTCTTCGCCGCGGCGGACATCGCCGTTTCGAAGACGAACGGGCTCGGGCTTCGCGGCTACTTCTCCTCGAAGCTCGTATTCATCGGGGAGCGGACCGGCAAGCAGGAGGTCTACACCTCCGACCTCTTCTTCGGGGACGTGAAGCAGATCACCCACGACCGTGCGATCGCCATGACGCCAAGGTGGGCGCCCGACGGCCAGCGCGTGATCTACACGAGCTTCTTCCACTCCGGCTTCCCGGACATCTTCCAGATCGACCTCGGCAGCTACCAGCGGACGACGTTCGTCAGCTTCAAGGGCACCAACAGCGGGGCCCGCTTCAGCCCGGACGGCCGCCAGGTGGCGATGGTGCTCTCGGGAGAGGGGGAGACCGAGATCTACACGAGCAACGCCTACGGGCGCGGCGTCACCCGCCGCACCCGCTCGGACACGACGAAGGCCTCGCCGTGCTGGTCGCCGGACGGCTCCCGCATCATTTTCACGATGGAGCCCGGCCCGCAGCTCTATGTGATGTCGGCCTCTGGCGGCATGCCGCAGCGGGTGAGCTTCGACACGAGCCGGTACTGCGCGGAGCCCGACTGGAGCCGCGCCTCGCCGAACAAGATCGCCTTCACGATGGGCGTTGGGCGCAACTACCAGATCGGTGTCCTCGACCTCTCGACTCGGCACGCCGAGCAGGTGTCCAAGGCCCCGTTTGATGGGATCGAGCCCTCGTGGCTGCCGGACGGCCGCCACCTGGTCTACACGGCGCGCACGTCCTCCACGAGCCGGGTCTGCATCCTGGACACGGAGACGGGCAAGAGCACGCCGGTGAGCCCGTCGAGCTTCGGGCCCACGCTGCAGGCCAACGTCTGGTCGCGCTAGGGGGCGCTACGAGGCCGCGGCGAAGTTCGCCTCGGCCTTGTCCCAGTCCACCACGCTCCACCAGGCCGTGACGTAGTCCGGGCGGCGGTTCTGGT
Source organism: uncultured Opitutaceae bacterium (assembly GCA_903887455.1). Taxonomy (GTDB): domain Bacteria; phylum Verrucomicrobiota; class Verrucomicrobiia; order Opitutales; family Opitutaceae; genus Palsa-1447. Next base: position 9,084 of record CAISPT010000183.1, on the reverse strand, counting down.
AGTTCAGGTAGTAGGCGTGCTCCCAGACATCGAGGCCTAGGACGGGCTTGCCCTCGATCCCCGCGACGGCCTTGCCCATCAGCGGGCTGTCCTGGTTCGCGGTCGAGCCGATGGCGAGCTTCTTGTCGGAGGTGACGTAGAGCCAGGCCCAGCCGGAGCCGAACCGGCCCGCTGCCGCCTTGGCGAACTCCTCCTTGAACTTGTCAAACGAGCCGAAGGCACCGTCGATCGCGGCCGCGAGGGAGCCCTTCGGGGCGCCGCCCTTGCCGGGGCCCATGATGGTCCAGAAGAAGGAGTGGTTGCTGTGGCCGCCGGCGTTGTTGCGCACGCCGCCGCGGATCGCCTCGGGGACCTTCGAGAGGTCGGCGATCAGCGCGTTCACATCGAGGGCGGCGAGGGCCGGATGGTCGGCAAGCAGCTTGTTGGCGTTGGTGATGTACGCCTGGTGGTGCTTCGAGTGGTGGATCTCCATCGTCTTCGCGTCGATGTGGGGGACCAGGGCGTCGTAAGCGTAGGGGAGTTTGGGAAGTTCGTAGGCCATGATGGGAAAGCTTATATTAGACCTGCGATGCGTCAACTCGCATGGCACTTATGACGCCCTTGGCTGGGCTCAGGGCCCGTCGGGCTCCGTGCGCTTGGCCCTGAAGAAGGCCTGGATCAGGTTCCGGCACTCATCCTCAAGCACCCCCCCGGGGGTAACCTCGAAGTGGTGGTTGGAGCGCTCCAGCTCGTTCAGGTTGGCGGCGCCGCCGAGGCACCCCATCTTGGGGTCGGGGACCGCGTAGCAGACGCGTTTCACGCGCGACATGACAAGCGCCCCCGAGCACATGGGGCACGGTTCCTTTGTCACGTACACGGTTGCGCCCTCCAGGCGCCAGCCGCCGAGCTTCGATGCGGCCTGGGTGATCGCGAGCATCTCAGCGTGCGCGGTAGGGTCCTGGGAGGCCTCAACCCGGTTGTGGGCCGAGCCGACGACCTCCCCGGCGCACACGATGACGGCCCCGATCGGCACCTCGTCCTCGCGCCAGGCGTCAATCGCCTGATTGAAGGCCAGGCTCATGTAGAAGGCGTCGTCCCGGACGAGCTGGGAGGGGAAGCGCTTCTGAAAGGGGCAGGCTGGGGGGGCGGGCTCGGGCACGGCAGTCCGATCAATCCTAATTCCGGGCGGTGGGCAAACCCTCGGTGGGGGCGTCCGCGACCGAAATTGGGAATTGAAATGCTGGCGGCGGGCGAGTGCATTCACAGACCGACGGCGCGCGACGGGCAGGCCCCTCCCGCGCCGCACCCAAATCATGAAATTCACCGACGGCAATTGGCTCCTGCAGCCGGGCGTCACCGCCCACCATCCTGCCGAGGCCCACGACGCCGCCGTGAGCGGCCGGGGCCTCGTCTTCCATGCGCCGTCCAGACCCATCCGCCACCGCGGCGACACGCTCCAGGGTCCGCTCCTGACGATCCGGATCGACACGCCCATGACCGACGTGATCCGCGTGAGGATCGAGCACTTCACCGGGGCCGCCGACAAGGGCCCGCATATCCCGCTCTTTCCCGAGAAGAAGCCCAAGATGTCGGTCAAGGTGACCGACGAGGCCGCGGTCCTCACCTCCGGCGGCCTCTCGGCGCACGTGGCGCGCAAAGGCCCGTGGAGCCTCGCGTTCAAGGCCGGCGGGCGGACCCTCACCGCCAGCGGCTTCAGGGGCATGGGCTACATCGAGTGGCCGGGCAGGGGCAACTTCGTCCACGAACAACTCTCGCTCGGGGTAGGGGAGTGCGTCTACGGGCTGGGCGAGCGCTTCACGGCCCTCGTGAAGAACGGCCAGGTGATCGAGAACTGGAACAAGGACGGGGGGACGAGCAGCGACCAGGCCTACAAGTCCGTCCCCTTCTACCTCACCAACCGCGGCTACGGCGTCCTCGTGAACGAGACCGGCCCGGTGTCCTTCGAGGTCGCCAGCGAGAAGCTGGCCCGCGTCCAGTTCAGCATCGAGGGGCAGAGCCTCGAGTATTTCGTCATCAACGGGCCCGACCCGAAGGCCGTGCTCTCCAGGCTCACGGCCCTCACCGGCAGGCCCGCTCTCCCCCCGTCGTGGTCGTTCGGGCTCTGGCTGACGACGAGCTTCACGACCTCCTACGACGAGAAGACCGCCACAAGCTTCATCGAGGGGATGAAGTCCAGGGACCTTCCGCTCTCCGTCTTCCACTTTGACTGCTTCTGGATGCGCGAGTTTGACTGGTGCGACTTCGAGTGGGACGCCCGCGTGTTCCCGGACCCGGTGGGCATGCTCAAGCGCCTCCACGCCCGGGGCCTGAAGGTCTGCCTCTGGATCAACCCCTACATCGCGCAGCGCTCGTCGCTCTTCGCCGAGGCGGCGAAGAAGGGCTACCTGCTCAGGCGCGCTGACGGCAGCGTCTGGCAGACGGACATGTGGCAGCCCGGCATGGGCGTCGTCGACTTCACGAACCCCGCGGCGACCGCGTGGTTCCAGGGGCACCTCCGCCGGCTTTCCGCCATGGGCGTCGACGCCTTCAAGAGCGACTTCGGCGAGAGGATCCCGACCGACGTCGTCTATTTCGACGGCTCCGATCCGGTCAAGATGCACAACCACTACTCGATCCTGTACAACGAGGCTGTCTTCGGCCTCCTGGAGGAGGAGCGGGGCAAGGGCGAGGCGCTGGTCTTCGCGCGCAGCTCGCACGCGTCGGGCCAGCGGCTTCCCGTCCATTGGGGCGGCGACTGCGCCTCCACCTTCGAGTCGATGGCGGAGAGCCTGCGCGGCGGGCTCTCCCTCGGGATGTGCGGGTTCGGTTTCTGGAGCCATGACATCGGCGGCTTCGAGGGCACGCCCCCGGTGGCGGTCTACAAGCGCTGGCTCGCGTTTGGGCTCATGTCCTCCCACAGCAGGCTCCACGGCAGCTCCTCCTACCGTGTTCCGTGGAACTACGACGAGGAGGCGTGCGACGTGCTCAGGCTCTTCACCAAGCTCAAGTGCCGCCTGATGCCCTACCTCTTTGCCAAGGCCGTCGAGGCCCACGAGCAGGGCGTGCCCGTGATGAGGAGCATGATCCTCGAGTTCCCGGGTGATCCGGCGAGCGACACGCTGGAGCGCCAGTACATGCTGGGGGACGCGCTCCTGGTGGCGCCCGTCTTCTCCGAGGACGGCGTGGTCGACTTCTACCTCCCGGAGGGCAGGTGGACCCACCTGCTGACCGGCGAGGTCAGGCAGGGCGGACGCTGGCAGCGAGGAACCTACGGGTTCCTCGAGATGCCCCTCTTTGTCCGTCCGGGCCGGATCCTGGCGCTCGGGTCGGTCGACGGCCGGCCCGACTACCCCTATGCGGAGGGGGTCACCCTGCGGGTCTACGGGCTTGACGACGGCGCGGAGATCTCGGCGGTCGTGACCGACCAGGCGGGAAAGACCGCCGCCCGCGTGGCGGTGCGGCGCAAGGGCCTGTCGGTCGAGGCCTCGATCGAGGGGGCGGCCAAGGGCTGGAGGCTCCAGCTCGCCGGGATCCGCTCCGTGGATTCCGCCGACGGGGGCAAGGCCGAGGCGGATCCCCTGGGCGTCATCGTGGCCTCCAACCCCGGCGCGCGGACCCTGCGGATCAGGCTGGCCTCCGCATGATTCAAGCGCCGTCCCCGGCGCCCTCCCCGAAGCTGCTTGCCGTCGGCGCCGGCCTCGGGGAGGTTTTCCCGATGCCCCGCACCCCGACATCCCCGTCCGCCGCATGCCTTGGGCTCGCCCCGGCCCTCCTCTTCCTGGCCCTGATCTGCGGATGCCAGATGGAGCCAAGCGTCTCTGTGCGTGTCCAGGATGCGGACGGCCAGACCATTGACGTCCCCCTGGGCTCAAGACCAGAGCCCGTCACCGACGGCGTGGTGACCGTGGAGAACTTCCAGTTCGCCCCGTGGGACATGGGCAAGGACAAGCCGAAGGCCATCACCTTCACCTTCGTCGTGGGCTTTGCCGTGGGCTCCGAGCCGTCGAGCATCATTGTGGATGACTTCACCGAGCAGCCGGTCCTGCGCATCTTTGAGGACCAGAAGGCGCACATCACGAAGGACCACCTTTTGGGAGCGGTGAGCCTCCCGTTCGACCCCCATGACGAGCACGTGAAGTGGATCAACAACCTGGACAACAACGTCCGTGTCTACCGTTTCACGGTCAAGCTGAAGGACGGCACGACCCACGTGCTGCTCAGGCCGATGTTCGTCCCGGCCCAGATGAAGGACTTCATCAGGACGCAGCTGGGGATCAAGGGGTAGGAGGGCTTCAGCCTAGGTAATTCCTTGACTACCGAGAGGGGATCACGCCTTTAGAATGTCCATTTGCGACCCAGCTCGACCAGAAATGACCCCCTTCCCACGGCCCAATCCGAAAGCAAACCATGCCTGACAACGACGCGATAGAAGTTGAGGGTAAGGTTGTGGCCGTCCTTCCGGGCACGATGTTCAAGGTGGAGCTGCTCAAGAGCCCGGGCCACGTGGTCCTCGCGCACATTTCGGGCAAACTCCGCAAGAACTTCATCAAGATCGCCGCGGGCGACACGGTGAAGATGGAGATGAGCCCGTATGACCTTGAGAAGGCGCGTATCACCTTCCGTATGAAGGAGCAGGGGGGGCCGACCCCCCCGCCGATGCGCCGCCGCTACTAGGGCGGCCCTCCCTGCACAATGCAGGCGAGCGCATTTGCGTCAGACATCGACGCATACCTCGCGTACATCGATCTGGAGCGCGGGCTATCCCGCAACACGCGCGAGAGCTACCAGAGGGACCTGGAGCAGTGCGCCGCGTTCCTGGCGAAGCGGGGCGCCTCGGACTGGCGGACGACGACCCCGGATCAGGCGGGCGAATGGGTGCGCTCGCTCAGCCGCCGGGCGGCGACAAGCCAGGCGCGCAAGCTCACGGCGCTGCGCATGTTTTCCCGCTTCCTGCTGAAGGAGGGGATCAGGAAGGACGACCTCACGGCCCTCCTCTCCGGACCCAAGCCCAGGCGCCGGCTGCCCATGACCCTCACGGCCGACGAGGTCGTCAGGCTGCTGTCGTCGCCGTCGGGAGGGGATCCCGCGTCGCTTCGCGACAGGGCCCTCCTGGAGCTCTTCTACTCGAGCGGGCTGCGGGTCTCGGAGCTGGCGGCCCTCACGCTACAACAGGTCGACCTTGAGAACGGCCTGGCGCGTGTCTTCGGCAAGGGCTCCAAGGAGCGGGTCGTTCCGGTCGGCTCCCGGGCCCGCGACGCGCTTTCGACCTGGATAGCCTCCGGGAGGCCCCACTACGTCAAGGCGCGCACCCGCAGCGAGCTCTTCCTGAGCAGCCGGGGCACGGCGCTCTCCCGCGTCGCGCTCTGGTCGATCGTCAAGAAGCACGCAGCGCGGGCGGGTATCACCAAGGTCGTGAAGCCCCACCTGCTGAGGCATTCCTTTGCCACCCACCTGCTTTCGGGGGGGGCCGACCTCCGGGCGATCCAGGAAATGCTTGGCCACGCGAGCATTTCCACCACACAGATCTACACCTCCGTGGAGGGACGGCGCCTGCTCGACCAGCATGCGCGTTTTCATCCCCGCAACCGTGAGAAATGACACGGAATGCGGGGCAAAATACCTTGACCGCCCGGGGATTCACGGCGTGATCGTTTGCCTTTAACGGTCCGTGAAGATCAAAGTATTCGTAACCCCCAAGAGGAACGTCCTGGACCCCCAGGGAGTGGCTGTCGGCCACGCGCTGGAGAGCCTTGGCCTGAAGGGCCTGAAGGGAACCCGGGTAGGGAAGGTGGTCGAGCTCGAAGTCGATGGGGCCGACTCCCCGCAGTTGCGCTCGCAAATCGACAAGCTTTGCCGGGATCTCCTTAGCAACCCGGTGATCGAGGACTACCACTACGAGATAGCCGGAGGGTGATCCGCGGCCCCATGAACATCGCTGTTCTGCAATTTCCTGGATCGAATTGCGACCAGGATGCCTTCCACCTCTTCGCCAGCGGCCTGGGGCTGCCGACGCGCTACCTCTGGCACAAGGAGACAAGCCTGGGCTCCGCGGACCTTGTCGTGGTGCCGGGCGGGTTCTCCTACGGGGACTACCTGCGCTGTGGGGCCATCGCACGATTCTCACCGGTGATGGGCGCGGTGCGCGAGCACGCGGAGCGCGGGGGGCTGGTCCTTGGAATCTGCAACGGGTTTCAGATCCTGTGCGAGGCGGGTCTCCTGCCAGGGGCCCTGATCCGAAACAGTTCGCTCGAGTACCGCTGCATGACCTGCGACCTCGTGGTCGAGGAGGCGGGACCGGCCTTCAACACCCGCCTCGTCGGCAAGCGGGTCAGGCTGCCGATCGGTCACGGCGAGGGGAACTTCCGTATCGACGACGCTGGACTGGAGAGGCTTGAGAGCAACCACCAGGTGCTGCTGCGCTACGCCGACAATCCGAACGGCTCCTTGTCGTCCATCGCTGGCATCAGGAACGAGGAGGGCAACGTGTTCGGGATGATGCCCCATCCCGACAGGGCGTTCGAGCGGTTCCACCCGAGCCAGGACGGGCTGGCCGTGGCTCGGGCCGTCCTCTCGCTCAGGTTCCCGGACATCCTCAAGGAGAGCGCATGAAGAGCGCTGAGCTGCCGCCCAACCCCGATCCGGTCCTCAACCAGCCGATAACCCCGGAGCTGATCAAGAAGCACGGGCTCTTGCCCGAGGAGTACGACCAGGTCTGCCGGCACCTCGGGCGGACGCCGTCGCTCACGGAGCTCGGGATCTTCTCGGTCATGTGGTCGGAGCACTGCGCCTACAAGAACACCCGGCCGCTCCTTAAGGGCTTCCCCACCGAGAAGCGCGGGGCGACCGCGGCCTTCGGGCGCGTTCTCGTGAAGGCAGGCGAGGAGAACGCGGGCATCATCGACGTCGGCGACGGCTGGGCCATCGCCTTCAAGATCGAGTCCCACAACCACCCGAGTGCGATCGAGCCCTTCGAGGGCGCAGCCACCGGGGTGGGCGGAATAATCCGGGACATCTTCACGATGGGCGCCAGGCCCGTGCTGCTGACGAACTCGCTGCGCTTCGGCGAGCTCGACTCCCCGGTGACCAAGCGCCTCCTGCGGGGGGTAGTGGCGGGGATCGCGCACTACGGCAACTGCGTCGGCGTTCCGACCGTCGCCGGCGACGTGTACTTTGACCGCTCCTACGAGGGCAACCCGCTGGTGAATGCGCTGTGCCTGGGGACGCTCCGCCACGACCAGATCCGGCGTGGCAAGGCGACCGGCCTCGGCAACCCCGTGTACTACGTGGGTGCCGCCACCGGACGCGACGGCCTCGGCGGCGCCGCCTTTGCCTCCAAGGAGCTGAGTGCGGAGAGCTCTTCAGACCGCCCTGCGGTCCAAAAGGGGGACCCGTTCATGGAGAAGCTTCTGATCGAGGCCTGCCTCGAGATGATGGCCGTGCCGGGGCTGGTGGTCGGCATCCAGGACATGGGTGCGGCCGGCCTCACGTGCTCCACCTGCGAGACGGCCAGCCGCGGCGGCGCGGGAATCGAAATCGAGCTCGACCAGGTCCCCCAGCGCGAAGCCGGGATGAACTCCTACGAGGTCATGCTCTCCGAGTCGCAGGAGCGGATGCTCGTGATCGTGCAGAAGGGCCGAGAGCGCGAGATCGAGGAGGTTTTCGCCAAGTGGGACCTCCACGCCGCGCACGTCGGCACCGTCACCGACACCGGCCGCATGGTTGTCCGGCACCACGGGGTCGTTGTTGCTGACATCCCGGCGACTGCGCTCACCGACAACGCGCCCGTATACCACCGCGAGGCGAGAAGGCCCGCCTACCTCGACCGCACCTCGGCGTGGACGCCCGAGGGCTCGGGGCTCAGGGACCTCGACCTGGAGGGCGCCAGGGCGACCCTGCCGCGGCTCCTGGCCCTGCCGACGATCGCCTCCAAGCGGTGGATCTACCGTCAGTACGACCACATGGTCCAGCACGGCACGGTCGTCCTCCCGGGCAGCGACGCCGGCGTCGTCCGCCTCAGGCTCGGGTCGAGCGAGAAGTTCATCGCGATCAAGAACGACTGCAACGGGCGGTACTGCTACCTCAACCCGCGTCGCGGCGCTCTCATCGCGATGGTCGAGTGCCTGAGGAACCTGGTGTGCTCGGGGGCGACCCCGCTCGCGATGACCGATAACCTCAATTTCGGGAACCCCTACAAGCCCGAGAACTTCTACCAGCTCAAGGAGTGCGTCGAGGGCCTTGCCGAGGCCTGCCGGTACTTCGACGTCCCCGTGGTCGGCGGAAACGTCTCCCTCTACAACGAATCACCGGAGGGCGCGATCGACCCGACGCCGACCGTATCCGTCGTGGGCTTCATCGAGAAGGAGGCGCACATCACGCGCCAGTTCGCCCGGGCGGCCGGATCGCGCCTCGTCCTCCTCGGCGGAGCGCCGACCGAACTCGGTGGGAGCCAGTTCCTGGGAGCCGTCCACGGGCTTAAGACCGGCGACGCCCCGGCCGTCGACCTCGACGGCGAGAAAAGGCTCCAGGACTACCTCCTTGGGCAGATCCGAAAGGGCCGCATCCTTGCCGCGCACGACCTTAGCGAGGGCGGGCTCCTCGTGGGAATTTCGGAGATGCTCTTCGGCACCGAGAAGCTGGGGGCCGAGGTTGACCTCTCCGGACTCGGATCGCTGCGCATGGACGCGCTCCTCTACGGCGAAAGCCAGGGTCGGGTCCTCGTCGAGGTAGCGCCTGGCGACCTTGCCGACGTCGCGGCCGACGCCTCCCTCTCTGCCGTGCCGGCGGAGGAGATCGGGACATTCCGGCAGTCCGCAACGCTCTCGGTCGCGACCTCCATCGGGACCCTCGACTGGCGGGTCGCCGATCTGCGCTCCGAGTGGGAGTCGAGCATCGAGCGGGCGATGAAACGGCCCGGGCTTGGCTGAACGCGCCATGAGCGATTTCGTATCCCATGAGTGCGGGGTCGCCCTGGTGCGGCTCCTGAAGCCTCTCTCCTACTATCAGGAGAAGTACGGCACGCCGCTTTGGGGATTCACGAAGCTTTTCCTCCTGATGGAGAAGCAGCACAACCGCGGCCAGGACGGCGCCGGGGTCGCCTGCGTCAAG
>CAISPT010000182.1 GCA_903887455.1 uncultured Opitutaceae bacterium | reverse complement strand
GATCGAGATCACCCGCCGCGTGTATCGCGACGGCCAGGGCGAGTACCTCTTCAACGGCCAGGCCTGCCGCCTGAAGGATATCCACAAACTCTTCATGGACACCGGCGTCGGCCGGACGAGCTACTCGATCATGGCCCAGGGCCAGATCGACCAGGTGCTCTCCAGCAAACCCGAGGAGCGCAGGGCCGTCTTCGAGGAGGCTGCCGGGATCACCAAGTACAAGAGCCAGCGCCGCGAGGCCATGGGCAAGCTGGCCCTCACCGACCAGAACCTTGCTCGGGTGAGCGACGTCGTGGGTGAGGTCTCCCGCCAGATCGGAAGCCTTAAGCGTCAGGCGGCCAAGGCGATGCGTTTTAAGAGGCTCGCCCACCGCCTCCGCCACCTGAGCCTGGCGCAAAGCGCCCTGCAGCACGGCCGGCTTACCGAAACCCTTTCCGGCCTTGAGGCCAAGCTCGGCTCGATCCGCGCCGAGGCGGAGGGCCGCAAGACCGCCCTCGACGGCCAGCAGGCCGGCCTCGAGGCCAAGAAGGGTGATCGGAGCCGCCTGAACCAGCGCGTCCAGGACGCCCAGCAGGCCGTCTTCGACGTCCGGAGCCAGAAGGAGCAGTCGGAGAACGCGGCCAACCTGGCGAGGATCCGCCGGACCGGCCTCTCCGAGCGCCTGGACGGGACGCGCGACACCCTCGGCGAGCTTGAGATGCAGCTCCGCGAGCTTGCCGCGCAGGTCGACACCGGCTCACAGGACAAGCAGATGCAGCTCGGGCTGCTCGGCAGCAGCGACGCCGTCTACCAGCAGCATAACCGCGAGGTGGCTGTGGCCGAGGGCGAGCTCTCGCGCCTGGACCGTGAACTTCAGCAGGCCAAGTTCGAGCTCCTTCAGTTTGACAGCGCGGTTGCGCGCCTGAGGACGGACGCCTCGGGCTACGAGGTGGACCAGAAGACAAGCACGCAGCGGCACGAGGCGCTCGCGCTCGACCTGGGCCAGGTGTCGAAGCAGGCCGAGGCCGCGGCCAAGGCGGCCGAGGATGGCGCGGAGAAAGTGAAGACGGCCGCCGCGGAGCGCGCCGCCGCGGAGACGGCCTCCACCGAGGCCCAGCAGGCCGTCACGGCCCTCACGAAGGAATTCAGGGACCTGCAGCGCCGGCTCCAGGATGTGGACAGGCAGTTGGCGCAGCGGGGCGCGCGCCTTAGGCTCCTGCAGCAGCTCCAGGAGCGCTGGGAGGGGTTCGGCGAGGGCGCGAAGGCGGTCCTCCAGGGCCGTCTCTCCGGGGCGCTCGCCGGATCTAAGGCCACCCCCGTCTCTCAGGGCATAGAGGTGAAGCCCGAGTTCGGCCGCGCCGTCGACTCGCTCCTGGGTTCGGCGGCCGAGGCCATCCAGGTGAGCGATCTGGCGACGGCCCGCCGCATCATTTCCCAGCTCGAGCAGGAGCAGATCGGCTCCGTGGTCCTTCGCGTCGCCGAGCTGGGCCAGTCCCTTTCCGCCGCCGGCGAACTGCCCGCGGGGCTCGTGCCGGCGACCGGGGCGCTCGACCAGATCGACGAGTCCCACCCGGCCCGTGCCATCCTCTCGTCGTGCTACATCGCGGACGACCTCGGGTCCTTCCTCGATTTCTGGCAGGCGCACCCCGAGTTCCCGTTCCTTGCCGTCGCCACCCGAAAGGGCGAGATCGTCGACCGCCGCGGCCTGGTTTCCGGAGGCCACGCCAACACGAAGAAGCACGCCAACAGCATCGTCCAGCGCGAGATCGACCTGCGCGAGACGTCAAAGGCGCTCGCCGAGGAGCAGCGCCAGCACGACGAGCTCCGCCTGCAGAGCGAGGCGCTTAACGCCAAGATCGCCGCCGCGGAGCAGCTGGTGGAGGAGCGCCGCGCGCTCGTCATGACGGCGACGCAGTCCCTGGCGTCGGTCCAGGCCGACGAGCGTGGGCTTAAACGCGCTGCCGAGGAGATCTCGCAGCGGGTCAGGCGCATGGAGCAGGAGCTCGCGGCCCTGGAGAGCGCGAGGCTCGAGGCCCAGGCGCGCTGGGAGAAGGCCCGCACGGGTCTCGCCCAGTCGGAGGCGGCTGCCGCCGAGCAACGAAAGAAGATCGAGGACCTTGAGTCGAAGCTCACCCTGGTTCGCGCGGAGCGCGACGTGAAGCGCGAGTCGCTGGCCCAGGCGCGCCTGGAGCTGGCGGAGCGCCGCCAAAAGGTCGAGGTGCTCGACAAGGGGCTTGGCGAGATGGAGAAGCGCCGCCTTCAGATCAGCGACCTATTGGTGGAGCGCCAGCAGGAGATCGAGGTCTGGACGTCCCAGATCACCGAGCTCGAGAGGGAGGAGAGCGTCCAGAAGGAGAACGCCTCCCGCCTCGGCGAGACGCTCTCGGTCGCCCAGGAGCAGGTGGAGAAGATCCGAATCGAGCTTGTGGAGGTCGAGCGCGAGATCGGCTCACTCGAGGCCTCGCAGGCGGCGCTCCGACAGGAGTCCGACGCGGCCCACGAGGAATTGAGCACCCACGAGGTGCAGCTTGCCGAGACCCGGCAGCGGGCGATCTTCCTGAGCGAGGAGGTGTCGCGCGAGTACCAGCTGGACATCACGACCATCAACTGGAAGGAGATGCTCTGGAAATCCGACGACGAGCCGGAGGGGGCGAAGCCCCTGGACCTCGATGAGGAGGAGGGCGAGGAGCCCGTGGTCCGGCGCTCGAGGAAGAAGAGGCCCGAGGCACCGGGCGAGGCCGAGCTCGCCGCCATGGACTCCACCGACTGGGAAGCCGTGAAGAGCGAGGTCGACGCGCTCCGCCACCGGATGTCCGGGATGGGCGCCGTGAACCTGGTCGCCATCGAGGAGTACTCCGAGCTCAAGCAGCGCCACGACTTCCTGCGCTCCCAGAGCGACGACCTGACGAAGGCCAAGGCGGACCTGATCGCCGCGATCGACGAGATCAACCAGACCTCGCAGAAGCAGTTCGAGGTCACCTTCGAGCAGATCAAGAAGAACTTCGAGTACACGTTCCAGACCCTCTTCGGCGGAGGAAGGGCCAACATCGAGCTGGTGCAGTCGGAGGACATCCTGGAGAGCGGCATCGAGATCGTCGCGCAGCCCCCGGGCACGAAGCTGAAGGGCATATCTCTGCTTTCAGGCGGCCAGCGGACACTCACCGCGGTCGCGCTCCTCTTCGCCCTCTACCTGGTGAAGCCCTCGCCGTTCTGCCTCCTTGACGAGTTGGACGCCCCTCTCGACGAATCGAACATCGGCAGGTTCACGGAGCTCCTTAAGAAGTTCGTGAAGGACTCGCAGTTCATCATCATCACGCACAACAAGCGAACGGTTGCCGCCGCGAGCGCCATCTACGGCGTGACGATGGAGGAGCGGGGCGTTTCCAAGACCGTCTCCATGCGCTTCAACCACGAGCACGGCGAGGCCGAGCCCCGGCAGCCGGCGGCGATAGCCGAGGCGGTACGCGGTGCCTCCGTGCCCGCGGCTCCGGCCCCGGTGACCTCCGGAGCCTGAACCCCGGGACCCCGACCATGGCGAAATGGCTCCTGGTCGACGGCTTCAACCTGGCCTACCGCTGTTTCTTCGCGATCCCGGAGCTCACCCGCGCCGACGGGTTCCCCACCAACGCGCTGCACGGCTGGGTGAAGTCGCTCTGGCGTCTCTCCGACCAGGAGAAGCCCGACGGGGTCCTCGTCTTCTTCGACCTTGGCGGGGCCCAGGACCGGCTGCTGCTCCTGCCCGAGTACAAGGCGCAGCGCGAGGAGATGCCCGAGGCGCTCTCCAAGCAGATCCCCGTCATCAAGGAGCTCACCCGGGCGATGGGGCTCGGGGGGATTGAGGAGTCGGGCGTCGAGAGCGACGACCTGCTCGCCTCGCACGCGGCCACACTCGCCAGGCGGGGCGACCAGGTGCTGATCGTCAGCTCCGACAAGGATTTCGCCCAGATGGTGGACGACCGCGTGAAGATCATGCTGCCCCCGCCGACCGCCAACCCCAAGCTCGGCTGGCGCGTGATGGACGCCTCCTACGTGGTCGAGAAGTTCGGTGTTCCGCCGGCCCGCATCGCCGAGTACCTGGCTCTGGTGGGCGACACCTCGGACAACATCCCTGGCATCAGCGGGGTGGGGCCCAAGACCGCGTCGAAGTGGCTCCTGGAGCACGGGAGCCTGGAGGGCGTGATCGCGGCGGCCGACCGGCTGAACCCCGAGCGGTTCCGGGCGCTTGTCGCCTCTTCGGCGGAGCTGCTGCGCCGCAACCTTAAGATCACGACGCTCAACCTGTCGCTGCCGCCGCCGAGCACGGAGCACACGGCTGCGAGGCCGGGTGAGCTCATCGGGATCCTCGAGCGGATGGAGATGCGAAGCGCCGCCGCGGAGGCGAGGGAGCGTTACGGCCAGCCGGAGCTCTTCTAGCACCCTGGGGGCCCGGTCAGGTTCCCTTCTTGGAAGTCTTCTTCGGGTCGAAGATGTAGCCGATTCCGTGCACGGTCCGGAAGTCCGCCAGATCCAGGCCCTTCTTCTTGAAGAGCTCGCGGACCTTCACGACGTACTGGTCGAGCGAGCGGCTCCGCACGTCGGCATGCTGGCCCCACACGGAGTGGATGAGCGCCTTTCGCGTGATCACCTCTCCGGGGTGGTCGTTCAGGTAGGAGAGGATGCCGAGCTCCTTGCGCCCGATCGGGATCGTCTCCCCGTCGGGGAAGGCGATCTCCAGCCGGACCGGGGTGATCTTTGCGCCGCAAAACTCGAAGGCCTCCGTGTTCACCTTCACGTTGCCCGTGAGATTTAGGTCCTCCTTGTAGTCTGCCCTCCTGAGGACCGCCTTGATGCGGGCCGTCAGCTCCGCGAAGCTGAAGGGCTTGGTGATGTAGTCGTCCCCGCCCTGCTCGAGGCCGTGCACCTTGCTCGACTCCTCGAGGTTCGCGGTGACGAAGATCACCGGGACGTTGATGTTGGCCGCCTTCATGTCCTCGTAGAGCTCGAACCCCCCCTGGTCGGGGAGAACGAGGTCCATCAGGACCAGGTTCGCGAAGTTCTTCTGCAGGAACTTCAGCGCGTGTGCGGCGCGGTTGCAGAGCTGGACGCGCATGCCCGCCCGCTCAAGGTGCAGGCCGATGAGGGAAGCCAGATCGGGCTCATCTTCCACAACCACGATGAGAGGCTTTGGGTTCGGCCGAGTCGGCGTTAGATCTGGCATATCCGGTCTACTATAAGGGTGTTAAATCACACCGTTTGCGATGTCAATCAGGCTGCGCCTTCCGCATTTTGCTTGAACGGCCCCGCCGTCGGGCGGACGCTCGCGGGGCTGTGCCCGACAAAAAGCCAATCCTGATGCTGGGTCTGCCTAAGGGCAGCCTGGAAGAGTCCACCCGCAGCCTATTTGCGAAGGCGGGCTGGAAAATCACCACGAACTCGAGGTCCTACCGGCCCTCGATCGACGACCCCGAGCTGGACGGGCGCTTCGTCCGAGCCCAGGAGGTGAGCCGCTATGTGGAGCACGGGTTCTTCGACTGCGGGCTCACCGGCCTGGACTGGATCCAGGAGAACGGCTCCGACGTGGTCGAGGTCTGCGACCTGATCTACAGCCGCGCCTCGACGCTCAAGTCGCGGTGGGTCCTCTGCGTCGCCGAGGATTCGCCGGTGAAGAGGCCCGAGGACCTGGCCGGCAAGCGGGTCGCCACGGAGCTCCTGCAGACCGTGAAGCGCTACTTCGCGAAGCGGAACATCCCGGCCGAGGTGGAGTTCTCCTGGGGAGCCACCGAGGTCAAGGTGCCCGACCTGGTAGACGCGATCGTCGACATCACCGAGACGGGCTCGTCCCTGCGTGCCAACAAGCTCCGGATCGTGGACACGCTCCTGGAGACCAACACCAAGCTCATTGCCAACAAGAAGGCTTGGGCCGACCCCGTTAAGAGGAAGAAGATCGAGACGATCGCGCTCCTGGTGAGGGGAGCCCTGGAGGCGGAGTCCAAGGTGGGCCTGAAGATGAACGCCCCCCGCACGGCCGTGGCGGCGATCATCAAGACGGTCCCGTCGCTCCGCGACCCGACCGTGTCGCCGCTCAACAACCCGGACTGGGTCGCACTTGAGACGATCATCGACGAGAGCGTCGTCAGGGAGATCCTTCCCCAGCTGAAGGCCCTCGGAGCCGAGGGCATTGTCGAGTACCCCCTAAACAAGGTCATCTACTAGAGGGATGGCAAAGGTTCACATCGGCCTGCTTCAGCACGCCTGCTCGGGAAACCCGGCGGCCAACCTGAAGAAGACGCTCGCGCTCGCCGGGAAGGCGGCCGCGCGGGGGGCCAACATCATCTGCACGCAGGAGCTCTTCCGCTCCCCGTACTTCTGCCAGAGCGAGGACTACCAGAACTTCAAGCTCGCCGAGAAAATCCCGGGCCCGACGACGGAGGCCTTCCAGCGCTTCGCGAAGAAGAAGGGGGTCGTCGTCGTCGCCTCCCTGTTCGAGCGCAGGGCGAGCGGCCTCTACCACAACACGGCCGTCGTCATCGACGCAGATGGCACGCTTCTCGGCATCTACCGCAAGATGCACATTCCCGACGACCCGCTCTACTACGAGAAGTTCTACTTCACGCCGGGCGACACGGGCTTCAAGGCCTTCGACACCCGGTTCGGCAGGATCGGGGTGCTGATCTGCTGGGACCAGTGGTACCCGGAGGCCGCGCGCCTGACGGCGCTCCAGGGGGCGGAGATCATCTTCTACCCGACGGCGATCGGCTGGCACCCGGCGGAGAAGGCCGAGATGGGCGAGCGCCAGCACGGCGCGTGGGAGACGGTGCAGCGCGCCCACGCCGTGGCCAACGGGTGCTTCGTCGCCGTCTGCAACCGGATCGGCCACGAGACCCCCGTCGGCGCTCCCGGGATCGAGTTCTGGGGGCAGAGCTTCGTCGCGGGGACGAGCGGGCAGATCCTCGCCAAGGCGCCCGCGGACGAGGAGCGTGTCCTCGTGGTCCCCGTCGACCTTGCCGACGTCGACGACACCCGGACCCACTGGCCCTTCCTGCGGGACCGCAGGATCGATGCGTACTCCGACCTGACCAAGCGCTTCAGCGACTAGGTGCGGGCCTTTCCCTTATGTCCGCCACCAACCAGACCCCGGCCGCGCTCGGCTTCAGGATGCCCGCCGAGTGGGAGCCCCAGGAGGCCGTGTGGCTTTCGTGGCCCCACCGGCTCAAGACCTGGCCCGGGCATTTCCGAACAATACCGGCCAAATTCGCGGAGATAGCCGCGCGCATCAGCGAACGGGAGAGGGTGCGGATCAATCTTGGGCCGGAGACCGAGAAGAAGCTGGCCGCCATGGTCGCCAAGGCCGGCGCGGCGATGGAGAACGTCGAGTTCCACGCGAACCCGACCAACGACGCCTGGTGCCGCGACCACGGGCCGATTTTCGTCCGCAACGACAAGACCGGCGAGGTGGCGGTGACCGACTGGGAGTACAACGCCTGGGGCGGCAAGTACCCGCCCTATGACTCCGACAACCGGATCCCCTCGCGCGTGGCACGCGCGCTCGGTATGCGGCGCTTCGAGGCGGGGGTCATCCTCGAGGGCGGGTCCATCGACGTGAACGGGGCGGGCTGCCTGCTGACGACCGAGGCGTGCCTCCTCAACAAGAACCGCAACCCGGAGCTCTCGCGCAATGAGATCGAGGACCGGCTCAGGCGCTTCCTGGGAGCGGAGACCGTCATCTGGCTCGGGGACGGGATCGAGGGTGACGACACGGACGGGCACGTGGACGACCTGACGCGTTTCTTCGG
>CAISPT010000181.1 GCA_903887455.1 uncultured Opitutaceae bacterium | reverse complement strand
CGGCCCGGGCGGTGTCAACAACCCCCAGGGGCTCACGTCCAACATTAACCAGGTCCAGCTGAAAATCCGTGGCTTCGTCACGAACAACGTCCTCAGGGACGGCTTCCTGCGGGGCAACTCCACTGACTCGGTCAATATCGACCGCATCGAGGTCGTTGCCGGTCCGAACTCCCTCCTCTACGGAACGGGCAACTTCGGCGGCGTGGTCGACTACCTGATCAAGGCGCCCATGGACACCCAGCAGGGGACCATGAACTTCACCTACGGTACTTATGACTTCATGCGGGGAGCGCTTGACGTGACCGGCCCGATCAGCGCGGCCAACCACATCGATTACCGGCTCGGCGCCTCGTGGGAGAAGTCCGACACGCAGATCCAGTACCAGTCGAACTCCCACTACTTCATCGCTCCCTCGGTCTCGTGGAAGCCGACTCCGACCACGTCGCTCCTCATCGACACCGAGTACGGCAAGTCGAAGCAGAACGGCTACAGCTTCCAGGCGTTCCGCGCTGTGGAGGGCAGCGGTGCGACTCCGATCAACAACGACCAGATCGAGGCCGTGGCGTTCTTCTTCCCGCCGGGGGCCAACCCGAGGACCTATAACCTCTCCGGCCCAAACACGTTCGACAACCAGCAGGAGAACAACATCGAGGTTAAGCTCACGCAGCAGCTGCTCAAAGAAACCGAGTTCCTCCCCGCCGTTAACTTCCTGATCGGCTTCAACAGGGCGTCTTGGAACGTGCAGACCCAGAACATCAACGGCGAGATCACGGGACCGATTGGCGCGGGCCTTCCCGGCTACAACCTCGCGCAGACGATCTACACCACGAAGGCGGCCAACTCGCTCGGTGGACAAGGCAGCAACAACCTGAACCTCGTGTTCGGCCCGCTTCCGGGGGCTGTGGACGAGTACCAGTGGTCGCAGCTCCACCAGGACACGGTCCGAGACCAGGAGCGCGTGGAACTGACGGCCCGAAAGAGCCTCTTTGAGGGCAAATGGTACGCAGTGGAAAACCAGGCTCTTGCCGGATTCTCGCAGCTCTACAACCAGGTGACGTCGAGCACGTTCAATACGGTCCCTGGAAAGTATGCCTACAAGAGGCCGAATGACCTTACGCCGATCAAGTTTGGCGTGCAGGGAGATGGGACAGCCGACCCGGCGATGTTCAACAGCGACTACAGCAACATCAACAAGGGCTGGGACGCAGGCTATTACCTGAACGACTACGCCAAGCTGTTCAACAACCGGATCATCCTGATGACGGGCATCCGCCACGACAAGAATGACAACTGGTCGACGGACACCCAGGTGACGGCTCCTGGGGCCACTCCCTCAACGACCACAAGCCGCAACTCCACGGTGACGGCAAAGTCGTACCAGAACGGCATCATGGTCGCGATCACGAAGAACCTGTCGATCTACGGCCTCAAGGCCGAGGGCATCCAACCGAACTTCGGTGGCCTGCACAACGGCACGACGGGCGCCCCGGTGGGCTCCGACTATGCGAAAAGCAGGGAACTCGGCATAAAGTTCGACTTCCTGGACGGCAAGATCTCAGGCACCATCAGCCACTACAAGATCACAAAGACCGCCTGGGTTCAGGAGCCCTGGTTCGCGCCGGCCCCGATGACGGGCCTCGCGGGTCATCCGAGGTTCGACCCGACCAAGGATATCATCTACGAGCTGTCCGGAGGTTTCAATGCGGAGGGTGCCCCGGGTGCCACGAGCATTCCGGGCGTCCCACAGGGTGCGTCCGCCTACGACACAACTCAGAACCAACCTTCGGTGATCAGCGCGTGGAACGCAGCTGTTGCCGCTGGGGCGATCTACACGATACCGGGTGCTCCGGCGGGTAACGTCTACCTGAACGCCAGCAAGGCGGCAGGTGCCGCTTACCTCGACGCGGCCTTTGCTGCGAACCAGGCATCGGGCGGTGACTGGCCGGGATGGCTCTACCAGGGCGATTCAAACGCCGATCCTCGCATCAACAACGCGACGATGGACGCCGCCGGCTTCTACAACGGTGGCCTTGCCCCGGCGTGGCAGGTGATCGACCAGGCGAAGGGCTGGGACGGAGAGGTCCTCATCACGCCAAACGAGCACCTCCAGATCGTCCTGAACGCCACGGTCGCGGCAACGGTCACGCGGCTCAACCTGGGCCAGTGGCCGAAGTACCCGTCCTCGGTCGACCGCTGGGCCGTCTGGTACTTCCAGAACGGTGGGTTCGGACTGGGCGGCGAACCGCTCAATGTGGCCTATAAAAACCCGGCCGACACCTCGACGCGCACCAATGCCGGCGTCTTCCCTGGTGACGACACGCCGAAGTACACCGCGGACGCGTTCATCAACTACAAGTGGGGCGGCAACCTCAAGGGGCTCACCACCGGTATCGGCGGCACATGGCACTCGCAGGAGGAGTTCTTCTCCGGGGTCACCCACGGCGGCGGCCAGGTCGAGCAGAACGCGGCGGGCCAGGCCATCGTGGCCTACTCCCCATCGCAGCTCCTCATGAACGTCATGGCCAAGTACGAGTGGAAACACTGGGGCCACAACCAGTACGTGCAGCTGAACGTCGACAACATTTTCGACGACCGGAAGCTCTACGGCCTCATCTACTCGACGCCGCTCACCGCAAAGGTTTCGTACGGATTCGGGTTCTAAGGGACGACACCGCACCTTAGCTAGACACGGGGCGCGCATGGCTGGGGCCAAGCGCGCCCCTTTCTTTTGGCCCCGGCGAGAACCTATTGAAACTTCACACCTATTTCGCGTCGCCCATCGCGCCCTGAGGGCCGCCGCTGTGCCGGTAGGAGTGCACCCTGACCCGCTCCAGCGTCACGAGCCCTCCTCCCATAATGCCGTCCAGGACGCCGAGGAACGCGTTGATCTTCGACTCCTCGTCCACGATCTCGACCACCATGGGCAGGTCGTCCGAGAGCCTGAGGATCTTCGCCGTGTGGAGCCTGCTCGTTGGCCCGAAGCCCATCGGGCTCCGCAGGACCGTGGCGCCGGCCATCCCCTGTTCGCGGGCCTTCAGCACGATGGCTTCGTAAAGGGGATGGCCGCCGTGCCGGTCGGACTCCCCGATGAATATCCTCAACAGCACCGAATCGGCGGGTAGGTTCATGGGTTAGGCTCCTTTGAGGGTGTTGATCCAGGTCGCGGCCACATGCCCGAGCCAGACGGCCGCGAAGCAGACGAAAAAGGTGCCGGCCGCGTTGCCCCCAGCGTGGAGCCACTCGCCCTCTCGCGCGAGGTTGAGCGTCTGGAGGCTGAAGGACGAGTACGTCGTGAACCCCCCGAGGATGCCCGTCATCACGAACTGCCGTGCCGTCGGGCCCACCAGGAAGCGCCCGTCGGGGCTCGTGAGCGTGCTAAAGAACCCGATGACGAAGGACCCCGAGACGTTGATGATGAAGGTTCCCCAGGGGAAGGTCCCCCCGAAGGTGTCGGCCACGACGCCGGAGAGGGCGAACCGGGCCAGGCCTCCTAGGCCGCTTCCCAAGAATATCCAGAAGTAGAGGTGCATAATTTTCCTAGAGCGTTGCTTCGCAGTAGGAGTCATCAGCACCGACTTTCGTCGGGCGGTTTCCCGCGGGGCGGGGCGGCAGAATCCATTGCCGGTGGCCGGACACTTGGGTGGCCGCCGGGGCCCTTCAAGAGCAAAAGGGGCCGCAGGGCCCGTGGCCTACAGGCCCTCGGGGTGGGTGGCCGGCTCGAGGAGCCGGTCCTTGAACGAGGGCCCGGACCAGGTCAGGTGCAGGCTCGCCGGGCCTTTGGCGTGCGCGTAGCGCACGACCACCGCGTAGGACCGGTAGGCGTCCAAGGCGAGGGTGCCCGTCGCGGTGGCGCGCCCGGGTGCCTCCTTCGTGATGACGGCCTTACCGTCCACCAGGACCTTGAGCGCCCCGTCCGAGTCGGCGGCGAAGGAATAGGTGCCGGCGGCCCCCGTCCTCACGAATGCCTTGTACTCGACCGAGTAGTTCTCCCGGGGCACCCCCGCCGAGGCGTCGGGCGAGCCGACGCCCGGCTCGTCCACCAGGTCAAAGTCGACGAAGGGCGTGACCGAGGTCTTGGCGAGTTGGGTGAAGGCGGGGTCCTTGTAGTAGCTCGCCGTGAAGAAGTGGGTACGCGCGTAGCCGTCGTGGCCGAGGAGCGCCTTCACGTCGCCGATCGACCAGGGGTGGCCGTCGGGGTACACGATCCCGTGGAAGGGGGTCGGGGTCTCGTCCTTTCTCGGGTGGTCCCGGTTCTCGTCCCATGCGAAGCGGCAGTTATCGCGGCCGATCCCGAACTCCCACATGATATAGCCGACCTTGCCTTTGAAATGCTCGACGACCCCGGGGACCGACTGGCCCTGCCGGTTCATGCACTCCGTGCAGAGCATGTGGGCATCCCCGAAGACGGAGTAGGCGCCGTACTCATGCCAGGACGGGAAGTCCGACACCGGCCCGCCCGAGAACTCCTTGCCCGTGGCGGTCACGGGAATGTCGGAGCCGGTCTCCTTGATCCAGATCAGGGCGTCCTTCTCGAGCCTGACCGTCTCCTCCGATTTGTTGGGCTCGTTGTAGATCTCCCAGAAGACGATGCGCGGATCCTCCTTGTGGGCCCTGACGATGTCCTGCACGTAGGCCTTCAGGCCCTGGCGGTGCTGCTCGTAGTGGCTTCGCACGTCGTCGCCCGGGCACACCAGCCACTGGCTGTTGTGCACGCCGGGGATCGGGGCGGGATACTTGAAGTCGGTCGAGAGGAGGTCCTTCGGGGGCTGGTTCCAGCAGTCGTCGAAGAAGACCAGCTCGGTGCGGATCCCGTACTTGCTCGCCCGCGAGAGGAAATCGTCGATGTCGGCCAACAGGGCGTCCTTCTTCTTCAGGTAGACGTAGTAGTGAAGGTAGACCCGGACCACGTTGATCCCGTAGATCGACGCATAGTGCAGCTCGCGGTCGTTCACCACCGGGTCGTAATGGTCCCACTGCTGGGCCTCGTTCACCGCGGTCGTGGGGACGAAGACCGTGCCCTGGACCCACGTCCAGTCCCGCTCGCCGGCCCCAGCCGCCGCTTTGGGCTCGCTCGGGGTCGTCGGGGCCACGGCGCATCCTGCCAAGGCTGCCAGCGTGCAAAAGAGTACGGTCCTCGGCATGGGGTTCATGCGCCTGATCGAAGACGCCTGCGAGGGCCTGTGCAACGCCCGTTTGCCGGCCGTGTCACCGCGGGAGCATCGCCGTTACATCGCGGTTACGGCCCGGGTGGCGGATTGCCCGCTGCGGCGGGCACGCGTTAGGATCTGCCCCGCGTGAACCCTGCCCACCACCGGCCCCTCGAGCTGCGGTCCCTTCTGGGGCACAGCGAGTGGATCGGCGCGGACGCCCCCCTCGAGGCCGTTCACAGGCGATTTGCCGAGAACGGTCGGGACTTCATGGCTGTGCTCGACGGGGAGGCGATCCTCGGCGTGTGCGCCCGCCGGCAGATCGCCATGCAGCTCGGGGCCCGTTTCGGCTTTGCGCTCTTCGCCCAGAGTCCGGTGCGGGAGCACCTGATGGAGAAGCCGCTGCGCCTCTCGGAGACGGCCCCGTTGAACCAGGTCTTGGCGTCCGTCGCGGCCCGCGCGAACGAGGTGTTCTACGACGATGTCCTGCTGGAGGGCGCCTCGGGCGGGTTCATCGGGTTCATCTTCGTGCACGCGCTTGTCCGGCTCCAGACCGGGCTCCTGCTCGGGAGCATTGAGGAGCTCGAGCAGTCGCGCCTGGAGATCGCCGAGAAAAACCGGGTCCTCGAGGAGGACGTCCTGATGGCCAGGGAGGTCCAGCTGGCGATGCTTCCGTCGGGGCTGCCGGAGCAGGATCCCGCCGTCAGGTGGCGCTTCCTCTCCGAGTACAGGCCGGCGGGCGGGGTGAGCGGCGACTTCTTCCAGCTGATCAGGATTTCGGACCAGTCCGCAGGCGTCCTCGTCTGCGACGTGATGGGGCACGGCGTGCGCTCGGCGCTCGTGACGGCGATGCTCCGCGCGTTTGCCGAGGACCTGAGGTCGACCGCCGCCGACCCGGGCGCCCTGCTCACGCGGCTAAACCAGTGCCTGATGGCGGTCCTCCGCCAGGCCGGCAACCTGCTCTTCGTCACGGCGGCCTATGCCGTGGTCGACGTGGCGGGGGCCACGCTCTCCTACGGGCAGGCCGGGCATCCCACCGGCTACGTGAGGCACGCCTCTGGGGGCGTCGAGCTCCTGCCGGCCAGCGATGCCGTGGCCGGACCCGCGCTGGGCCTGATCCCCGACTATCCGTTTGAGACCGGAACCCGCCCGCTCCTTCCGGGCGACTCGGTGATCCTCTTCACCGACGGGTTGACCGAGGCGCGGGACGACGCAGGCCAGGAGTGGAGCCAGGAGCGCCTGGCCGCCGAGGTCGCCCGCGATCCCGAGGCGCCGGGCCGGGCGGTCCTGTCCCGTATCCTGGAGGCGGCGGGCCGGTTCGCGGGCGGCCGACCCTTCGAGGATGATGTGTGCCTAGTCTGCCTTGAGACGCTCCGCTGAGGCGCGGACTCCCCGGGGTTTGCCAAGGGCGCGAACCCCGCGGATAGTGGTCCCCACAAGCCCATGACCGTGTCGCGCTCCAGGATAATCGAGAACGGACTGAGGTGCCGCTGCCCGAACTGCGGGCTGCCGACGCTTTTCCAGGAGGGGTCCCGGTTCAGGGTCAACGAGGCCTGCCCCGCCTGCGGGCTCCGCATCGAGAACGGCGACGGGGCCTTCCTCGGGCCCTTCGCGATCAACTACGGCGTGACCGCCTTCGGGGTCGTGATCCCGTTCATCCTCCTCTACGCGACCGGCAGGGTGGGGGCCGCCGTCGCGCTGCCCGCGTGCCTCGTCGGATCGCTGCTCGTTCCCCTCCTGCTTTACCGGCTCTCCTGGGGCTGGTGGCTCATGCTGTACTACTTCTTCCTGCCTGGAAACCTCCCGGCAAACCGCGCCGGGCACGAGGAGGACGACCGTTGACGGCCCCGTCCCCCCGCTTTCGTGCGCTCGCCGAGGTGGGCGGCGCATTCCTGAAGCTGGGTCTCACCTCGTTCGGCGGCCCCGTCGCGCACCTGGGCTATTTCCGGTCCGAGTTCGTGGAGAGGCGGCGCTGGGTGGACGAGCGCACCTACGCCGACACGGTGGCGCTCTGCCAGATGCTGCCCGGGCCGGCGAGCAGCCAGGTCGTCTTCTGCCTGGGCATGGGCCGGGCGGGACTTCTGGGGGCGCTTGTCGCCTCGCTCTGCTTCACGCTGCCCTCCGCCCTTGCGAT
>CAISPT010000180.1 GCA_903887455.1 uncultured Opitutaceae bacterium | reverse complement strand
TGATCGGCGTGATCTGAGCGTGGCTGCGGATCTTCGCGATGGTGGAGGGGCCCCGGGGCTGGCCCTCGCCGCTCAGCAGAAGGCCGTCAGGGCTGTAGATGCCGCGTGCCAGGACCATTCCGGGGGTGAGCTCGTCGAGCAGGATCTCGCGCACCTGACGCGGCAAGTGGACAAGGTGGGTGACCTTCAGGAAGAGCCGGACAGCCTCGGGGTCGTAGAGGGACCCTGACTTCGCGAGGATCGTGTCGATCGCTGCCTGCTTGGATTGCCCCGATTCGACGAACCCGACCGCCACCGACAGGCACCGCGCGGGCCATGGGATGTTCTTTCCAGCCAGGCCGTCGGGATACCCCGTCCCGTCGAAATGCTCGTGATGCGCGCGGATCGTCTCACCGACGTCGGCGCGGGAGTCGACGAGCGCCGCCAGCGTCTGGCTGTAGATCGGGTGATGATGCAGGTTGGCGAGCTCGCGCTCGGTCAGCTGGGCGGGATTGTTGCGGAAGGTGCGCAGGAGCTCCCTCGAGACGCCTATCAGCCCTAAGTCGGAGAGCCATGCGGCCGAGCGCAAGGCGTGGCGCTCGCCCTCGGAGAAGTGCTCGGATTCGCACATCTTGTTGGCGAACTCGACGAGCGCCTTCGCCTGGCCGCCCAGAATGGGGTCGTAGGCCGTGAGGATTCGCCGGCAGAGCTCGAGCGAGTTCTCGTACCTTGCCCCCAGCTCGCGGTTGAACGTGTCGAGCTTTTGCCTCTGGTCCTCGAGGACCTTGACCTTCTGTTCGAGGTCGGAGTTGGCCGTCATCAGCCGCGCGTTGAGCTCCTGGGTCTGCGCCTGGAGCACCTCGTTGCGGACGATCAGGTCATGTCGGTGGAAGGCGTTTCGGACGGTGGCCAGGAGCTCCTCGCGCAGCCAGGGTTTCGCCACGAACCGGAAGATCTCGCCGCGGTTGATCGCGTCGACGATTGTAGGGAGCGAAAGGACAGCTGTGATGAGAACGCGGGAGGCGTTCGGGCGCAGGCGCCTGCTCTCGATCAGGAAATCTAGACCCTGCATCTCGGGCATCCTCTGGTCGGAGATGATGAGCGCAAAGTCGCGCTCCTCGAGGATCGCGAGCGCCTTCACGGGGCTCGAGCAGGCGACGACGCTGTACTTCTCGCGCTCAAGCGTGAGCTTCAGTGCGTTAAGGACAACGGGCTCGTCATCGACTATGAGAATGGAATCGGAGGGGTTCGTCGTCATGGCGTCGTGGTGGCTGCGTGGCTGTCTGCGTGATGGGACGACTCGAACCTGGCGACCAAATGGGGGGCTACCTTCTCAAGCGGAAGCTGAAACTGTGCGGCGCCGCAGTCCCATGCGGCCTTGGGCATGCCGTAGACGACACACGACGCTTCGTCCTGGGCGAAGGTCTTGGCGCCCTTCTCCCTGAGGCGAAGGAGGCCCTCGGCCCCGTCCTTGCCCATTCCCGTCAGGATCCCGGCCACCGCGTACGGGGCAGCGCCGCAATCGACGGCGGACTTGAAGAGGAGGTCCACGGCCGGCCTCTGGTGCCACACCGGGGGGCCGCCGGTGATCCGGACACGGTAGTGGTCCGCGGACCATTGGAGCATCATGTGGAAGCCGCCCGGGGCGATCAGCGCCAGGCCCGGGGCGATCCGGTCCCCGTCGACCGCCTCGCGCACCTCCAGGGTGCAGAGCGAGTTGAGTCGGTCCGCAAACGCCTTGGAGAATGTGCCGGGTATGTGCTGCACGATGGCGATTCCCGGAAGGTTGCCGGGAAGATGGGTGAGCACGTCGCGAAGCGCCTCGGTCCCCCCCGTCGACGCCCCGAGAAGGATGATCGATCGCGGATTGTGGTAGTGGATGGCCGCAGGCACGGTCTGCCTCGGGGAGGCGGGCCGTTGCGGCTGGAGGGCGTCCGGGCGCAGGGCACGGACCTTGGCCGCAGCGGCGGCCTTGACCTTTGCGATCAGCTGGGGGCCGAGATCACCAAAGGAGTTGAAGCTTCCCGGCTTCCCCAAGAAGTCCACGGCGCCCAGGCGCAGGGCCTCCAGAGTGTAGTCGGAGCCGCGCTGCGTCAGGGAGCTCATGACGATGACCGGCATCGGCCGGTTTTCCATGAGCAGCCTTAGGAAGGTGAGGCCGTCCATACGCGGCATCTCGAGGTCGAGCGTCAGCACGTCGGGGGAGAGCTCCTTCAAGCGGTCCCTGGCGACATACGGGTCCTCGGCCGTTCCCACGACCTCGATATCGGGGTCGGTGGCAAGGGCCTCGCTCGCATAGCGGCGCACGACGGCGGAGTCGTCGACGATTAGCACGCGTATCTTTCGGGCGGGGGCCATGTCAGGAAGCCGGGGGCCGGCGATAGGTAGCGGGCTTGACGAGCTGCAGCGGGTGCTTGATGCCCGTGAGGCTCTCAGAGTGACCCACGAGCAGGTAGCCGCCAGGGATGAGGCGCCGGTAGAGCTTGTTCACAAGCTCCTCCTGCGTCTCCTTGTCGAAGTAGATCATCACGTTGCGGCAGAAGATGACGTGAAAAAGATCGCGGAACGGGGCCTCGCCCTTGAGCAGGTTCAAATAGTGGAACGACACGCGGTCGCGCAGCGCTGCGCGGACCCTGTAGTTCCCCTCCTGGGGGCCTATGCCCTTCTGAAAGTGGGCCTTGATCGTCGCTGCCGGGAGCCGTGACACGACGTCCTCCTTGTAGATGCCGGCCTTCGCCTTCTCAAGGATGCGGTTTGAAATGTCGGTGGCCTCGATGTGCCAGGGCCAGGGCGAACCCTGTAAGCCTTCGGCAAGGGTAGCGGCAAGAGAGTAGGGCTCCTCCCCCGAGGAGCACGCTGCGCTCCAGGCGTAGAAGCGCGGCCAGCGCTCGACCCGGTTCCGCTCCATCATCTCGGGCAGCACCCTGTCCCTCACGAAGTCGAAATGGGCCGACTCGCGAAAGAAGAAGGTGTGATTGGTCGATATCGCGTCGATCAAGTGCCCAAGTTCGTCGTCCGACGACGGGCTCTTTAGCAGGTTACAGTACGCGCCAATGGAATCTAGGTTCGTCGCGCGCAGGCGTTTGCCTAATCGCGCGCTAACCAGCTCCTTCTTGTCGGGGCC
The DNA here is from genome assembly GCA_903887455.1 of uncultured Opitutaceae bacterium. Lineage (GTDB taxonomy): Bacteria > Verrucomicrobiota > Verrucomicrobiia > Opitutales > Opitutaceae > Palsa-1447. The sequence goes on along the minus strand of CAISPT010000180.1, from coordinate 5,878 downwards.
TAGCTTTATCCGGCTGTGCTCGTAGACAAGGGTGCATATGAAATCGAACTCGCTGTCCCTCATGAGGTTTATTTCCAAGGTATCGGCGCAGCGGGCCGATTATGTAGCGGCATAGTTGTTCCGCCTCCGGTTTGCACCAGGGGCTCCCGGGCCATGCGGCAAAAATTACCGCTTACGCAGCCTTACGGCGGTGCCCCGGACGCCCTCGGTGAGCGAGGCGGCGCCTGACATGTTTATTTTGCTGTAATAAAGAGGGATGCAAAAGCGTCGGGGCGAATGGCACGAACCGTGTTACTTGCGGCCCGAACATGATCGATCCCATCTTCCAATCCGACAATTATCAGTTGTCCCGGAAGCTATTGGACGCGGCGGCCCTTCGGCAGGAGGCCATCGCCTCCAACATAGCGAATGCCGAGACGCCGGGATATCACCGGCTGGACCTGTCTCCGACGTTCGCCGAGCAGCTCAAGTCGAGGATGGCTGCCGGGGAATCGGTCGCCGGCGACGACTCGCTGCGTCCGACCCTTTCCGAGGACCTCAACGCGCGCAGCGTCAGGCCCGACGGAAATTCGGTCGAGATCGAGCACGAGCTCCTCGCGATGAACAAGAACTCGGTGGAGTACAACTACCTAACAGAGGTCGTATCCAACAACATAAAGCAGCTTAAGCTGGCCATCACCGGCCAGGGTGGCGCATGAACATCATCTCCGGCATCGACATCACGGCCGGGGCGCTCTCCGCACAGAGGATGCGCCTGGACATCGTGGCGCAGAACATCGCGAACGCAGAGACGACGCGCACCGAGACCGGCGGCCCCTACCAGCGCCAGGTCGTTTCCTTCGAGACCGAACTGGTCAAGCAAGCCGGCGGCCAGTCGCTGCAGACCGTCAAGGTTTCGGGAATCGCCGCCGACAAAACCCCGGGTCAGCAGGTCTACAATCCCCAGCACCCCGACGCCGGACCCGACGGCATGGTGCAGATGCCCAATGTGAACCTGGCCTACGAAATGGTCGACCTGATCACGGCGTCCCGGGCCTACGAGGCCAACTTGTCCGTGGCTAAGAACGCCAAGAACCTGGCGATGAAGACCCTGGAGATCGGCAAGTGATCCCGGCAGCCGCCTGAACCCATCCCCGTAGCATGTCCTCCATCTCCTCAGTCCCCGCTTCCCTCGCCGGCCTATCGTCGCCGCTCACCGACAGGCTGCAGCCGAATCAGCTGCTCAACACCTCGTCGGCGGACAAGTTGCACCTCGGTCAGCCTGCGGGCGACGGCTTCGGCAAGATGCTCGACGGCCTCGTGTCGACGGTCGACACGAAGCAGATGCAGGCCGACAGCCTCACCAAGCGCGTCCTCCTCGGCGACACCGACCAGCTGCACCAGTCGGTCATCGCGATGCAGGAAGCCTCCGTCTCTCTCAGCCTCATGGTCCAAGTCCGCAACAAACTCGTGGACTCCTATCAGGAACTGATGCGCATGCAGGTTTGAAGCCACCGAACTAAGACAAACGGATGAAAATTTTCTTGAATTCCCTGCTCTCCCTCTGGAAGCAGCTAGGCCTTAACCAGCGCGTCTCGCTCGTCGTCGCCACCATCGCGGTGGCGGCCGGCATGACCGTCCTCGTCGTGTGGTCGAGGCGGCCCGACATGCAGCTGCTCTATGCGCGCCTCGGCGACAAGGACTCCGCGGCCATCATCGGCTACCTCGAGTCCCAGAACATCGTCCACGAGGTCACGGCGGGCGGCACGGCGGTGAAGGTGCCCTCCGACCAAGTCTACAAGCTTCGCATGGACCTTGCCAGCAAGGGCTTGCCCGGTGGCGACGGCGTCGGCTTTGAGATTTTCGACAAGGGCCAGTTTGGCCTGAGCGACTTTGTCCAGCGCACCAACTACCTGCGCGCCGTGCAGGGCGAGCTTGCGAGAACGATCACCCAGCTGGCCGGCGTTCGCGCCGCCCGCGTGATGATCGTCCAGCCCGAGAACCGCCTCCTCCTTACCGAGCAGGGCGTCAAGGCGACCGCCTCCGTTTTCGTGGACATGGGCGGCGGCAGACTTGAGATCGACGAGGTCAACGCCATCAGGCACCTGGTTGCCAACGCCGTCCAGGGTCTCTCACCCGACCAGGTGGCGGTGGTGGACAACCGTGGGCGCGTCCTCTCGGAGGAACTTAAGCAGGATCCTACCCTCGGCACGGCCTCCTCCCAGGTCCGCTACAAGCAGCAGGTGGAGGACTACCTCGGGAAGAAGGTCGAGACGATGCTGGCGGCCGTGATCGGGCCGGGCAACGCGGTCGTCCGCGTCTCCGCCGACATCGACACCGACGCCACGACCGAAATGTCCGAGAAATACGACCCGGACGGCCAGGTTGTCCGCAGCCAGACGATCGTCGACGACACCAACAATTCGACCGAGCAGCGCACGACGGGCGGGGCCGCCGGCGTCAGCGCCAACGTTCCCGAAAAGGCTGCCGCCAACGAGGCCGCTGCCCGGCCGACGTCGGTCACCGAGTCCAAGAGGAACAACAAGACCGTCAACTACGAGATCAACAGGGTGACCACCAACATCACCCGCAACCCCGGGACCATCAAGAACGTCACTGCTGCGGTCTTCGTCGCCCCCCGCATGGCACCGGCTCCGGTCGGAGCCGACGGCAAGGCCACGGGTGAGCCCCAAGTGCAGAAGCGGACGCCGGAGGAGCTCAACGCGCTCCGCCAGGTGGTCGTGAACGCGCTCGGGCTTAAGCTCAGCCCCGGCCAGACAATGGATTCAATTGTCGCCCTCCAGGAGACCACGTTCGCCGCCGAGCCGGTGGCCCAGGAGGTCCAGGCCATCGCCAAGGAGAACCGCCTTCAGGGATGGGTCGAGGTTGCAAGCAAATGGTCGGCAGTGATCGGCGCCGCGGGCGTGCTGCTGGTCTTCATGAAGATCCTCTCCAAGCAGAAGCCCGAGCCCGTGCCGGTCGAGGTCCTCTCCATGTCCCCGGACCTCGCGGCCAGGTCGCTCCAGAACGGGAACGGCGTGACCGCGGACATGCTCAACCAGCTCATCCGCCAGAAGCCCGCCAACATAGGCACGGCGCTCCGCGAGTGGGTAGGCACGCCGTCGGCGAAGAACTGATCCCACTTTAAAATCACCCCCTCCCATGGCTGAAATCGACTACGCCAAGCTCTCCCGCCAGCAAAAGCTCGCGGTCTTCCTGATCTGCGTCGGCTCCGAGGCCGCCGCTGAGGTGTTCAAGCACTTCGACGACAACGAGGTAGAGGTGATCTGCCGCGAGATGTCGGGTTTCCCAATGGTGAGCGAGCCCGTCATGAAGCAGGCCATGGAGGAATTTGCAGGGGTGGTGGCTGCCAGCGCCAGTTCAACTCTCGGCGGGATGGGCTACGCCCAACGCGCCTTGGAGATTGCCAAGGGCGACTATAAGGCCTCCTCGATCCTCGGCCGCGTGGGCCCGGTGGTCGGTACCTCCGTCGAGGTGATCAAGGAAATCTCCGAGATGGAGGGCCGCCAGATCTTCAACCTGATCAAGCACGAGCAGCCCCAGACGATCGCCTTCCTCCTTTCCTACCTAGACCCGGCGAAGTCGGGCGAGGTGTTCGCGCTCCTTGGGCCGGACCTGCGCGAGGAAGTGATCGAGCGCCTGGGAACCATCGAGTCCACCTCGCTGGACCTGGTGAGCAAGATCGTGAAGTCGCTCGGGAAGCACTTTGACAGCAAGGCCAGACCCTCATTCCACCACAGCGGCGGCATCCGCGCCGTCGCTGGCCTCCTCAACACCCTGGAGAAGGATATGTCCAAGACGCTGCTTGCGCGGCTTGAGGAGCGCAACTCGACGCTCGGTGCGGCCATCCGCAAGAAGCTCTTCAGCTTCGAGGATCTGAACCGCCTGACGGCGGCCGACCTGCAGCGCGTCCTGCGCGAGGTCGACACGAGCAACCTTGCGATCTCGATGAAGTCGGCCAGCGAGGCTTTGAGGGAGAAGATTTACGCGGGCCTTTCGAAGCGTGCCGCCGAAGGCCTAAAGGAGGAGATCGATCTCCTCGGGCCGGTTCGCCTCAAGGACGTCGAGGCCGCCCAGGACGTCATCATCCAGGCCGTCAGGAAGCTCGAGGAGGAGGGACAGATCTCCCTCGATTCCGAGTCTCAGGCACTCGTCGCATAGCCCGGGATCATGGCGCTATCAAAACTCATCGCCTTCGACCGGCCGCTCTCGGGCGCAGTCGTGCCCGGCGCGACCCGCCGCGTCTACACCGAGACCGAGATGAACGAGCGGACGGAGACGGCGTACCGGCGCGGCGTCGACTCGACCCGTGAGAACGCCGACCAGCAGATGGTCGAGTTCCGGCACGACATGGAGCAGCTAAGCGACGGCGTCCTGAAGAAGCTGAGCGAGGTCGAGGCTACGCTGCTGGCTGAGCTCCGCGAGGCCCTGCCGGTCCTGGCTGTCGAGATCAGCAAGAGGCTGCTTTCCGGCTACGAGCCGCCGGCCGAGATCGTGGCCCAGCTCTGCCTGGAGACCCTCGAACAGCTTTATCCTGAAAGGGAGGGCCTTGAGCTCTCGCTTTCCGAGCGCGACTCCGAGCTTCTGAACGGCCTAAGCCCCGAGTGGCTGAAGCGCTATCCCAACCTCCGGATCCGGAGCGACTCGTCGCTCCAGGCCGGCGATTGCCAGGTGCGCAGCCGATTCGGCCTCACCGACGCCCGGCAGTCGACGAAGCTCGCGACGCTGAGCCACCACCTTACCGGAGCCTGATCGATGAACAATTCACTGGCCTCGACCGTAGACGTGCTCCGGACCCGCGTTCGGCACATGGCCGCTGTCCAGCGGGTGGGCACGGTGACCGGGGTTGCGGGGCTTATCATTGAATCGGAGGGCCCGAACGTCGGCCTCGGCGAGCTTTGCATCGTTCGGTCCCAGCGCACCGATTTCTCGCTCAGCGCCGAGGTGGTGGGATTCCGCGAGCACCGCGTGCTCCTCATGCCGCTTGGCGACACCTCTGGGCTCCACGTCGGATGCGAGGTAGCGGCCGACGACAGGCCTCCATTGCCCCGTCCGGGCCCGGAGCTGCTCGGCCGCGTCCTTGACGCCCTCGGCAAGCCCTTCGACGGCCTGGGAATGATCCCGGTCGACAGGGCTGAGCACAGCTCGAGGCCGCCACATCCCCTTCGCAGGCAGAGGATTCTGCAGACATTTGCCACGGGCGTAAGGGCCCTCGACGCCTTCACGCCGATGGGCCGGGGCCAGCGCATGGGCCTCTTTGCGGGCTCGGGCGTGGGCAAGTCGACGCTCCTTGGCATGATCGCCAGAGGCTGCACTGCCGACGTCGTGGTCGTGGGCCTCGTGGGCGAGCGCGGTCGAGAGGTCCGCGAGTTCATCGAGAAGGACCTCGGCCCCGATGGCATGAAGCGATCGGTGGTGGTTGTTGCCACTTCCGACACCTCCGCCCCGCTCCGTCTTCGCGCCGCCTTCACGGCCACCGCCATCGCCGAGGCCTACAGGGACCAGGGCAAGAACGTGATGCTCCTGATGGACTCGGTCACCCGGTTCGCGATGGCTCAACGCGAGATAGGCCTGGCGATCGGCGAGCCGCCCGCGACGCGCGGCTACACTCCGTCCGTGTTCGCCATGCTGCCGAGGCTCCTTGAGCGCTCGGGAACAGGCGAGTCCGGATCCATCACGGCCCTCTACACCGTCCTGGTCGAGGGTGACGACATGAACGAGCCGGTGGCTGACGCGGTCCGAGGCATCCTCGACGGGCACCTTGTGCTCTCCCGGACGCTCGCTCACTTCAACCACTACCCGGCGATCGATGTCCTGGAGAGTGTAAGCCGCCTTACCCGCGATGTCTGCACGCAGCCGGAGATCGACTGCGCGGCCC
>CAISPT010000179.1 GCA_903887455.1 uncultured Opitutaceae bacterium | reverse complement strand
CTCACGACCGCCACGTTCTTCACGCTTCCCAGGTTCAGGAACACCCTCCCCTCCTTCGGGGCCCAGTCGAAGGTCTTCGTGTAGGTTGCCGTGCCCGAGTAGTACCTGATCCCCGGCACCGGGCTCTTGGACCAGTCGGCGAGCCCGGGAAACCCGACGCTTGAGGGTCCGCCCCACTTGGGGTCGAAGGCCACGGTCCATCCCCCGTCGATCTCGCGGAGGCAGGCGTAGTCGTCCCAGTTGCGGCCGTGGTGGGCCGCTGCGGCGGTCGGGGTCCTGAACACCACGAAGGTGGAGCCGCTCGGGTCAAAGCGAATGGGAAGCGACGTCGTCACCCCTCCCGTGGAGGAGAAGTCCTCGACGCTGCGCATCTCGCCGGTCGCGGGGTCCCAGAGCTCGGGCTGGCGTCCGGCGACGCGGAAGGTGCAGTTCACCACCCGGGAGCCGCTCTCCTGGTTCGAGACAAAGTAGACGTCCGCATCCCCGATATGCCGGTGGATCCAGAGGATCCCGGGGGCAGTGGCCGCGAAGTCGGGCCCCACCCCGTGGGCGGCCAGCACCTCGGCCGCCGTCCCCTTCGAAATCACCCTTCCCGAGTCCCAGATGTCCGCGGCGATCGCCGCGACCTCGGTGTCGCACGCCGGATAGTCCTCGAGGCTCGGTGACCCGGACGGGCGCGGCCCCATGACGAGGGCGCCGGCGTTCACGAGCTCAAGGACCTTCCGGGCGACGGCCGGGAGCAGGGTTGTCGCCTCGGGCAGCACGGCCAGCCGGTAGCTGATCCCGCAGGGAAGCTCGATCCGGCCGTTGGGGGTCGCCTTCGCCTTCAGGAAGAGCTCCTCGCTCACCGTGTCGCTGTCGTAGCCCGTCGGCGGGACGCTCTCCGACGAGACAAAGCAGATGTCCGCGGCAAAGGTCCCCGCCTGGAGCAGCGCCTGGCAGCGCGCGAGGTACGCGAACCAGGCCGGGGCCTCGTCCCACCAGGTCTGGTTGCGGCCGAAGTGCGTGCCCCAGGGCCCCATCGTGACCCCGGGCTTCACGTTGTTCCAGGGCTGGTGAGCGGACGTGTGCAGGATGAACTGGTTGATCCCGAGGCAGAAGGCCCGGTCACCCGAGGCCTTGAGCGCGTAGGGGTCCTGCCGCCACTGGGCGTATTGCGGCTGGCCCGTGAAGGCCTCCGCGCCCACGACCTGGCGCCCGGTGATGTGGGCGCTCGAGGCCACGGGCTTAAGAGTCGGATAACCCCACTCCGAGGGGCTCTCCCAGAACTCCGCGGCCACGTCGTCCACCCGCGTCCCCGTGGTCACCGTGTCGAAGGGCCCCGTGTAGGGCTCGCAGGCAAGGCGAACGCCCGGGTAATGGTGGGCCCGCTCGGTCATTGCGCCGTAGTAGTTGTCGGCAAAGAGGTCCGCGATGGTCCTTGTCCAGTCGCGCTGGAAGCGCGCGGAGAGTGGGTCGCTCACGAGGCTCCGCTTCGCCTTGATGACGAGCCAGGGCACCGGATCGTAGCCCCGCCTGCGGATGAACTCCTCGCGGAACGAGGGGGACCAGTCCTGGTCGCCGACCTCGTAGCTGTCGATGAAGACGGTCTTAAGCGAGCGGCCGGTCGCGCCGCCCGCGTTCTCGAGGACCTTGGAGACGTAGAGGTCGAAATGCGCGTCGGTCCCCTCGCGGTCGAGCTTGTCGCATTCGAGCCCGAGGCCCCCCGGGGGCGCCGGCTCGTTCATGGCGCCCGTCGTCGTCCGGCCGAAGCGCAGGACTACCCAGCGCCCGGCGGGCGCCTCCCAGGAAAGGGATCCGTCGGCCGCAAGCTTTGTGCTCAGGTCCAGGACCTGCGCCTTGTCGAGCGGCCCCGTCTGCTCGGGAACGGCGAGGACCGCGATGTCCTGGTAGAAGTCCCAGCGGGCGTCCACCTTGGGACGCGCGAGCTTGGCCTTAAAGGGGCCCGGCCCCTCGAAGGCCGTCTCGCTGTAGACCACCTTCTGCATCGACTTCTCGACCGGGATCCAGGGCCCGCCGCTTGACGACCAGCCGGGGCCGTTGTGGAAGCCAAGGTCAAGGCCCAGGCGGAGCGACTCGTCGGCCGCGAACTTCATGAGGCCCCACCACTCCTCGCTCCGGAACTTGACGGTGCCCTCGATCGGCAGCTGCCCGACGTGGAAGATGTACGCGCCTCCGAGTCCCGTGCGCTTCATGGACTCGAGATCGGCCGTGATCCCCTCCTTGCTCACGCACCCGCTCAGCCAATGCCACCAGGTCCGGGGCTTTGCCGAGTCGGGAGGAGACCGGAACAGCTGCTCGGGGTCCTGGCTCTGGGGGGATGCGCCCGTGGAGGCGTGCGCGCCGGCGGCGCACAAGAGTCCGAGCGCCATCAGGGGTAGTGACGGGAGCTTCATGAGCTCCAGAAATCAGAGTTGGGCCCCGGGGTCGACGCGGATCTTGTTCCCCGGGAAGTTCGCGCAGTCGGCGGCGTCAACCCAGGCGCAGAACGCGATCATCGCCGCGTTGTCGCCCGTGTGGCGGGGCTCGGCCGCGAGGAACGTGGCCCCGGCCTCCGCGGCCGTCGCCTCGATACGCGCCCGGAGCACCCGGTTGTTGGCGACGCCGCCCGAGAGCCCCACGCTCCGGTAGTCCCCGCGCGCGAGCGCCTCGGCGGTCTTTGAGGCCAGGGCGTCCACGACCGCCTCCTGGTAGCTCGCGCAGAGGTCCGCCATCCTCGAGCGCACCTCGTCCTCGGGCATCGCCTGGACACGGTAGCGGAGGCTGGTCTTTAGCCCCGAGAAGCTGAAGTCGAGGTCCGCGCGACGGCCGATGCCCCGGGGGAAGTCGAAGGCCTCCCGGTTGCCGCCGAGCGCGAGCTTCTCGACCGCGGGCCCTCCGGGATATCCGATCCCGAGGAGCTTCGCGCCCTTGTCCAGGGCCTCGCCCGCCGCGTCGTCGCGGGTCCCCGAGATCCGCGTGATCTTCCGGTCGAGCCCGATCGAGAAAAGGAGCGTGTTGCCGCCGGAGACCAGGAGCCCGAGGTGCGGCAGGAGGCGACTGAGCGCCGCGTCAAAGCCCGCGGGGGCCGCCGCGTGGACCGGGATAAAGGGTGACCAGGCGTGCGCCCGCAGGTGGTTCACCCCGGAGACCGGCAGCCGCCGGGCGAGCGCCACGGCCTTCGCCGCGGCGATTCCCACGGCGAGACACGCGGCGAGCCCTGGCCCGCGGGTCACGGCGACCTGGCTCACGCCGCCCCAGGCCTCCGACTGCCGGGCCCGCGCCAGCAGCGGCCCGAAGTGTCGCAGGTGCTCCCGGGTGGCGATGTCGGGCACGACGCCTCCGTGCTCGGCGTGGAGGGCGATCTGCGAGTGGATCCACTCGCAGGCCACGCCTTGCACCGGGTCGAAGATCGCGATCGCCGACTCGTCGCAGGAACTCTCGAAGGCGAGGATCACCGGCTTAGGACCCGGGCCACGTGGAGGACGTCGAGCGCGGCGTCGAGCTGGCGGTCCTCGATCGGCAGGAATTCGAAGCGCTCCTTGAACTCGTCGGGGTTCGTGATCTCCGGCCGGGCAACCTGCCGCTCAAGCTTCAGGTCCTCGTCGGGCGTCATGACGACCTCGACCTGTGGGGTGATGCCGCGGCCGTTGATCAGGACCCCGCTCGGCGTGAAGTAATGGGCGGTCGTGAGCCTCAGGCCCTCGCCGTTCCTCAGCTTGAAGATCGTCTGCACGCTGCCCTTCCCGTAGGAGCGCTCGCCCACGATGACCGCCCTGCCCGAGTCCTTGAGCGCGCCGGCGACGATCTCCGCGGCGCTCGCCGTCTCGCCGTTAATGAGGACGGCGACCGGGAGCTTCAGCGGCTCCCCGTCGGTCTCCGAGTAGAAGTTCTCGCGGTCGGCGGGCTTCCGTCCCTGCGTGTACACGATCAGGTTGCCCTTCTTGAAGAAGGGTTCGGCCACGTCCACGGCGGCGTCAAGAAGGCCGCCCGGGTTGTTCCGCAGGTCGATCACAAGGCTGTCGATCCCCTTTGCCAGGAGGCCGTTCACGGCCTCGTCGAATTGTTCGCCGGTGTGGTCGGAGAACTCCCGGATCTGGAGATAGCCGGTCGAGCCGTCCAGGATCCGGGCGCCGCGGACACTCTGCACCTTCACGACCTCGCGCTCCACGTCGACCTCGAGGCGCCGGTTCTCGCGCGGGCGCTTAAGGCCCACCTTAACGTGGGTGTGGGGCTTGCCCCGCAGCCGGTCGACGACACGGTCCATCGGGACCCCGTGGTCCACGACCTTGCCGTCGACGCTCACGATCTCGTCACCCTCCTGGATGCCGGCCTTCGCCCCCGGGCCGCCGGCGATCGGGAGCGTGACCGTGAGGACGCCCCGGTTGGTCTCGATCTCGACCCCGATCCCGCCGTACTCCCCATCCAGGTCCTCCTCAAGCTCCTGGTTGTCCTTGGACTCCAAGTACTCCGAATGGGGGTCGAGCGTCTCGACCATCCCGTGGAGCGCCAGGCGCGACAGGGGCTCATAGCCCGCCGCGGCCGGGTCCACGTAGTTCTCGTTCACGGTCCTCATGACGTCCTTCATGTATGAAGCCGCGCGGTCCAGGTCCCGGTTCGGGAGTAGGGACCAGCTGCCGGCCACGCGCATCGCGACCATGCACGCCGCGAACCCCAGGATCGCGGCGCCGGCCAGGATGAGAATCCGTTTGAACATGGCAGGCAGTGTGGTCATCGCCTTCACTTTGTAAATGCAGCCTTCCACCGAGCCCGATCCCGAGGTCCTCGCCGCCCTCCGCGAGCGGGCGGGTGCCTCCGGGGTGCTCTCCTTCGGGGACTTCATGGACACGGTGCTCTACGCCCCCAAGGTCGGCTACTACCGCCGGGACCGGGAGCGCGTGGGCTACGGGAAAGGGACCGACTTCCTCACGGCGACCGCCTCCTCGCCGCTCCTGGGGCGCCTCGTGGCGGCTGCCGCGGCCACCCTCCTCTCCCCGGGCGATCCGGGAGCCTTCGAGTTTGTCGAGATCGGGGCCGAGCGGGGCCGCGGCATCCTAGAGGGGGCTGAGCATCCCTTCCGGTCGGTGCGCCTGGTGGGGGTCGGCGAACCGCTCCAGCTTTCGGGACCCTCGGTCGTCTTTTCAAACGAGCTCTTTGACGCGCAGCCGTTCAGGCGGTTCCGCTGGAGAGCCGGGGCATGGCGCGAGCTCGGGGTCCACGTCTCCGGCCCTGGGCCTGCGGACGCCGAGCTTCCGACGACGGAACTCCCTGAGGGCCTGCCCGTGTCCGCGCCTGAGGGCTACCTGATCGACGCACCGATCGCGGCCGCCGCCCTGGCCCGGGCGATCGCCGCGGAGCCCTGGACGGGGCTCTTCCTCGCCTTTGACTACGGGAAGAGCTGGGAGGAGCTCTCGACTGCGACCCCGGAGGGCACCGCCCGGGCCTACCGGCGGCACGTTCAGAGCAACGACCTTCTCGGATTCCCGGGGGACCAGGACCTCACCTGCCACGTGTGCTGGGACTGGCTTTCCGGGGCCCTCCGGGCCGAGGGCTTCCGGGAGCCCTCCGTCGAGAGCCAGGAGGCGTTCTTCGTGCACCACGCCGGGGACTTCCTGGCCGCATTCACGGCCTCCGAGGCCGGGCGCCTGAGCAGGGACAAGCTCGCGCTCCTGCAGCTCATCCACCCCTCCAACATGGGACAGAAGTTCCAGGTGCTGTGGGCCCTGCGCACCTAGGGATGCCTTTCGCACCCGGCTCGCAGAATCCCCTTGCCTAGCGCCAGATCCGCCCGCTAACGTCTTCCTTTTAACTCATTTCACCATGGCCAAAGTTTGCGTAATCACAGGTCGTCGCCCCGTCAAAGGGAGCATCATCAACCGTAAAGGCCAGACCAAGAAGAGTGGCGGCATCGGAACGCACGTGACTTCGATCACGAAGCGCAAGTTCCGTCCGAACCTCCAGAAGGTCCGGATCCGCATGGCCAATGGCG
>CAISPT010000178.1 GCA_903887455.1 uncultured Opitutaceae bacterium | reverse complement strand
GTGGGAGCCGAGGTCCGCCGGGAACGCGAACACGTGGCCCGGCTCTGGTATCGCCCATCCCCCGGGCGTCGTCGCAGGGGGCGGCGCGCCCACCAGGGAGGCGGCGAGGAGCGCGGGGAGGAGGAGGGCCGGGTAGCGCATCATTCCTCCTGGTCGGCGGGGAGCCGGGTCCCCCAGGTGCCGACCGCGTAGCTCAAGCCCCAGCCCGCGCCCGAGACGGCCACGGCGAGGGCCGCGAGCTGGACCCAGGGAAGCGAGAAGCCGAGCGTCCACCCGAAGGACTGCTTGTTGATGACGTGGATAAGGAGCCAGCCCAGGCACACGCTGAGCACCAGGCCGCAGGCCACCGACCACGCCGCAACGGCAAGCCCCTCCACGGACGCGGCGAGCGCGATCTCGCCGCGCGAGAACCCGAGGGCCCGAAGGGTCGTGAGCTCGTCGCGCCGGTCGATCAGCACGCTAGCCATCGTGAGGGCGATGCCCGTGATGGCGACAAGGATGCCGATGACCTCGAGGGCGTAGGTGATGGAGAAGGTCTGCCGGAACACCTTGAGGATCTCCTCGCGGAGCGTCCGGTTGGTGAAGACCTGGAGGCCGGGGTATTCCCGCCGGAGCAGGTCGCGCAGCGCGTCGGGATTGACCCCGGGCAGCACGAACAGCGAAAGGTGTGTCGCGGAATCGTCGCCCATCCACCGGGCCAGGTGCCGGCGCTCGACCATGACCGAGCCCCGCTCGTTGCCGTAGTCCGAGAACACGCCGGCGACCGTGAGGGTGCGCGGGCCCGAGGGGGTGGGGACGACGAGCGAGTCCCCCCGGTGCCTGCCGAACCGCTCCGAGAAGCTCTCGCTGACGAGGGCCAGCCCCTCGTCGCGGTCGGGGTCGAAGACGGCTTCGCCCTGGGGCGCCTCCGCCCAGGGCAGGCTCGAGTGCTCCCGCACCGCGGCCATGTCGGTGCCCGTCAGCAGCGTGGGCTGGCCTTCTCCCAGCTGAAGCGGGTAGGTGGAAAGCACCCATGCCTCGCGGACGCCTGCTCGCCCGGCGATCGCGCGCCACGTCTGCGGCGCGATCCGGCTCCCCGCCGATGCGCTCCTCGAGCCGGCGCTGTACAGGTAGACGTCGGACTGGAGCGCCTGGTTCACCCAGGCGCGCACTGTGTGCTCGAAGCTCGCGACCAGGATCGCCATCCCGGCGCTCATCCCGATCGCGCACACGACGGCGGCGGCCGCCAGACGGTGCCGGCCCGAGGGGCGGAGGAGATGGCCCATCGCCACGCGCAGCGGCGCGGATCCCGAGCCGGCGCGCCTGAAGGGCCGCGAGGCGAGCGGAAGCGAGGCCGCGCAGAGCATCCCGGTGCCCACGATCCAGGCCAGGGCCGCCGCGTACCCCGCCAACGGGAAGCGCCCGCCGCCCGCCAGGGCGACGGCGGGCAGCCGCGAGAGCAGGAGCCCGAAGGCGATCGCGGCCGCGGCCGCAAGCGGGCTCCTCCAGAAGCGCGACCCCGGCGCAGGGGCGCCCGCGCGGACGAGGACCTGCGCCGGCGGAACGCTCGCCGCCTCGAGGGCGGGCCACCAGCCCGCCGCGACGCTGGCGCCGACAGCAAGGGCGAGCGCGATCCACGCCTCGCCCGGCAGAAACGCCGCGGACCGGACCGTGGAGGCGAAGTAGAGCGCGTTAACGGTCCGGCCCACCAGGCGCACCGCGGCCTGCGCGCCGAGCCAGCCGATCAGCAGGCCGAGCGCGCCGCCGGCCAGGCCGAGCGCCGCAGCCTCGACGACCCAGGCGGCCCGGATGGCCGAGGCGTCGACGCCGAGCGAGCGCAGCACGGCGATCTCCGTCCGGCGCCGGACCACGGCCCCGTCTAGCGCCTGGAAAATGAGATAGAGGCCCACCAGGAGCGCGATCAGGGAGAGGACCGTGAGGTTGAGCCGGAACGCCTGCGTCATCTGCTCCGCGGTCTCCCTCCTGGCTCCGGGTGTCCTCACGCGCCAGCGCTCGCCGCCCTTGCCGAGGGTCGACAGAAGCCTCCCGAGCTCGGCGCGGCGCTCCGTGATCGAGGGCCCCGGGGCCACCGCGAACTCGATGCGGTCGATCCGGCCGGGCGTCCCCGTGAGCCGCTGAAGCTGGGGGAGGTCCAGGATGACGAGGCCTGGCGGGGGCGCAGGGGCGCCCGGGGCCGTGGGGATGACGCCGGCCACCGGCAGCGATACCCTCCGGTCGCCCACGATCAGGTCGAGGGACCGCCTGCCCGACAGCGCGGGCCCGACCCAGGCGCGCGGAGGCCCCTTCAGCTCGTCCCAGAAGCTGCCGTCCCTGGGCGCGAAGGGACCGGTCATGCCCCGCTCCTGGGCCAGGTTGGCGATCCCGACCAGGTCGACGCCAAGCAGGGTCATCGTCTCGCGGTCGAGCTCGGCGTGGTCTCCGGGCGCCATCGGGATACCCCCGGTCGTCTCGACGACCGGGATGATGCGGACGGGCCGGGTGCCCAGGGCCGCGCGGATCTCTCCGAGGTCGGACTCGGGGAGCGATCCCACCGGCGCCTCGACGATCCAGTCGCTCTCGCCGACCAGGGCGCCCGTGAAGTTCTGGAAGCTCGAGACGGCGGCGCGGTTGGCCAGGCGGATCGAGACGAACACGCCGACCCCGAGCGCCAGGATGAGGACCAGCAGGAGGTTCTGCCAGGGCGTGTGCCTCCAGTGCCTAAGCGAGAAGCGGCTGAGAAGAACAGCGATCATGGGTGCCCGCCTCCCGCCTAGGACGGGTCGACGATCCGGCCGTCCTTGAGGTGCAGCCTACGGTGGCAGATGGAGGCGGCCTCCTCGCTGTGCGTCACCAGGACCAGGGCGGGGCCGTCGGCGTCGGTCAGCTCCCTAAGGAGCTCCAGGATGTTGGCCCCGTTGGCCGAGTCCAGATTGCCGGTGGGCTCGTCCGCCAGCAGCAGGCAGGGGCGGTGGGCGAGCGCACGCGCGATCGCGACCCGCTGCTGCTCGCCGCCCGAGAGCTCGGAAGGCATCGAGCTCGACCGGCCCCCCAGGCCCACCCTGGCGAGGAGCTCGGCGACCCGGGCCTGCCGGGGAGCGAAGCCGGCGCCGACAAGCTGGAGCGGCAGCTCCACGTTCTCGGCGACGCTAAGCGTCGGCAGGAGATGGAAGAACTGGAAAACGGTGCCGATCTTTTCTCGGCGGGTGCGCGCAAGCGCGGCGCCGTCCAATTCGTCCAGGCGGACGTCGTCCAGCAGGATATTCCCCCCGTCGGGCCGGTCGATGCCGCCGATCAGGTTAAGGAGCGTCGTCTTTCCGCTGCCGCTCGGCCCCATGAGGGCGAGGCGCTCGCCGCGCCGCACCGCAAGGGAGACGCCGTCAAGGACCCGGCGCTGCCCGTAGTTCTTGCAAAGGTCCAGCGCCTCCAGGACGGGGGCTGTTTCGGGAGCGTCGATCTTCTCGGTCATCGATGCGCACGATCCGCGCTTTCACCCAAAACGCGAACCCGTAACGCCGGTCCGCAAACGGCGGGGTCCCGGAGTTCGCGCTCGCCACGGCCCGCCATTGCCACCTTAAACCAAGCGATGACCCAGGAGACCCCGGCCAAGGATACCCAGGACCCGGCAGGCCCCTGCCCGTGCGGCAGCGGCCGGCCCTTCGCGGCCTGCTGCGGGCCGGTCATAGCGAGGGTCCGCCAGGCGGCGACGGCCGAGGAGCTGATGCGGGCCCGTTACAGTGCCCACGTGGTCGGCGACCAGCGGTTCCTGCACGACACGTACGACGGCACCGCCCGGCAGCCGTTCGCCCCCGACCCCGTCCCTGCAACCGAACGCTGGACCCGCCTTGAGGTCCACGAGCACACCCCCGGGCGAACGCCCGATTCCGCGCTTGTCGACTTTTCGGCCTATTATACGCAGGACGGCAATGAGGGCGTCCTGCACGAGAAGGCAGAGTTCGCCCGCCGCAAGGGCGCCTGGATCTACACGCGCGCCGTCAGGCTGGGGCCGGCGCCCGTCCGCGCGTCGGGGCCAAAGGCGGGCC
>CAISPT010000177.1 GCA_903887455.1 uncultured Opitutaceae bacterium | reverse complement strand
CCTTGGCGAGGATTCGGGCGACCCACCTGCGATGGGGGCCCGACATCGCGACCGATTCAAGCTCCCGCCTGGGGACCCATACGAGCCCGGGCCCAAGGGGCCCCGTCGGGGCCCTGGCGGCGTGGATCGACTCCTCGATCACGTACCGGGTGATCCCGCGCTTCCCCCGGGCAAGGAGCGCCCCGGATAGGGCGGACTTCTCGTCGATCCCTGCCTGCTCCGCGGTCGGCAGCTCGTGAAGGCTTGCAAGGCGCTTGGCGCCCGCGCTGTTTCCGTGGAGCAGGAGCGCGCCGTCCCGCTCGCACCAGACCCGGACCACGAACCGGCGCTCGGTCGTCCTGGCCTCGAGCTTCGGGTAGCCCTCGGGGTCGCCCGCCTTTCCGGCTGCGCAGAATGACGCCACGGGGCACACCAGGCAGGTCGGCGAGCGGCGCGAGCAGACCGTGGCCCCGAGCTCCATCATTGCCTGGTTGTGGTCGCCGGGAGACGCCGCGTTCACGAGCTCCTGCGCGAGGGGCGCGAAGGCCTTAGAGGCCGACGCGCTGTCCCTGTGGGGGGTCGCATCGCGCGTCAGCCTCGCGAGGATCCGCACGACGTTGCCGTCCACGCAGGCGCGGGGCTCGCCGAAGGCGATGCTCGAGATGGCTGCGGCCGTGTAGGGGCCCACCCCCGGCAGCTCGAGCCATTCGGCGGAGGTCCGGGGGAGTCCCCGCTCCCCGACGGCCTTTGCCAGCCGGTGCAGGTTCCTCGCCCTGGAATAGTAGCCCAGGCCCTCCCAGAGCTTGAGCACGCGGGCCTCCGGGGCCGCGGCCAGGGCCGCGAAGTCCGGCAGCGCCGCCATCCACCGCTCGAAGTAGGGGAGCACCGTGGAAACCTGGGTCTGCTGGAGCATGAACTCGCTCACCACCGTCCGGTAGGGTGAGGGGGTCTCGCGCCACGGGAGCCTCCGGCGGCCGGCCCGGTACCAAGAGAGAAGCGCCGCCTGGAACCCCTGCCTTCCGGCCACCAGGGCCCCGCGGGCGGAAGTTTTGCGTGTCATTGGCTCCAAATTTGTGACTATGGGTCCCTCATGCCCAAGCGCGGCCCTGACGACGAGGAAAAACCCAAGAAGCTGAGCACCTACTCGCTCAAGCTCGACGATGCCCAGATGGACAAGCTCCGGGGCATCCTCTCCGACCGCGGCTGGGAGTCTTTCGATGTCGCCTATGCCCGGTATGCCTTCAAGGGCCGCGACTGCAACGTGACGGCCTATGAGAGCGGCAAGCTGGTCGTGGCGGGCAAGGGCACCGAGGAGTTCGTCACCATGACCTTGGAGCCCGAGATCACGATGGCGCCCAAGCTCGGCTACGATGAGGTGCTCCACCCGGAGTGGTTCGAGCTTCACGCGGGGCTCGACGAGAGCGGCAAGGGCGACCTCTTCGGGCCGGTGATCGCGGCCACCGTGATCGCCGACCGGACGGCGATCGAGGGCTGGATCAAGGCCGGGGTGAAGGACTCCAAGAAGATCGCCGAGAGCCAGATCATCAAGCTCGACAAGATGATCCGGGAGACACACGGGGTCGCCGTCGCCACCTGCTTCTGCGGGATGGCCAAGTACAACGAGCTCATGGGGCGCCCCTACGCCAACCTGAACCGGCTGCTCGCCTGGCAGCACGCCACGGCGCTCGTCCAGGCGCTCGGGCGAAAGAAGGCGCCCCGCGGCCTCCTCGACCAGTTCAGCAAGCAGCCGCTCGTCCAGCGCGAGCTTGCGAAGATGGGCGTGAAGGACTTCGACCTGCAGATGAGGACCAAGGCCGAGGAGGACCCGGTCGTGGCCGCGGCCTCGGTCGTCGCGCGCGCGGAGTTCGTTCGCCAGATGGCGAACCTCTCCAAGGCCTTCGGGGGCCCCCTTCAGAAGGGCGCGGGCCCGCTCGCCAAGGCCCAGGCCTCGCAGATTATCGAGCGCTTCGGGGCCCGCTCGCTTGGCACCTTCGCGAAGCTCCACTTCAGGACCTCCTACGAGGTCGTCGCCGCGGCGGGCAAGTTGGATGAGCTGCCGCTGCCCGAGCCCAAGGAGAAGGTGGAGTGGGGCGGGTAGGGGAGGCCTCACGATGCCCAAGCGCCGCCAGCTCCGAAGCTTCGACCTGAAGAAGATCGAGGGCTTTGAGAGCTTGATCGGGATGGACGAGGTCGGCAGGGGGGCCCTGGCCGGCCCCGTCGTGGCCGGCGCTGTGCTGGTGACCCGCGAGTTTCTCGAGGGCCGGTGGGCGACCGTCAAGGGGGGCCGCGTCAACGACTCGAAGCTCCTCTCGGCGGCAGAACGCGAGGCGCTCTGGTCGGAGTTCGAGGCGCTGATGGCGCAGGGTCAGATCCATGCCCACTATGGCTCGGCCTCGGTCGAGGAGATCGAGCAGCACAACATCCTTGGGGCCACCAAGCTCGCGATGAGGCGCGCCATGGAGGGGATCTACCCGGTGGCCGCATTTAGGAGGAGCGAGGAGCCCGACCTCTTCTCTTCGGTTGAGGAACGCGAGTCCTTCGTCCCGGTCGTCTCCTGCCGGGTCCTGGTGGACGGGCTCCCCCTGCGGGGCTTCCCGTACCCCCACACCGCGGTCGTCAACGGCGACGCCCGCTCGCTGTCGATCGCCATGGGTTCGATCATCGCGAAGGTGGCGCGGGATCGGATGATGGCGGAACTCGACACCGCCTACCCGGGCTACGGATTCGCCAAGCACAAGGGCTACGGCACCGAGGAGCACCGCGAGGCTGTCGTCCGGCTCGGTCGCTCGCCGATCCACCGCGAGATGTTCCTAAGGAAGCTCCTCGCCCAACGGCCCGACCCCAACCAGATGGATTTCCTTCCCGGCCGTTGACCCCCCGGCCGGGTGTGGCCACAACTTTCGGGAGATGGCAGTCAAGAAACACACCCCTCTCGACCGCGTCCTGGGGCGACTCGACACGCTCGACCCGGTCAACCTCGCGAACCTCGTGCAGCGGCTCGCCAAGGAGCGGGCGCTCTTCGAGCAGATCTTCAAGACCCTCCAGGAGGGTGTCCTGGTCATCTCCTCGGACGGCGTGATCGAGTACGCGAACGCCGCCGCCCACCGGCTGGTTGGGATGGCCGGGGACGGGCTCGCAGGGCAGACCCTGTGGAGGCTGATCCCGGGGCTCAGGCCCTCGCTCCTGGATGACGCCGGCCCCGAGGGGACCTTCGTGACCCGTGAGTTCGAGCTCTCCTACCCGGAGCAGAGGACCGTCCGCCTCTACATGGTGCCGATCCCCGGCGACGAGCCCGGGGGTGAGCGGCGCTTCGCCGTGATCCTCGCCGACGTGACGAGCGACCGGCAGTCGACCGAGCAGCGGATAGAGGACGAGCGCACCTCGTCGATCCTGCTGCTCGCCGCGGGCGTCGCCCACGAGCTCGGCAACCCGCTCAACTCGCTCACGATCCATCTGCAGCTGATGGAGCGAAGGCTCAAGAAGCTCGGCAAGGGCCCCGACGCAAAGGCGCTGTCGGAGTCGGTCGGGGTCTGCCGTGAGGAGGTGGCGCGCCTGGACGGCATCATCACGCACTTCCTGGAGGCCATCAGGCCCACGCCCCCGGACCTGGCCGAGACTAACCTGACGGACGTCCTGGCCGAGGTGCTCAAGTTCCAGAAACGCGAGTTCGAGGACCGCGGCATCGCCGTGGAGGCCGAGACCCCGGAGTCGCTTCCACCGGTGATGGCCGACAGGAACCAGGTAAAGCAGGTCTTCTTCAACATCACGAAGAACGCCATGGAGGCGATGCAGCCCGGCGGAAAATTGAAGATCAGGACGCGGGCTGACGACGACTCCGTCTACCTGCTCTTCGGCGACAGCGGGTCCGGGATTCGGCACGAGGACCTGGTGAAGCTTTTCCAGCCCTACTACACGACCAAGGCCGGCGGGCACGGCCTGGGCCTCATGATCGTCAAGCGCATCATGCGGCTCCACGGCGGGCAGGTCGGGATCGAGAGCCGCGAGGGCATGGGAACGATCATCACGCTGCAGTTCCCGCGCAAGGACCGCAGGATCCGGATGCTGGTCGGGGGCTAGCGCGTCACTTCGCCGGCGAGTCGGACGAGCGGATGAGCCTGACCTGCACGGTCTGAGACTCCTTCACCTTCCCGACCCTCAGCGTCACCTTGAACGGCATCACGTCGTTGCTGACGCCCAGCTGCGAGACCATGGTGGTCGGCTCCGCCGAGGCGCCGGGCGCGATCGTCAGGTGGTCAGGGTCGAGCGCGAAGTTCCCGAGGTCCGAAATAAAGTCGATCATCTCGACCTTCACGGGCGCCGCGCCCGTGTTGGTGAGGACGAGGTGGAGGGTAACGGGCGGAAGTGGGCTGCCGATCAGCGCCTTGTCGTTGTTGTCCGTGTAGTCGCGGTAGGTCTTGTCCTTATCGCCCTTTCCGCGCTTCAGGCCCTTGCCGATGCCGCGGCTCAGCGTCACCTTTGCCACGATCTGGCCCCCGAAAAAGCTACCGGTCCCCTCCATCGCCACCGGGCGCTCGCCCGCCACGACCCCGTTCGTGAGCTCGTCGTCCGGCGGGTGGAAGCACCCGGTCACGGCCAGTGTAGCAGACGCCAGGGCCAGCAGGGCGGCCATACTTAAGCGGTTAATCAGAGGTGTCTTATGGAGCATGGTGGGGTGGCGCAAAGTGGATTGACCTTGTTGCGGGGGGCTGTGGACTACACCGCGCCGTAATGATTGCATGTGCCATGCTCTTGCGCCAATTGAAAAAGCGCATCTTTCCTGCCGGATCTGCGTCTGGTCGGTCATAGTGCGATGCCACAAGCATGGATGAAAGTTCAACGGCAACGCTCGGCGAACGAGTCCGCCGGGCCCAGCGGGGTGACGAAACCGCCCTGCGGGAGCTCATCGTGTCCTACCAGCGCAGGGTCGCCGGCTTCATCTACGCGGTCACCGGCAGGAGCGACTCGGTCGAGGACCTGGCGCAGATGGTCTTCGTCAAGATGGTCCGCTCCCTTGCGAGCCTCAACGCCCCCGAGCAGTTCGAGTCCTGGCTCTTCCGCTTGGCCCGCAACACGTGCATCGACCACCTCAGGCGCCAGAAGCTCCGCCGCATCTTCACGCCTTTCGGCCCCGAGCACGAGAACGTCCCCGAGCCCGAGGGCTCGGTCGACACCGAGGAATTGGACGCGCTGCGCCACGCCCTTGCACAGATACGCCCCAAGGACCGCGCCCTTCTCGCCCTCGTGCAGGAAGGTCGTAGCCACGCCGAGATCGCCGAGACGCTCGACACCAGCGTCGCCGCGGTGAAGGCGCGCCTTCACAGGGCCCGGGAACAGCTGAGACAACACTACACGAGCGATGAATCCTGAAAACGAAGCCTGGATGCGCCTCAGGGAACGCGGCGCCTCCCGGATCACGCCGGGTTTCGCGGACCGCGTCCTTAGGGCCGCGCGCGCAGACTCGTCGCCGCTCTTGGTCGCGCACTTTGCGATGTGCGCCGCCACCGCGGCCCTCTGCATGGCCGCCGTCCTCATCTACAACGCGAGCGGCACCGCCGATGAAGCAACCAGCACGGCGGGCTGGAACGAGGTCGCGGCCCAAGTCAGCGACCTGGAGCAGGGCCTATGAGGGACCGGATCCTCGCGGCGCTCCTGACCGTGGCGGTTTTCGCCGTGGGCTTCGTCTCTGGCAGGTGGTCCGAGAGGCACTGCCCCGTTCCGCCCCCGCCAGCCGCGTTCATGGGCGAGTTCGGCGGCGCGAAGGGCCCCGGCCCGATTGGGGCCCCCAGGGGGGCGCCGCCGGTCAACCGGGCCCAGCTCGCCGACCAGATCGAGAAGCTCCGCCCCGAGATCGAATCCTTCAGGCAGCGCATCATGGAGATCTACGCCGGCTTCGACCGCGACATCGAGCCGATCCTCAGCCCCGAGCAAAGGGAGATCTACCAGAAGCGGTTCAAGGCGCTGCGCGGCTTCGGTCCCCCGCCCGAGATCGCCGCTGGCGAAAAGCCCCTCTCCGACGAGCAGATCGACCAGCTTCTCCAGCGCCCCTTCCGGACTTTGGCCTACTTCGTCGTTATACCGATGACGATGGAGCGCATGGGCAAGGAGCTAAAGCTCGACGACGTGCAGCGCGAGAAGGTGAAGGATTTCCTGCGCGTCCGGCGCGAGAAGTTCACGGAGCTCGTGGACAGCGTGCCCCCGCCGAGCCTCCTGTTGAGCAGGCTGGCGCCGGTGGCCGCAAGGCTCGGCGAGCCGGCAAAGGCGGCCCCGGCGCCCTCGCACTAGCGAGACACCCCTCGCGGCGCGGGCTTGACCGCGGGTGCCGCTCGCTTGGAATGGCCCCATGGCCCCCAGCGTTCTCATCGTCGACGATGAAAAGCACACCCGCGAGGGTCTGCAGCAGGCCCTTTCGGAGAACTACGACGTGTCCCTGGCGGCAAGCGCGGACGAGGCCTTCAACCTGATGGAGGCGCAGCCTTTCGACGCGATCCTCACCGACCTGAGGATGCCGGGGAAGTCGGGGCTGAAGGTGATCGACAAGGCCCTCGCGCTCCCGAACAAGCCCGCGGTCCTGATGATGACGGCCTATGGCAACATCGACACGGCGGTCGAGGCGATGAGGCGGGGTGCCGTCGACTTCCTGACGAAGCCCGTGAACATCGAGAGGCTCGACGTCCTGCTCCGGAGGGCGCTCAAGGCGAAGAGCCTTGAGATCGAGGTCCAGCAGCTCCACGAGCGCCTCGACGACAAGTTCGACCTGAAGGCGATCATCGGTGAGTCGCCGCTCCTTAAGGACATCATAGAGCGGGTGAAGAAGGTCGCTCAGTCGAAGGCGACTATCCTGGTGGAGGGGGAAAGTGGGACGGGCAAGGAGCTCGTGGCCCAGGCTATCCACCAGTCGAGCCCGCGCTCGAGGGGACCTTTCATCGCGGTCCACTGCGCCTCGCTCTCCGAGAACCTCCTGGAGAGCGAGCTCTTCGGGCACGAGAAGGGCTCCTTCACGGGCGCAACGGAGCGCCGCATCGGGCGGTTCGAGTCGGCGGACGGGGGCACGCTCTTCCTGGACGAGATCGGGGAGATCTCCGGCTCCATCCAGGTGAAGCTCCTTCGCTTTCTCGAGACCAAGGCGATAGACCGTGTCGGCGGTTCCAAGACAATCGAGCTGGACGTGCGCCTGGTGACCGCGACCAACCGCAACCTCGAGCAGCTCGTGCGCGATGGGAAGTTCCGCGAGGACCTCTATTTCCGGTTAGACGTCGTCAAATTCGTAATGCCCCCGCTCCGCCAGCGCTCCGAGGACATCCCCGCCCTGATCTCCCACTTCATCAAGCTCTACTCCGACGAGAATGGCGTGGCGCCCCTGGAGGTCGAGGTCGGCGCGATGAAGACGCTACAGGCCTACGCTTGGCCCGGGAACATCCGCGAGCTCCGAAATTTCTGCGAGAACGCCGTGGTTCTCCAGAAGGGCGGGAAGCTCTCCGAGTTCGACTTGGACCCGCGCTTCCGCGGCGCGCCGGCCCCCTCGGGCTCGGCGGGCGCCCCCGGCGACGCCGCGGCGACCCAGACGCTTTCCGTCGAGCAGAACGAGAAGCGTATCCTCCGGGAGGCGCTCATCAAGTCCCGGGGCAACCGCACGAAAGCCGCGGAGCTCATGGGTATCAGCCGCCGGACCCTCCACCGGAAGCTCGCCCAGTGGCCCGAGCTTGACGTCGTGGACAAATGACCGGCCGCCCGCGCACCACGCAGGAGCTGATCCACTGGCTCGAGATGGGCGGCGGCGCCCGGTGGGTCCTCATGGGCGCCCTCGTCTTCGGAGGCCTGGCGGTCTCGCTGGTCGTCTCCTGGAGGCAGTTCCACGGCGCGGCGAGCGAGGCGACGCTTGCCCAGGCCGACATGGCGCGCCAGCTCTCGCTCGGGCGCGGCTTCTCGACCGGGATCAACTATCCGCAGGCTTCGGCGTTCCTGCGGGAGCGGGGCGTGAGGTTTGACGCGGCCCGTCCGTATCCGGACGTCTACCAGGCGCCCCTTTATCCGCTGCTCCTGGCGGCGGGGCTTAGGGTGCTGCCGCACTCCCTGAGGGAAGCGCTTTTCGCCGCGGCTCCGGCGCCGCCCTTCGGCTACGCCGCCGACTACTACCTGCTCGCCGTGAACCTGCTCCTTTTTGCTGCAGCTCTCCTCCTCACCTTCGACCTGGGCCGCAGACTATTCGGGCCGCAGGCCGGGTGGCTCGCGGCCCTCGGGCTCTTCCTGGCGGTTCCGGTGTGGCAGCAGGTGGTGGCCGTGAACGGGACGGCGCTCATGATGGTGCTCTCGCTCGCGGCTTTCCAGGCCTGGTGGCGGGCCGAGTTGGCGGAGGCGCCGGGCCGCGCCCGGGTGCCCGCCGCGTGCCTGGGCGTCCTTTGCGGCTTCCTGTTCCTCGCCGAGTACTCGGCTGGGATCCTCGTGGTGGTCGCCGTCGTTGGCCTGTGCCTGCGCTTCCGCGGCTCCGAGCGGTGGCGGGTGGTGGCGCTCCTCGCCGCCGGCTTCGGCTTGGTCGCAGGCCCGTGGGTTGCCCGCAACCTGGCGGTCACGGGCCTGCCGGTCGGTCTTGCCGTGCAGAACATCGCGCTGAAAGCCGGCGACACGACGGCCGAGCCGGCGGTCATCCGCGCCACGCTCTCTCCGGTGCTGCCCTCGCTTGATCTTAACAAACTTGCGAACAAGGTGCTTACGACGCTCCAGGAGACGCTCCGCTCGCGGGCGTGGTCGGGCGGATCCATGTGGTTTGCCGCCTTCTTCGCGGCTGGCTGGCTCTACGTATTCAAGTCGTCCCCGGTGAACCGGATTCGCTGGCTCTTCGCCCTTTCACTCGCGGTGCTGGTGTCAACCCAGGCCGCGTGCAACTCGGGCGAGAGCGAGCGCCAGGCGATCGTCTACCTTGCGCCGCTGGTGATCGTGTTCGGCTCGGGGTTCTTCTTCGTTCTCCTTTCTAGCAACGCCGCGCTTGGCGCCTGGCCGAGGCTGTGCGCGGGGGCCCTACTGACGCTCCAGGCGCTTCCCCTTGCGCACGACGCCCTCGACCCCCACTGGCTCCATTTCCAGTATCCGCCGTACTTTCCGCAGCTTTTCCAGGGCATGAGGCGCCAGATCGACGTCTCGGACCCTTCGGGGAGGTTCGGATTGATGGCCGACGTGCCGGCAGGGCTCGCCTGGTACGGTCAGACCCGGGTGTGGGCGCAGCCGGCGACGCTCAGGGACTTCTACGCCGTCCAGGTGGAGCAGCCCACGGGCGAGCTCCTGCTGACGCCGAAGACCCTGGACCGGCCGTTCTTCTCGGACTTGAACGCGAAGCCGAAAACGCCGGGTTTCCTCACGGCTTCGATTCCGCGGATAGGGGAATGGGGAGAAGTCTACGGCGGCCTGCTTACAGGATCCTTTCCCAGGGAATTTCCCCTGTCTACCCCGCGAAAGGTGACCGAGGATCTGGTCGTTTTGTTCAATTCTTCGATGTCTTCAGGCCGCTGAACGTCACGTTTAAGGTGATACAAAGAATTGGTCTTGCCAGTGGTTAGCAATATGCCAGCTTGGCCGTGAGTTTTCCGGAAGACTTCAATGCGTTTAATTCGGTCCTTTTT
>CAISPT010000176.1 GCA_903887455.1 uncultured Opitutaceae bacterium | reverse complement strand
TTCCTCTGGATGGTGAACAACCACTTCAGGATGAAGCTGAGCCGCCTGACGCGCGCATCCCAGGAGAGCTTCAGCCGTGTGACGGCCACGCTGGCCGAGTCGGTGAACGGGATACGCGTGACCCAGGGCTTCGTGCGGCAGGACATGAACGCGGGCCTCTTCCGGAGTCTCTTGAACGACCACTCCCGCTACAACATCGCGCTGGCTAGGACCTCGGCCGTCTTGGCTCCGATCCTCGAGCTCAACAGCCAGTTCTTCGTGGCGACGCTGCTCGTTGTCGGGGGCTGGAGGGTCTTCCACGGGGGGATGCGCGCCGACGACCTGATCACGTTCATCCTGCTCTCCAACTTCTTCTTCTCGCCGATCACGATCATCGGCAACCAGTACAACCAGGGCCTTCTCGCGATGGCGGGGGCCGAGCGCATTTTCCGGCTGATCGACACGCCACCGGACTGGGAGGACGCGCCAGGATCGGCGGAACTGCCGGGCCCGCGCGGCCCGGGCGACCTCGGCGTCCGCGTGGAGTTCCGGGGCGTCTCCTTCGGCTACGACCCGGCGCGGCTTGTGCTCCACGACGTCAACTTCACTGCGGAGCCCGGGCAGACGATAGCCCTGGTGGGCCACACCGGAAGCGGCAAGAGCTCAATCATCAACCTGGTCTCCAAGTTCTACCTGCCCACCCGCGGCGAGATCCTGGTCGACGGCCGCGAGATCCGCACGGTGACCGGCCGCTCGCTCCACCAGCAGATGGGGATGGTCCAGCAGCAGAACTTCCTCTTCAGCGGCTCAGTCCTCGAGAACATCCGCCTGAGCAGGCCGGAGGCGACGCGCGAGGAGGTGGTGTCCGCCGCCGTCAGCCTCGGCTGCCTGGATGTCGTGGAGGAGATGCCGGACGGCCTCGATACCCAGGTGGGCGAGCGGGGGTCCGGGCTCTCCGTGGGCCAGAGGCAGCTTGTGTGCTTCCTGAGGGCGTTCCTCGCCAATCCGCGCCTGGTGATCCTCGATGAGGCGACCAGCTCGATCGACGCGCTCACCGAGTCGCGGATACAGCACGCTCTCTCCACTCTCCTGCGCAACCGCACGAGCTTTGTCGTCGCGCACCGCCTGAGCACGATTCGGAGCGCCGACCTGGTGCTTGTCCTCGACCAGGGCCGTATCATCGAGCGGGGAACCCATCCCGACCTACTGGCCAGGGGCGGTCACTATGCTGCGCTGTACAGGCAGTTTGTGCAGGTAGACGACAAGCGCTGAGACCGGCCCCCCACGGCGATCAAGAAGATTTTGCTCGGAAAACCACCGATTCTCCCTCTAGAAAGGCATTGCTTTCACAGGAAAGCACCCTAAAACAAAAACTCAATATGGCCAAAAAATCAGCCCGCAAACCTAACGCCGCGTTCATGAAACCGGTCACTCCCGATGGCGTCCTTTCCGCCGTTGTCGGCGCCAAGCCGCTTCCCCGCACGGAGCTCACCAAGAAGCTCTGGGATTACATCAAGAAGAACGGTCTCCAGGACAAGAAGGACCGCAAGATGATCAACGCCGACGCCTCCCTGAAGGCCGTGTTCGGTGGCAAGTCCAAGGTCAGCATGTTCGAGATGACCAAGCTGGTCTCGAACCACGTTTCCTAAGACCTAGGTCACGTTTCAGATATTTGCCGCCGCGGATAACCTCCGCGGCGGTTTTTTTTACCGCGGCCTAGAGGCCGAGGGCGGTCTCGATCTGGCGGCAGGAGGTCTTGATGATCTCCAGGCGGGCGTGGCGCTTGTTGTTTGCGGCAACCAGGTGCCAGGGTGCCACGCGGGTGTTCGTCAGCGCCAGCATGTCGCCGACCGAAATCTCGTAGGACGACCACTTCCTGCGGTTGCGCCAGTCCTCGTGCCCCATCTTGTGGCGCTTGTAGGTAGTGGCCTCGCGGTCCCTGAAGCGCCTCAGCTGCTCGTCCTTGCTGATGTGGAGCCAGAACTTGATCACGATCACGCCATGCTCGGAGAGCTCGCGCTCAAACTCGTTCAATTCCCGGTAGGCCCGCCTCCACTCGGCCTCGGTCGCAAACCCCTCCAGGCGCTCCACGAGGACCCGCCCGTACCACGACCGGTCGTAGATCGTGACCATGCCCGCCCTTGGGACATGCCTCCAGAAGCGCCAGAGATAGTGGTGGCTCTTCTCCTCGTCGGTGGGCTTCGCGACCGGGATGACCCGGAAATCGCGGGCGTCGATCGCATCCGTCAGGCGCCTGATCGCGCCGCCCTTTCCGGCGGCGTCCCACCCCTCGAAGACCCAGACGATGGAGCGGCGCTCCTGGCTTGCGGCCCGCACGGCCGCATTGAGCCGGCCGAGCCACTTGTCGCGCTTCTTCTCGTACGAGGCCTGGGAGAGCTTGCTTTCCAGGGAAAGCGAAAGGAGCCGCCTGAGTCCCGCCGGGCGAAGCGGCACCGTCTGCTTGGGAGGGCGGCTCGCCGCCTTGGACAGCCTCCTTCGGGCCTTCAGGTGGACCTGGAAGCGGGCGAGGAGGATCTCCGCGACGGAGAGGTTCCTCGAGCGGGGGTCCTCGGCGTCGACCATGAACCACGGGGCCCCGGGCTGGTGGGTCGCGCCGCGCATCCGCTCGGAGAGGCGGTCGAGCCTTTCGTAGTCCCGGTGGCTCTTCCAGTCCTCGGGGGTGACCCGCCACGCCGTCCTGGGGTCGGACTCGAGGGTCCTCAGGCGCCCGCGCTGGGCCGCCTTCGAGAGGTTGAGCCACACCTTGACGATCAGGACGCCTGCCGCCGCGAGCTGGCCCTCAAAGAGGGAGATTCTTCGGAGCGAAGCGTCGAAAAGCTCGAGCTCCTTGGCCGTGCGCGGGTCGTCGTTCAGGGCATCCGTGTGCCAGCCGCCGGCGTAGATCGCCATCCTCCCGGCGGGCGGCAGCGTCCTCCAGTAGCGCCACATTGCCGGACGGTCCCGCTCCTCGTCGGTGGGCTCGTGGAGGGCGAACGTCTCGAATCCCCGGGGGTCGAGCCACCCGTTCAGGATGTTGACGACCTCGCCCTTGCCCGAGGCCTCGACGCCGGCCACGACGAGAATCACGGGAAAATCGGCGGACTTGAGCTCCACCTGCATCCGGACCAGGGCGGCGCGCACGTCGGGAAGGCGCGCCTCGTAGGCTTTCTTGGACAGTCTGCGTTCTTCGGCCGCTTTTGCCATTGTGCTGGGGTTAGCCCCGAGAGCAGTGCCCGGTGGGGGTGCCGATGTCGAGACGTCTTGGCCCGTAGATTGTTAAATCTTTCCCGGAGGTTCCCTCTTGGCGGTGAGACCGGGCCGGGGCAGTGTCCTCGGCTCCAAGCGCCGCCCGACCCATGAACCCAACGCCCACAGACCCGCAGCGCGCCCGCGCCATCCGGATGCTCCTCCTGGCGTCACTCTACTGGGGCGTCAGCTTCCCGGTGATAAAGGCACTCATGATGGTGACCCGCGACCACGTCCCGGGCGCCGGGAACTGGTTCCTGGCCTCAGCGGCGGCGGCGCCTCGGTACCTCCTTGCGGCTATCGTGATGGTCGCCCTTGCCGGCCGCAGGGGGCTGCGCGCCACTCGGGGCGAGCTTGTCCAGGGGGCCGCCGCGGGGGGCTTCTCGGCGCTCGGCTCGCTGCTCCAGACCGATGCGCTGCAGTTCACAGAGGCGTCGACCTCCGCGTTCCTGACGCAGCTCTCGGCAATCATCGTTCCGACCTGGGTGGCACTGCGCCACCGCAGGAACCCGGGCCTGGTCGTGTGGGCCTGCTGCGGCCTTGTCCTGGCCGGCGTCGCCGTTCTCGGGCACCTGGACGTGCACCACCTGCGCCCCGGCAGGGGGGAGTGGGAGACCCTCCTGTGCTCGGTGTTCTACACGGGCCAGATCCTCTGGATAGAGAAGCGCGAGTTCGCGGCCAACCGTCCGGACACCGTGACGGGGATCATGTTCGCAGTTCAGGCCGCCGCGTTCACCGCCCTTGCGGCCGCCACGGCGCCGAGTGCGGGCGCCCTCCTCGTCCCGTGGTCGCTGCCCTCCTGGCTCGGCCTCACCGCCCTGCTGACCGTGGTCTGCACCGTCGGGGCCTTCTCCATCATGACGCGCTGGCAGCCCCACATCACGTCGACGCAGGCGGGCCTTATCTACTGCACCGAGCCAGTCTTCGCCTCGCTCTTCTGCCTCTTCGTGCCGGGTATCATCTCAGCCACGTCGGGACTCGTCTACCTGAACGAATCGGCAACCTGGTCGCTCGTCGCGGGCGGTCTGATGGTGACCGCCGCCAACGTGATCGTCCAAGTCCGGGCGTCGAGGCTCCTCGCGTCCATTGTCCCCTAGAAGGAGTAGGAAAGGCTCTCGAAGAGACCGCGCCGCATGCCGAACTGCGGGGCGTTCACGCCGACACCGGTGCCGTTGCGCAGCTCGTAGCTCTTGTCCGTGAGGTTCACGATGTCCAGGCGTACCTTCCAGACGCGGTGGCGGCCCGCCTTGAAGCTCTGCTCTCCGCCTATGCTCAGCGAGTAGTACGGCGACACGGTGCCGCCGTTGGGGACCACGGTGCCGTCGGGTTCGGTGGAGTCTGTTCTCAGTCCCGTGCCGTAGAGCGTGTCGATGTAGAGGCGCGTGTCACCCCTGTGGTCCTTCCAGACATAGGACGCGCCGAACGACCCCGAGAGGGCCTGGTCGTGGTCCAGGAAGATCCAGTGCCCCTTGACGTACGAGAGGGCGGCGGTGTCGAACAGGAACTCTGACGACGTCCAGTCCCTGCCCTGGGCGACGGAGTGCGCAAGGTTAAGGTAGGAGGAGAAGCCGCCGCTCGAGTACGAACCCGAGAACTCGATCCCGTAGACCTTGCCCCGGTCGTAGTTGAAGGCCGACAGGATCAGTGTCTGGCCGAAGAGCCCGTCATCGATCTGGTTGCGGGACCTCTTGTAGTACCCATCGAGCCCGAGCTGGAGGTGGTCGCCCACCTTTTGGGTGAGCCCCGCGTCGAAGTAGTCCGCGCGCTCGGACCTGACCGGGTCGTCGAGCGTTGAGGGCGAGGCGTTAGAGGTTCCCTGGAACGAGGCGAGCGTGCTGCCGGGAACATTCTCGAGGGGGGGCGGCGTGAAGTAGCGTGCGTAGCCCGCGTGGAGCGTGGTCGTTTCCGTGGCCTCAAGTATCAGGTTCACGCGGGGGCTCAGCTGGCCCTCGGTGTCCGTGGAGGACGAATAGGAATCGGCCCGGACCCCCGTGTTGAGCGTGAGGTGGCCCGGCAGCCTCCACTCGTCCTGGAGGTACGCGCCCGAGAAGAGCGCGTGCTGGGAGCTTGTGCCAAGGATCGGGTAGGCGGGACCCGTCGGGTTCCCGCCGGAGTCGACCGGGAAGACTGTGGTCAGGGAATCCGCGGCCACGTGCTCGTCCAGGAACTGGAATCCCGCCCGCAGCGTGTGGGCGGCGCCAATCGAGAAGCTCCCGTCCCCTTGGAACCCACCGGAGTCGAGCGTGCGCTTCACGTCGCTCGCCACACCGTTGAAATAGAGGTCACCCTCCGTGTCCGGAAGGAAGTGGACGCCGCTGTTTCTCCCGAATGCCGAGAGTTGGAAGTTCAGATCTCCCGCGGATTTCTGGTAGGTGAGGACGCCGAAGGCGTTCTGCTCGTCCTGGCGCTCATTGAGCCGCGACGAGTCGAAGGGCCCCTGGAGCCAGGGCGTGCCGTCCGGGGAGGAGCCCGCGGCAAGCCCGGGAGTGTCGGGCACCTGGAACTCGCTGTACGAGATGCTTCCCATGAAGGTGAGGCGGCTCGTCGGGTTGAGGACATAGGAGAGGTAGGCGAAGGCCTTCTCCTGGTCGGTCTTGTCGTGGATCGCCCGGGCGCTTGCCGTTGGGTTCTCGATCCCGAGCAGGTTGTGGTCGACGCTTGTGTCCGCGAAGTAGCTCACGTTGCCCTGGGACCCGCCGATCTCGAAGCTAGGGCGCACGGTGCCGTAGCTGCCCCCGTAGACGGACGCCTCGCCCCCCTTCTCGAAGCCTCCGGTCTTGGTCTGGATGTCGACGATCCCGGCGGTCCGGAAGCCGTACTGCGCCGGGAGGGAACCCGTGATCAGCTGCATGCTCTGGACGAAGCGCGGGTCCAGCTCCAGCCCGAAGCCGGAGATCCCCTCGGGCAGCAGGACGTCGTTGATCCGGTACTGGAGGTTGCCGTGCTCGCCGCGGACGTGGAGGTCGCCGTTGGCCGAAGAATCCTCTGCGACGCCCGGGGCCCGCAGAAGCACCTGGCTGAACGGGGCGTCCGCGCCCTGCGGAACGTTCAGGATCTGCTGCTGGTCCATGATGAACGAGGTGGCGCCGAGGCTCGGCTGGATCAGCCCGCGGGTCTGGTCCAGCTCGTCTGTCACCACGACGGCGTCGAGACGGGTGGGCTTTTGTTCGGCCCCGGGCGGAGGCGTGTCGGATTGGGCCCGGGCTGCGGCTGCCAGGGCGATGAAGGTAAGGAGGGATCTGCGGAAAATCATGTGTGGATGGCTTCGGATGCGTGTGCCCGGATCGGACGGGGAATCCCCGGACGGTGTCGCCTGCGGCGACAGCGTCACAATGCCGGCGGAAGGCGCCCACCGGGGAGCCGCCGATCCCCCTCGGGGGACGGGCGCACCCGTGGGTGCCGCGCTATCAGGAGCGGGCCGGGGGCGCCTGCGGGGGCAGGTGCAGGAAGGCCGGGGCGGGCGGGCCGACGCGCTCAACAGCGGCGTGGGCCGCCATGCGCAGGCTCCGTCCGGCCGAGGCCAGGGCGAGGAGGCCGACGACGGCCAAGAGACCCTGTGCAAAAAGCGTGACGACACACCCGTCGTCGTGGTCGGTGTCGCCCTGCTGTGAGGCGCCGCCCGCGTGGGATCCGACGGCATGGTCGTGCAGGAAACCGTGAAGCTCGGGGCTTGCCGCGAAGACCGACAGCGCAAGGACAAGCACGACCGCCAGGGACGCGGTGAGGCGCGTCAGCGGGCTCGGTCGTGTGCTCATCCGGGCGAACATTTGCGGCCTAATGTTGCCGTAATGCCGCGGCCGTCAAGTGCGCCGAGACTGGCGGGTTGCACAGGGCGGCGGGGGCCGTTTTCCTCGGTCCCCGATGCAGGAACCCCCTCCCCTAAGTGCCGCTCAGTCCGAAGGCGGGGCCGCCGACGTCCTGGGGCGCCTCTGGGCCGCGTGCTCGTGCTGGATCGTGGCCGTGATGTTCTTCCTTGCCTGGTGGTGGCCGATGTCGGTCGACCATGGCCGGTGGGTCAAGCTTGGGGTCGGCATCCTTGTCATCGAATTCCTGGTCATGCACTCGAGCGCCTTCCTGATCTCGATCTCCGCGACCAAGGAGGGCGACGTCAGGAGGAGGTCGCTCATGCGGCTGGGAGCGCTGTACGCCTTCTTCGGCGCGGTCATCGCCCTCTGTTTCCACAGCTGGGAGATCCTGGCGTCGTTTGTGGCCGTGATGTCGGGACGGTTCTGTTCGGTGTGGGTGGGCGGTGACGACGCGAACACCGCGATGTTCCGCTTCCGCGCCGCCGCGGCCACGGTGCTCTATATCGGGCTCGTGTTCCTGACGATCCTGCTTCCCGTGCCGCAGGGCGGCATTACGCCCGCCGTCCTCAGGGAGGTGTGGCCGAACGCGGGAACGGGCCTCTGGCAGCGGCACCCCGAGACCGCACTGGCGACCGGGGCCATTTATTTCCTGCTGCTGGGCCTGATCGAGGCCCGCCCCGTCAAGCCGCGGTCAGGAACCTGATCCCGCGGCCTCAAGGCTCGCCTTCACCTGCTCCAGGGAAAGCCCCGCCACCTCCACGAGCTTCTGTCGCGACTTTGCTCCCTGCACCAGGGTGACTGCGCTCCTCTTCAGGCCGAGCTCCTCGGCAAGGAACTCGCAGAGCGTGTCGTTGGCCCGGCCGTCGAGCGCGGGCGCGTGGACCTTGACCTTGAGGGTATCCCCCGTCCATCCGGCGATCTGGCTCCGGGGAGCGTTGGGTACGGCCTTCACGGGCAGGCGGCAGGAGGGAGGCACGGCCCCCAAGGCTCAGCGCCCCCGCGGCGTCCTGTCGAGCCTTTGGGGGCAAAATATGGACACGCCCCTTGCAAAGGGTGCGATCGGCGCGCAATTTTGGGATCCCCTCGGCCGACACCCGAAAGTCCCGCGACCCTGCGCGGCGGATCCGGCCCCCCTACTTATGAGTACCCCCGCCTCGAAGACCCGCAAAGCCGCCACGTCATCGCCCGCGATGTTCGACATCTCCAGGCGCCAATTCATGAGCCGCTGCAGCGTAATCGCCGCGATGACGGGGCTGCCCCTTTGGTTCATCGAGAGGCAGCAGCTTGGGGCCGAGGAGATCCCGGCAAAGGCCCCTGCGCCCAACGACCGGCCGGGGTTCGCCCTGATCGGCTGCGGCGGCCAGGGCCGGTTCGATGCGACCAACGCCGTTCGCTATGGGGAGCTGCTCGCGGTCTGCGATGTCGACGCCGAGCACGCGGCGGCCGCGGCGAAGCATTTCACGGTGGACGGCAAGGTTCCCGACATCTACTCGGACTTCAGGAAGGTGCTGGAAAGGCCGGACATCCACTGCGTCATCAATGCGACGCCTGACCACTGGCACACGCTCGTCAACATCGCCGCGGCGAGGGCCAAGAAGGACATTTACGGAGAGAAGCCGCTCACGCTCACGATCGATGAGGGGCGCCACGTGGTGGGCGCCGTTCGCGACAACGGCGTGGTCCTGCAGACAGGCACGCAGCAGCGCAGTTCGCCAAGGTTCCGCCTCGCCTGCGAGCTCGTGCGCAACGGCCGGCTGGGCAAGCTTCAGGAGGCCAATGTCTGGCTGCCCGCCGGACTCAGGGACGGCCCCTTCAAACCCCAGCCCGTGCCGGCAGGGCTTAACTGGGACTTCTGGCAGGGCCAGACCCCGGCCGTGGACTACGTGAAGGAGAGGTGCCACACGACCTTCCGCTACTGGTACGAGTACTCCGGCGGGACCATGACCGACTGGGGCGCGCACCACAACGACATCGCCTACTGGGCCATCGGGCTATTGGCGCCGAACAAGGTTGAGTCGAAGGTCCTGGCGGAGCCCATCCCCGGCGGCTACACGACGTTCTCCGAGTACCAGGTCAACTACACCTACGCGAACGGCATCCGGCTCAACATCAAGACGACCAAGGACGACTCCATCTTCGGCTCGGTGGTCAACAAGGACGGGCAGCACAACGGGATCCGCTTCGTGGGCACGGAGGGATGGATCTGGGTGAACAGGGACGAGATCACAGCGAGCGATCCGCACCTGCTCACCACACCGCTCCCGGAGTCCGCCGTGCGGCTCTACAAGAGCAACAATCACATGGGGAACTTTGTGGACTGCGTCCGCTCCCGGCAGCTGCCGATCTGCGACGTCGAGACGGGCCACCGCTCCGCCACGATGTGCCACCTGGGCGCGATCTCGCTGCGGACAGGGCTCAAGCTCGAGTGGGATTCCACGACCGAGAAGTTCGTCGGCTGGCACGCGCACGCGGCCAACAAGTACCTGAAGCGCGAGATGCGCGCTCCGTACGACTATTCAATGGTGAGCTGAGGGCCCTTGCCCCGGGCTAGCGCGGAACGGGCCCGGACGAGCCGGCGAGGATGAGGGGCTTCGACAGGAGGCCCTCCGCCCGAGCCTCAAGCATCACTGTTCCCGGTCCCCCCGCGGACTGCACGGTCACCTCGGCCAGGCCGTTGAACGCCCTGCGCTGCCACGGTTCCGCCTGCCTCAGGGCCTGGACTGCGCCGAGGCGCGTGCGGTCGGGGATGTGGTTCTTGCCGTCGGCAAAGGGGGCGGCGATCAGCTGGACGCGGTTCGCTCCGGCCGCCAGGACGCTGTGGTCGAGGACCAGGTCGGGACCGCTCACGGACGTGTCCGCACGCGTCGCCAGCAGGTGGCCGTTCACCCAAAGGGTGGTCTTTGTCCCGAGCGAGGGAAGGTAGAGGTGGTAGCTCGTGGATGCGGAGACCTCGGCCAGCTCGAAGCTCGCGCACAGGTCGTAGAGCTCTCCGCCGCGGGGGAGCGGAGCCTTCCAGTTGCCGAGGGCCGTCAGGGGCGGGAGCGTCCCGGGCTCGGACGGCTGTTCCGTGTCGGCCGGGGCGATCCGGCCGCGCCAGTCGGCAACGGGCAGGGTCGACACGGCGTCGACAAAGCGGTCGTTCTCGTGGGACGAGGGGTCGCCGTTGCCGACGCCCACCAGGCGGGCGGGTCCGTGGACCTCGAAGGACACCAGGGTGTCGGCGGTCGGCACGATTCGGCCATGGTCGTCCAGCACCTCGACCCGCACAACCACGGCGTCGGACCCGTTGGAGGCGAGCGTCGTGTGGTCCGGGACAAGGCGGAGTGCCGACGGCTCGCCGGTCGTCTCAACTGCGCTTGTCGCGGCGGCGACGCCCCCGCGGTATCCGAAGGCCTCAAGCCTGCCGGGCTCGTAGGCCACGTCCCAATTCAGGT
>CAISPT010000175.1 GCA_903887455.1 uncultured Opitutaceae bacterium | reverse complement strand
GCCAACATGAGCCACGAGATCCGGAACCCGATCTCCGGGATCCTGGGACTAGCGATCGCGTTCGAGGAGACCCAGCTCGACAAGCGGCAGCGCCACCTGGTCGACTCCATCAACAGCTGCGCGAACCTGCTCGCCGCGCTTGTGGACGACGTGCTCGACTTCTCAAAGATCGAGGCGGGAAGGATCGAGCTCCGCTCGGCCCCCTTCTCCGTGCGCGTCCTCCTTGAGCAGTGCGTGGCGATGATCGTCGAGAACGCAAAGGCCGCCGGATCAACGATCAGCATCGAGGTTGACGACGCGGTGCCCGGCACCCTGGTGGGCGACTCCGCGCGCGTCCAGCAGATCGTCCTGAACTACCTCACCAACGCCCTGAAATTCGGGGCGGGCAAGCCGATCACCGTGGGCGCCCTGTGTGGCATTCACGACCGTGTCCGCTTCTTCGTCCGCGACCAGGGGATGGGGATGACGGAGGCCGAGATCTCGACCCTCTTTACCAAGTTCACCCGACTGGAGTCCGCCCGCGCGGGAAATATCCGCGGCACCGGACTCGGCCTGGCGGTGAGCCGCCTGCTCGCGACAAAGATGGGCGGGCGGGTCGGGGTCGAGTCCGAGCCGGGGAAAGGTTCCCAATTCTGGGCAGAACTGCCGTTCCTCACGGTGAACGGCTCGTCGGCCGGCAAGGGCGCGAACGTCACGTCCCCCGGTACGCTCAGGGCGCTTATCGTCGAGGACATCGACTACAACGTCATCGCCATGCAGGCGGTCCTCAGGAAGCTCGACATCCAGTCCGACGTCGTGAACGACGGGACGCAGGCCCTTGAAAGGCTGCAAAGCTCGCACTACGACGTGGCCTTCCTCGACTGGAACCTGCCCGGCATGATCGGGACCGAGGTTGCCGCGCGCTACCGGGCGGTCGAGCCGTCGACGAGACGCACCATCATCATCGCGACGACCGCGCACTCCTCCGACATGAACAAGGAGGCGTGCCTGCAGGCCGGCATGGACGCGTTCATCTCAAAGCCGATCACGCCGGGCAAGATTGCCGCCGCCCTGAGCGACCTGGGAGGCCCCTTGAGGACGGCGGCCTCGATCGAGGTTAGGTCCCAGCACATCACCTTCGAGGCCCCGGGGGAGATCGACCTGGAGATGCTCACATTCCTCGGGACCGAGACCTTGGAGGGCCTCTCCGGCCAGATCGACCGCTTCCTCGCGTCATTCGACAGCGACCGGGGTGCCGCGCGCCGCATAATCGATTCCGGCGAGCCCTCGGAGATCCACAGGATCGCTCACCGGCTCCTGTCGCACTGCAGTGTGGTGAAATACGAGCGGCTAGGGAGCATCGCGCGCGACATCCAAATCGCCTCGGGCACGGCCACCAGGAGCGAGCTCCAAGGCATGTTCGCCCGGTTCGAGACCGAGTTCGCGGCCTTCAAGTGTAAACTGGAATCGATCCGTGCCTCGACTGTATCTGCGTGAAACCGTTCTCTACGGCGAACGCGATCAGCTTGGGCGTGCCCTTCAAGTCGAGCTTGCGCAGGATGTTGCTGCGGTGGGTTTGTACGGTCCGCGGGGAGAGGTTAAGCCGCTCCCCGATCTCCTCGTCAGTGAGGCCCTGGCCGATGAGCGACAGGATTGCCCTCTCCCAGTCCGAGAGCACCTTGATGAAGGAGCGCGGGTCGGACCTTCGCGCCATCCTTGCGGCCTGAAACGCCTGCGAGAAGTAGATGCGCCCCTCGCCGATGGCCTTTAAGGCGTCGCGCAGGGTCTCGATCGTGTTCGAGTTCTTGTCGAGAAACCCGTGCACGCCTGACTTCTCCACGCGGAAAAGAGTGTAGTCGTCGCAGTGGGAGGAGAGCATCAGGATCCGCAGGTTCGGGATCACCCTCAGCACGCGGTCGGCGACATTGAAGCCGTCCATGTCCGGCAGCGACAGGTCGAGGATCACCGCGTCGGGGCGGTGCTTTAGGATCAACTCCACCGCCTGCACTCCCGAGTCGGTCTCCCCCACCACCTCGTAGCCGAAGTCAGAGCTGCAAACCTTTCGTACAACGTCCCGGATCATCAAATGGTCTTCGACGATTACGATTTTCACGCGGGGAGTGTTAGGGCGGTGGTTCCCCAATCTCAAGCACCTTGCGATTAACTGCGGATCACAAATGCCCGTCATCATTACGTAAAAAGACGTAGAATTGGACGTCGAGGGTGCACGGCGACGCACCCAGCTTGCAGGAATGGAAGTCTTCGGCCTGCAGAATTGGCTAAAGGGCCGCTGCCGAGGGGCCCGTCTCGCGACCCGCTATGCCGCGGGAGCCGAAGCGATTAATGGCGTCGGGGCACCGGGTTTGTCCGCCTGAACCGATGAGTAGCACGCTGATCTGCGACGAGGGGAGCGAGGCCAAGAACGGCCACCCCACCCCGCCATCGGCCGCGGACATCAGCGCTTCCGACGAGCGTTTCCTGAGGGCGCAGCGCCTGGAGAGCATCGGGATGCTGGCCTCGGGGATCGCTCACGATCTGAACAACGTCCTCTCCCCAATCATCCTAGCCGCCCCCGTCCTCAGGGAGCACGCCACCAACCCCGACGACCTGAGGATCATCACCTCGCTTGAGAAGAGCGCGGAGCGGGGCGTCGACCTGGTGCGCCAGATCCTCTCCTTCGCGCACGGCGCGGCGAGCGCTCCCCAGATCGTGCAGTTGAAGCACCTGCTGCGTGAGACGCTGGCGGTCACACGAGAGACGTTCCCCAGCAACATCAGCGTCGAGTACGGCTTCCCGGACAACCTCTGGCCGATCATGGCCGACCCAACCCAGATCCACCAGGTGCTGCTGAACCTTTGCGTGAACGCCAGGGACGCGATGCCGGTCGGGGGGACGCTCAGCCTTAGCGCCGAGAACTGCCTGCTTGATGAGGCCAGGGCGAAGCGGGTGAGCGGGGGCCGACCCGGTGCGTGGGTCGTCATCCGCGTCGAGGACTCGGGAGTCGGGATCGCGCCGGACGCGCTGTCGCGCATCTGGGAACCCTTCTTCACGACCAAGGGCGCGGGCAAGGGGACGGGCCTCGGGCTTTCGACCGTGCGCAGCATTGTCGAGAACCACCGGGGCTTCATCGCCTTGAAGACAGAGCGGGGCCGGGGCACGGCATTTCGGGTGTACCTGCCGGCCGCCGAAGTCTCGCAGAGCGAGCGGCGGAGCGAGGCCACCCCGGAGAAGAGGGAGGCCGGCCAGGGCGAGATGATCCTGGTCGTCGACGACGAGCCGCAGATCAAGGAGATGACGGCCGCGATGCTGACTCGAAACGGCTACCGCGTGATCACGGCAGGCGACGGAACCGAGGCGGTGGCCACCTTCGCGACGCAGAGCCGGGACATCGATCTGGTGATCACCGACCTGGTCATGCCGAACCTCGATGGCGCTGCGCTTGCGTCGATCGTCCAGCACCTCAATCCCCGGACCAAGGTGATGGCGATGAGCGGCCTCTCAAGCAACGGGGGCGGCGTCAGGACCGAAAGGTTCGGCGAGGCGTTCCTCTACAAGCCCTTCAAGGTCCAGGCGCTTCTCGAGATGGTGCACAAGACGCTGCACCCAAAGCCCGTGGTTGAGGCCGCCTAGGGTCCATAATGCCCTTGCAGGGGACGGTAAAGTGACAGGCGTGGAGGTTGAGCCCAGAGGGACTCGAGCCGAACATGGTCTAGATGTTCGCCAACGGGTTCCAGGGGGAATCCTCGTCGTGGCGGCCGTCGACCACGGGAAGTTCGTGGACGGCACCTACAAGTACCATCCGGAGATCACGCCTTAGGCCGGAACCCGGCCCGGCGGCGACCATTGCGTTTGCCTTGCGGGCGGAGCCCCGGCACAACTGGCCCGGTCCGCTGTCTCGCAACCCCGAGCCCCTTCCTCCCTTGCCCGAGAAACTGATCGCACGCCGGCAATTCTTCAAGAGCTCGGCCGCCACCCTGGGCGCGCTGGCGGTCGGGGCCTCGATCGCAAAGGGTAACGACGCGGGACCGGCGGCGGCGCCCGCCTCTCCCCAGCCGAGGGCGCCCGACTTCACCTACCGCGGCGAGTCGCTCGCCCAGGTCGCCTTCCCGATGGGAGGGATCGGGGCCGGCACGGTGTGCCTCTCGGGCACCGGGGCCCTGACCCACGTCTCGATCCGGCACCAGCCCTCCGTTCAGAACGAGCCCGGAATCCTGGCGGCGATATCGCTCGGCGGGCCCGGCAAGATAGCCCGGGTTGTCGAGGGTCCCGTGCCGCGGTGGAAGCTCTACGAGAGGAGGCACGCGACGAGCGGGTCTGCCCCCATGGGAGCGGGCCTGCCCCGGTTCGCGCAGGCCAGCTTCAGGGCGCACTTCCCGTTCGCGCGGGTCGAGCTTGAGGACCCCTCGCTCCCCGTCTCGGCGCGCATCACCGGCTGGAGCCCGTTCGAGCCCGGCGACGCGGACGACTCTAGCCTGCCGGTGGCGGGCCTCGAGTACACCTTCACCCACACCGGCCACGAGGAGATCGACGCCGTCTTCTCGCTGAATGCGCGCAACTTCCTGGCAGAGGACCCCTGGGGAGGTCCGCCGGAGCCCGGACAGGGCATCCGCGCGATCCCCGGCGGTTTCGCGCTGCACGGGGGCTCCAAGCCCGAGGCCGGAAGGCAGGAGGGGTGGTTCTGCGCCGCGGTGGACGAGCCGTCGGCAAAGGTTAACCTGGCGTGGTTCCGGGGGGGCTGGTTCGACCCGATCACGATGGCGTGGAGGGACGTGGAGCAGGGGGCGGCCTTCGACCGCCCGGCGCCGGCAGACGGTGGGCCGGCGCCCGGGGCGACTCTCTTCGTGCCCTTTCACCTGGTGCCGGGCCAGTCGAGGACGATCCGGGTCAGGCTCTCGTGGTACGTCCCGACGTCCATGGTCTCGGCGATGGCCGCCCACGCGGGGTCTAAGCCCTACGACCCCTCTGACTACCACAGGCCGTGGTATTCGGCGCGGTTTGCCGATGTCGACGCATTGGCCGCCTACTGGGCCGAGAACTACTTCGATCTGAGACGGCGGGCGGAGCGCTTCTCCACCTGCTTCTTCGACACCACGCTGGCGCCGGAGGCGGTCGAGGCGGTGGCGGCCAACCTTTCCATCCTCAAGTCCCCCACCGTGCTCAGGCAGGCCGACGGGAGGCTATGGGGATGGGAGGGCTGCGACGAGGAAAACGCCCAGGGGCCGGGCACGTGCACCCACGTCTGGAACTACGCCCAGGCGATCGCCCACCTCTTCCCTTCCCTCGAGCGCACCCTGAGGGAGACCGAGTTCGGGGTCGCGCAGGACGCCACCGGCCACCAGAACTTCCGCGTCGCCCTGCCAATCCAGCCGGCCCCCCACGATTTCTACGCGGCGGCGGACGGGCAGCTCGGAGGCATCATCAAGGTCCACAGGGAGTGGAGGGTGAGCGGCGACACTGCGTGGCTCAGGTCGATCTGGCCGCGAGTCAGGAAGAGCCTGGACTACTGCATCTCCACGTGGGACCCGCTCCGGAGCGGCCTGCCGGAGGAGCCCCAGCACAACACCTACGACATCGAGTTCTGGGGGCCCTCGGGCATGATCTCGAGCTTCTACCTTGGGGCGCTCGCGGCCGCGTCGGCCATGGGCCGGGCGCTCGGCGACGACGTTGCCGCCTACGAGGAGCTCCTCGCCCGCGGATCGGAGCGCGCCAACCGGGAGCTCTTCAACGGCCAGTACTACCGCCAGGCGACCCGGTGGAAGGGCTTGAGGGCCAAGGTCGACGACCCCTCAAGCAAGTCCTTCGGCGGCCACTACTCGCGCGAGGCGCTCGAGTTGCTCGAACGCGAGGGCCCGAAATACCAATACGGCAACGGCTGCCTTTCCGACGGGGTCCTCGGGGCCTGGCTCCTCCAGGCGAGCGGCGGAGGCAGGGTGCTCGACCGCGACAAGCTCCTTAGCCACCTCAAGTCGGTCTACCGGCACAACTTCAAGCCGGACCTTTCCGCGCACGCCAACCCCCAGCGCCCGACCTACGCCAACGGCGCGGAGGGCGGGCTGATCCTCTGCACCTGGCCCCTCGGCGGCATGCCCTCGCTCCCCTTCGTCTACTCGAACGAGGTGTGGACCGGGATCGAGTACCAGGCCGCCTCGCACATGATCATGATGGGAATGGTGAGGGAGGGCCTGGACATCGTGCGCGCCTGCCGCGCGCGCTACGACGGCGCAGCCCGAAACCCCTTCGACGAGTACGAATGGGGCCACTGGTACGCCCGCGCCATGGCCTCGTACGCCCTCCTGCAGGCCCTCAGCGGCGCCCGCTACGACGCCGTCGACAAGGTGCTCCACCTGGACCCGCCCGAGTCCGGCGATTTCCGCGGGTTCCTGAGCACCGCCACGGGTTACGGCACCGTGGGCGTCGCCGACGGCAAACCGTTTGTGCACGTGGTCTCCGGGGCGATCGAGGTCCGGGAGCTGCGCTACGGCGCCGGGCAGGGCCGCGCCTAGCCGTGCCCGGACATTTCGTCCGATTTAGTCGACACGGGGTCCGCAATTTGGACATTGTGAATGGGCGCCCGGGAAACTGGAAATGGTGCCCGGGACGGAAGCCGATCCCCAAAAACCCATGAAAGCCGCACGACTGAACCGACTCTTCAACCCACGGACGGGGCGCTGCTTCGACGTCGCGATCGACCACGGGTTTTTCAACGAAGGCTCGTTCCTGAGCGGCATCGAGGACCTCCCCGCGGCGGTCGCAACCCTGGTGGAGAGCGCGCCCGACGCGATCCAGCTTACGGTGGGCCAGGCCCCCCACCTCCAGAAGCTTCCGGTGAGGCCGAAGCCCGCCCTCGTCCTGAGGACCGACGTCGCCAATGTCTACGGCACCCGGCTCCCGCGCACCCTCTTCTCCCGAATGATCGAGGAGCCGGTGCTCCAGGCCGTCAGGCTCGACGCCTCGTGCGTCGTCGTGAACCT
Organism: uncultured Opitutaceae bacterium; assembly: GCA_903887455.1. Classification (GTDB taxonomy): domain Bacteria; phylum Verrucomicrobiota; class Verrucomicrobiia; order Opitutales; family Opitutaceae; genus Palsa-1447. The sequence goes on along the minus strand of CAISPT010000175.1, from coordinate 1,295 downwards.
CTTCTCGATCCCGGACCAGCCCGAGGTGGCCGACCAGTGCATCCAGAACATCCTCAGGCTCAAGCCCGAGTGCTACCACTACGGAATGCCGCTCATGGTGGAACCCCTTGTCTTCCAGCCGAACGCGAAGGCCGGCGGCTACATGGTGGACGGCGACCCCTCGAAGATCATCCCGCTCGTCCGGCAAGCCGTCGAACTCGGCGCCGACATCATCAAGGCCGACCCGACGGACGACGTGTCTGTTTACCACAAGGTGATCCAGATAGCGGGGGGCATTCCCGTCCTCGTCCGGGGCGGGGGCCGAGCCCCCGAGGCCGAGATCCTCTCGCGCACCGCCGCGTTGATCGCGCAGGGCGCCGCCGGGATCGTCTACGGCCGAAACATCATTCAGCACCCCCACCCCGACCGGATGACCCGGGCGCTGATGGCGGTCGTCCACGAGGGGATGTCCCCGGCCGCCGCCCTGGCTCTCCTCGCATGAGCGCCGCCGCCCCCCAAGCCAAGGTCAGGGTGGCCGTGATCGGGGCGGGCCTGATGGGCCGCGAGGTCGCAAGCGCCTTCGGCCGGTGGTTCTCGCTTCTCGACTGCCCCGTCGCGCCGGAGCTCTGCGGCGTGTGCGACGTGAACCCCGCCGCCCTCGACTGGTTCCGCCAGGTTCCGAGCATCCGGCACTTCGACACCGACCACCGGACGCTCCTCGCGCGACCCGACATCGACGTGGTCTACGTCGCCGTGCCCCACGACCTCCACGAGGCCCTCTACCTGGACGTCCTCAGGTCGGGCAAGGACCTCTTCGCGGAGAAGCCCTTCGGGGTCGATCTCGGGGCGGCCCGCAGGATCCGCGACGAGGCCTCGCGCCTCGGGCGCTTTGTCCGGGTGTCCTCGGAGTTCCCCTTCCTGCCCGGCGCCAGGCGCGCCTTCAGGATGGCCTCCTCCGGGGACCTGGGGCGGCTGATCGAGGTCCGGTCGGCCTTCCTGCACTCGAGCGATCTGGACCCCTCGAAACCCATCAACTGGAAGCGCCGGAGCGCGCAGTGCGGCGAGGCGGGCGTCATGAACGACCTGGGCCTCCACGTCGCCCACCTGCCGCTCAGGCTCGGCTGGCGGCCGTCCCACCTCCACGCCCAGCTCCAGAAGATCTACACGACCCGTCCCGACGGCAAGGGGGGCACCGCCGCCTGCGACACGTGGGACAACGCGGTGCTCCACACCACCGTCCCGATCGGCGGAGAGCCGGTCCCGATGACCCTCGAGATGAAGCGGATGGCGCCCACAGAGACCAACACCTGGATCTT
>CAISPT010000174.1 GCA_903887455.1 uncultured Opitutaceae bacterium | reverse complement strand
GCTCCGACTGGAAGGAGCTTCACGTGCGCGACGTGGAAACCGCCAAGGACCTTCCGGATGTGATCCAGTGGGTCAAGTTCTCCGGGATCTCGTGGACCCACGACGGAAAGGGCTTCTTCTATGGCCGGTTCCCTGATGTCCCGAAGGGGGATAAGCTTTTTGGGAAGATCCAGGGCGAGCAGCTCTATTATCACCGGATCGGGACGCCCCAGTCCGCCGACACCCTTATCTTCGAGCTCAAGGAGCATCCGGACTGGCTTTTCGGCGGAGGGGTGACCGACGACGGGCGCTACCTGGTGATCCGGGTGAGGCCGACGTCCGAGAACAAGGACGCGATCTCCTACGTCGACCTGGGGGACCCGTCGGCACCGCGGATCACGGGGCCGGTGGTCGGCCTCCTGACGTCCCTTGATGCCACGTATTCGGTGATCGGAAACAAGGGCGGGGTGTTCTTCATCCGAACGACCAAGGACGCGCCCCGGGGGCGCGTCGTGGCCGTGGACCTCTCCGCGCCCTCCGCGGCGGGATGGAAGGTGCCCGTGCCCGAGGGACCGGACACGATCGAAAGCGCGGACTATGCGGGCGACAGGCTTGTCGTCCTCACCGAGCACGACGCCCGGAGCGTCCTGGCGGTCTATTCCCTGGACGGTACGGGCCGGACCGAGGTCGCGCTCCCGGGACTGGGCTCGGTCTCGGGGATCAGCACCCGGGCCAGGGACACCACCTTCTATTTCGGCTTCTCGTCCTTCCTTGAGCCGCCCTCGGTCCTCGCGGCCGACGCGGCGACCGGCAACTGCTCGGTGCTCGAGAGCGCCAGGACGGCCTTCCAGCCGGGGGACTTCGAGACGCGGCAGGTGTTCTATCCGTCGAAGGACGGCACGCGGATACCGATGTTCATCACCGCGAGGAGGGGCCTTAAGTTCGATGGATCGACCCCCGCCTGGCTGTACGGCTACGGCGGGTTCAACATCTCGAGTTCCCCGACCTACGCCGTGCCCCCGGCCGTCTGGCTGGAGATGGGCGGCCTCTACGCGGTCGCGAACCTGCGCGGGGGCGGGGAGTACGGGGAAGCCTGGCATCAGGCGGGCACGCGGGAGCACAAGCAGAACGTGTTCGACGACTTTATCTCCGCCGCGGACTTCCTGGTGGGGCAGGGCTACACCCGGCGCGACCGCCTGATGATCGAGGGGCGCTCAAACGGCGGGCTCCTCGTCGGGGCGGTCCTCAACCAGCGCCCCGACCTCTGCGCGGTCGCGATGCCCGGGGTCGGGGTGATGGACATGCTCCGCTACCACACGTTCACGGTCGGGGCCAGCTGGGCGAGCGATTACGGAACGAGCGGGGACCCCGTGGGATTCAGATACCTTCGGGCGTACTCGCCGGTGCACACGGTGAGGGAGGGCGTCAAGTACCCCCCGGTCTTCATCACGACGGGCGACCACGACGACCGGGTCTTCCCCGCGCACTCCTACAAGTACGCGGCTGAACTCCAGCACGCGGCCTCCCTCGTGCCGGGCTCCGGACCCATCCTGATCCGTATCGAGTCGAATGCGGGCCACGGCGGCTCCACCGGGTCGTCTCCGGTCTCCAAGGTCATCGCGGAGTGGGCCGACAAACTGGGGTTCGCCGTCCACCAGATGCCCGCGGGCTCCCTGGTCCTCCCCCCGTAGGGCCTATGGGGCGAGGGCCGCGCGCGGCAGGTCGGGTAGGGACTGCTCGCGCCGAAGGTTAAGGATCAGGGCGAAGTATTTCTCCGGGTGCTCATGGTTCGCGCGGATCTCCGAGAAACTCTTGTGCCAGAAGTCGGGCCAGGTCTCGTAGCCCCCGGTCGGCGGGAGCCCAACGGCCTCGCGTTTCACCTCATCGCTGAAGAGGCGGGACAGCCGTCTCCAGTTGCCGGGGGTGTCGGGAACAAGGACTGAGCCGTCCTCCTGCTTCGAGAGGTCCAGGCCCCAGAGTTTCCAGATGGGGAACGGGTCCGGGGCTGTGGCGCAGCCAGCCGCCAGAAGCCCAAGGATGAGAAGGGTCGTCCAGTGGCGTTTCATCGGGAACGGCGCCCCAAGGGGCGAAGCCTCTAGAACTGGAGCTTCGTCAGGTTGACGGCCGCGACCCCGTCCACGGGCGTGCCGCCGGCGAGCGCGGGCTTGAAGCGCAGGCCGGCCACGACCGAGGCGAGGAAGGCGTCATCCACCTTTTTCGTGCAGAGCCTGTCCTCGTACACTTCCCGGCCGAGGCCGTCCTTGTTCACCTGCACGAAATAGGTCTCCGTATACTTGCCCGCCGCGATCCGGTTGGGCAATTCCGACGGCAGGCGGCCCATGGCGGGCACGGCGGGGAGGGTGTCGGCCTTGTGGGCGCTCACATACTCCATCTTCACGTACTCGAAGGCCTCGTCGCGCGTCAGCTCCACCCGGTTTGCCGCCAGGTTGGTGGCGATCTCCACCCCGCGGTTGTAGAGGTGGACCTGGAAATCCACGAGCTCGTATTCGAAGGGAAAGCCCTCCTCGGAGAAGTGAACGTGCGTGAAGTGCTTGTCGATGGGGTCGAGCGCGCGGGCGTAGATGTGGTTTTGGATGTACCCGGGCTTGCTGCCGGGGGTTCGGATCCGCGCCATGGTGACGATGTACGGGTTCTGAAGCGGGTGCGCCGAGGCGATGTCAAAGTCGACGTCCATGGCGTCGTGGCCCTTGGTCACCAGGCTTCCGACGGGCTCGTTGCCATTCGTCGTCTGGATTTGCGCCGCTGTGGCCGCCTGGTTGGCGACCAGGATGGTACCCGCCTGGAATTCAGGGAGGTTAAAATCAGTGGCCCCGCTTGGAAGGCGGTATGAACCTCCGGGTATGAGGACAACTTTTCCCGGATGGGTCACAGCAGGAAGGGTCTCCGAGCCGTATTTAAGGGCGGCGTCACCGAACTGGCTGTCCGCTCCGACGAAGAGCGCGGCGTCCCCAAGCGCCTTGTTGGCCGCCGTGTCAGCCTTGTGCTCGGCGTCGGCTGAAACTCCGAGGAGCATCGCGTTCGTCGACGCCGATTGGGAAAGACCACGTGTGATGAGAACACTCGGATCGTTCTCGAAGGAATACGCCGCTACCTTATTGAACCCCACGATTGTCGCCGCGACCTCTGTCAGCTTCAGGGTCGGCGTGATCTTCAGGTTTAGGGGACCCTTCTTCGCGGAGACGACCTTGTCCTTGCCGTTGATGTCGATCACCCAGGAGGTGCCAGCGACGTCCCGCACCGGGTAGATGTCCTTGTCGAGGTTCACAGAGATGTCCGCCCCCATGAAGAGGGTGTGGGTCTTCGACGCGTCGACGACCACCTCGTCGAGCATGACCGGCTTCTGGGCGCGGGCGCTTCCCTGAGCAAAAAGAGCAGGGGATGCCATCAGGAGGAACGCGGTAACCGGCCAAACGAAGCGGAGGGCACACCCGGTGCCTTTCATGGCAGCGATCGGCGCGCGGCCCTCACCGGAGACGCCAAAATGTGAGGAGGTGCCAGGGACTGAAGTGCTCATTGTTTCGCTTTCCATTGAGTTTGCCGCCCGCCGCGTGATCCGAGAATCGTGCCTTAAATGAGGTCCTAGAACTGGAGCTTCGTCAGGTTGACGGCCGCGACCCCGTCCACGGGCGTGCCGCCGGAGAGCGCGGGCTTGAAGCGCATGCCGGCGACGACCGAGGCAAGGAAGGCGTCATCCACCTTCTTCGTGCAGAGCCTGTCCTCGTACACTTCCCGGCCGAGGCCGTCCTTGTTCACCTGCACGAAATAGGTCTCCGCGTACTTGCCGGCGGCGATCCGGTTGGGAAGCTCCGAGGGCAGGCGTCCCATGACGGGGACTGCCGGGAGGGTGTCTCCCTTGTGCGCGCTCACGTACTCCATCTTCACGTATTCGAAGGCCTCCTCGCGTGTCAGCTCCACGCGGTTGGCAGCCAGGTTGGTGGCGATCTCGACCCCCCGGTCGTAGAGGTGGACCTGGAAGTCCACGAGCTCGTATTCGAAGGGGAAGCCCTCCTCGGAGAAGTGCACGTGGCTGAACTGCTGGTCGATGGGGTCGAGCGCGCGTGCGTAGATATGGTTCTGGACGTACCCGGGTTTGCTCCCGGGGGTCTTGATCCGGGCCATGGTGACGATGTACGGGTTCCGGAGCGGGTGCGCCGAGGCGATGCTAAAGTCGACGTCCATGGCGTCGTGGCCCTTGGTGACCAGATTGCCGATCGGCTCGTTGCCGTTCGTCGTCTGGTTCGCCGCACTGGCGACACCCCTTTGCGCGAAGGAGACCATGCCCGCCTGCGATGCGGTATTCGCGGCGCCATATGCGGCAATGAAAGCCCCGACATTGGCGGCCGTGTACCCCCCCTTGGGAATCACATAGGGAGTTGATCGGGTTCCAATAGAAGCCCGCAGGGCTGCGTCGCTAAACTGGTTGTCCGACGAAGCGAGGGCACCCATGTCCCCGAAGGCCTTGTTCGAGATGGCGTCGGCGACGTGCTCCGCATTGGCCTGGACCGCCAGGAGGTCGGCGTTCATTGACGCCGAGGCCGAAAGCCCGCGGGTCATCAGGACGCTGGGATCGTTCTCGTAGGAATAGGCGGCCTCCTTCCTGAAGCCGACGATGGTGGCCGCCACCTCCGTGAGCTTAAGGGTCGGCGTGATCTTCAGGTTGAGGGGACCCTTCTTTGCGGAGACGACCTTGTCCTTGCCGTTGATGTCGATCACCCAGGAGGTCCCGGCGACATCCCGCACGGGGTAGATATCCTTGTCCAGGTTCACGGAGATGTCCGCCCCCATGAAGAGCGTGTGGGTCTTCGACGCGTCGACGACCACCTGGTCGAGGAGAACCGGCTTCTGGTCGCGGGCGCCCGTCTCCGCGGCATGGCCTGAGGCCGCCGCAAGGACCACGGGCAGGAGTAGACGCGCGATCCGAGCAGGTTGGGGGCGAGGAATCATGGGGAGCCTGGGGTGAAAGCCTGCGCCCAAAGCGGCGCGACGTCTGACGTGAAACCCACTATAACACCTTTTCCGGTGCGGCAAAGCTCTGTTTGGCGCCCGGGAGCCTGTCCGGGACTACCAGCCGCCCCCGAGTGCCCGGATAAGAAAGACGGTCGCGGTCAGCCGGTCGGCGCGCGCCTGGGTGAGCGCCACCTCGCTGGCCAGAAGCGTCCGCTGGCTGTCGATCACCTCGATGTAGCTCACGAGCCCCGCCTTGTACCTCACGGTCGAAAGGCGGACGGCCCCCTGCGCGGCCGCGACGGCCGCCTTCAGGGCGTCGGCCTGGCCTCCCAGGAGCCGGAGGTCCGAGAGCCCATCCTCGACCTCCTGGAGTCCGGTGAGCACCTGCGTGCGGTAGGTGGCGAGCGCCTCGTCATAGGCCGCCCTGGCCTCGCGGTAGCCAGCCAGGTTGGCGCCGCCGCGGAAGAGGGGAAGCGTCGCAAACGGGGCGACGGCCCACTCTCGGCTCCCGGCCGTCAGCAGGGTGTTAAGGTCGTTGCTGTTCACCCCGCCGATCGCCGTCAGGCCGATCGAGGGGAAGAACGCCGCTTTGGCCACCCCGATCCTGGCGGACGCCGCCGCCAGGAGGCGCTCGGCCTGCGCGATGTCGGGCCGGCGCTCGAGGAGGTCACTCGGCAGACCCACGGGCACGGCCGGAGCCGCTTCGGCGAGGGGACCATCCTCAACCCTGAAGCCCTCGGGGGATTCCCCGACAAGGACAGCAAGGGAGTGCTCGGCCCTGGAGATCGACCGTTCCGACGCAAGCTCGCCAGCCCGGACGGTCTCCATTTCAGCCTCGGCCTGGTAGAGGTCCAGGTCGCTGTTGGCGCCGCCCCTGCGGAGCTTGCGCACCAGATCGAGCGCGTCGGAAAGGAGCGCCACATTCTCCCGGAGCAGCTGGCGCTCGGCGACAAGGGAGCGGAGAGCGAAGTAGTCCTGGGCGACCCCCGCCTGGAGGACGAGGAGCACACCCTGGTAGGCCGCCCCCTGCGCCTCGGCGCTCGCCGTCGCGCTCTCAAGCGCTCGCCGGAGCGATCCGAAGAGATCGATCTCATAGCTCAGCTGCAGCGGCAGGTCGAAGGAGTTGGTGGTGTACTCGAAGCGGGAGGAGGGGGTGGGGCTCTGGCGGTTGCCCGAGAAGCGCTCGCGGAAGGCGCTTGGTGCCACCGAGAGCGACGGGGAAAGCTGCGCCCGGTCGATCCGCGCCGCGGCGAGCGCCTGGTCGTAGCGGGCGAGCGCCGCCTTTAGGGTCGGGCTGGCCGCCCTTGCCCGTGCCTCCAGGCCGTCGAGGACCGGGTCTTGGAAGATCTTCCACCAGCCGTCCTTCGGGAGGGTGTCCCGCGGGGCCGGTTCCTTCCAGGGACCCGCCTCGGAATACGCGGCGGGAGCCGGGTCCCTCGGGGGCGTATACTCGGGGCCGACCGCGCAGCCCGAGAGGGCGATCAGGGCGGCGACAAAGGCCGCAGGAAGGAGGTGCGGGCGGGGCGTCACGGCTTGGCTGAATCGGGCTCGACGGGCGTGACCTCAAGACCCTCCGTCAGTGAGTCGCGGGGTGCGGCGACCACCCGCGAACCCGGGGCCAGGCCGTCCAAGACCTCGATCTGGCTCCCGAAGTCGCGGCCAAGGGTCACCTTCTGCAGGTGGATGTGGTCGCCCTCAACCACGGTCGCGACGCTCGTGCCTGCCGTGTTGATGATTGCGGCATTGGAGGGCAGGAGTATCGCCGGCTGGGCCGGGGCAAAGGAGAAGCGCACCTGCCCAAACATGCCCGGGAGGAGCTCGTTGGCGGCGTTGGGAAGCCTGATCTCCGTCTCCAGCGTCCTTGAGGCGCTGTCGAGAGCGCCCGCGAAGCGGGCGACCGTGCCCCGGAACGCCCGGCCGGGGAATTCCGGCACGAGAACCTCGGCCGGCATCCCGACCTTGAGCGAGCGGACGTTGGCCTGCGGCACCGCCACCGTGACCCGAGCCACGGAGCCGTCGATGGCTGCGTCAGCGACCATGCCGAGGGCGTTGAGAGGCAGCTCGAGCTCGGGGTCCTCGGCCATCCCGGCCGCGCCTCGGACCATCGCTG
>CAISPT010000173.1 GCA_903887455.1 uncultured Opitutaceae bacterium | reverse complement strand
CAGCCGCTCGAGAGCCAGACCGAGCACATGGGGGTGGAGGCCCAGCTGGAGCGACTCCAGCGCGAGAACGACGAGCTGAAGGCCGAGAACGCCGCCCTCCGGGCCGGCGTACCGGTACCAACCGTTCACTCTAGCGCGATCGACATCACGGCGATCCCGAGCCCCCAGAGCCTGGCGGACGCACCGGCCGCGGCTCCCGTGGTTGCAAAGGACCAGACGGAGTCCCCTATCTCGCTCGCGCCCGCGGACGCGGGTGACCGGCCGGCCCTCTCCGACCAGCAGCAGGCCCCGGAGGCGGCGCGGCCCTCGAAGGCCGCCCCGGCGGGACGGCACCACACGGTCTCTCGCGGCGACACGCTCTTTAGCCTCTCGCAGAGGTACTACGGCAGCCGGAGCCGGTGGCGCGACATCTACGCGGCCAACCGCGACGTCCTTCAGAGCGAGAAGGCGCCCCTGAAGATCGGGATGGACCTGAAAATCCCCTAGGCGGCGGCCAGGGCCCGGTCCAGGACGGCCAGCAGGAAGTCCGCGTCGGACTTCGAGAAGATCATCGGTGGCTTGATCCTGAGGGTGTTGCCCCAGAGTCCGCCCTTTCCGATCAATAGGCCCATGTCCTTGCACGCCTCGAAGACCGCCAGGCACTCCTCCTTAGCGGGCTCCTTGGTCTTCCTGTCCTTCACGAGCTCGACGCCCAGCATGAGGCCGAGCCCCCGGACGTCGCCGATCAGGGAGTGCTTCCTCTGAAGCTTGAGGAGGCCTGCCTTCAGGTAGCCGCCGATCTTGAGAGAGTTGGCCTGAAGGCCCTCGCGGTCGATCACCTGCAGCACGGCACGCGCCTGGGCGCAGGCGACGGGGTTGCCCCCGAACGTGTTGAAGTGGATGCGTGAGGCCAGAGCCTGGGCGATCTTCGGCGTCGTGACGACCGCGCCCATCGCGCAGCCGTTGCCGATGCCCTTGGCCATCGTCACGATGTCAGGCACGACCCCCTGGGTCTCGAAGCCCCAGAAGTGGGTGCCCGTCCTGCCGAAGCCGGCCTGGACCTCGTCGGCGATGCACAGGCCGCCCGCCGCCCGCACGTGGGCGTAGGCATGCTTGAGGTAGCCGTCGGGGAACACCACCGTTCCGCCGACGCCCTGGATCGACTCGGCGATGAAGCCGGCGAGCTTGCCGGAGCTTCCGAACTGCACGAGGTTCTTGACGTCCTCGGCGTACTTGCGGCCCGCCTCGGGGTCGTCCTTTCCGTAGGGCCCCCGGTAGAGGTCGGGCAGCACCGAGAACTGCACGCCGAAGCCGTGCGGAACGTTGAACTTCCACGTGCTGTGCGAGGTGAGCCCCATCGTGGACTGGCTGCCGCCGTGGTAGCTGTTCCTGAGCGAGATGAAGTCGTAGCAGCCCGTGTACGCGCGCGCCATCAGGAGTGCCAGGTCGTTGGCCTCCGAGCCCGAGTTAACGAGGTAGACCACCTTCAGGTCGCCCGGCATCTTGGCCGCCAGGTCCCTGGCGTAGAGCGCGATGTTCGGGTTAAGGTAGATCGTCGTCGTGTGCTGGAGCGTCTCGTTCTGCTTGTTGGCCGCGGCCACGATGTCCGGGTGGCAGTGACCGCAGCTCACCGTCACGATGCCGCCGATGCCGTCGAGGTACCTCCGGCCCTTCTCGTCGAAGAGCCACTGGCCCTTGCCCTCGACGATCATGACCGGCTTCTTGTAGTAGTGGAAGATGGCCGGGCTCAGGAATTCCTTGCGCAGTGCAAGCACCTCCTCGGCGGTCGGACCTGAATAGGGCTGCGGGACGTGCCCGCAAGGGGGCAGTGGGATCGGTTTCATGTTTTAGAGGCTGGGGGCGATCTTGCGAAAAATCAGGTAGGCGACAAACGCTATCGCGAACCCCGCGAACCAGGCGAAGCTGTAGAGCTCCGCGAAGACCGGCGCGAGGCGGGAGGGGTCGATGATCCCCACCTGGGCGAGGAACCCCGGGAGATTCGGGAGGGCGGCCACCAGGAAGGCCGCGACCGAGACCAGGCTCCAGCCGCCCGTGTACCGGTACTGGCCCCTCGGGTCGTAGAGCGCCGCGACGTCGAGCTCGCGCCTCCGGTAGACGAAGTAGTCGGCGATCATGATGCCCCCCACGGGCCCGAGGAGCGCGCTGTAGGCCACAAGCCAGGTGAAGATGTAGCCGGTCGGGTCCGCCACGAGCTTCCACGGCATCATGACGATGCCGATGAGGCCGGTGATCAGCCCGCCCAGCCTGAAGGAGATCCGCTTTGGCGAGAGGTGCGCGAAGTCGTTGGCGGGCGACACCACGTTGGCGGCGATGTTGGTCGCCAGGGTCGCGATGCACAGCGCCACCATCGCCACCACCAGGACCACCGGGTTCTTGAAGCGGACGAGCACATCGAGGGGGTCCCAGATCGTGGTCCCGAAGATGACGACCGTTGCCGAGGTCACCGCGACGCCGATGAAGGAGTAGAACGCCATCGCGGCGGGCAGGCCGAGTGCCTGGCCGACGACCTGCGCCCGCTGGGAGACGGCGTACCGGGAGAAGTCGGGGATGTTGAGCGAGAGGGTGGCCCAGAACCCGATCATGCCCGTGAGGCCCGGGATAAAGAACGCCATGAACTGCCCCGCCTTGGGCTGGCCCGGGTCGAAGGCGGAGGGCTGAGAGAGCATCGGGCCGAAACCCCCGGCGGCCCGGTAGGCCCAGACGAGGAACACGACCCCGAGCGTGATGAGAAGCGGCGCCTTAATCTGGAGCAGCAGCCGGATCGACTCGATGCCCTTGTAGACCACGGCCATGTTGACGAGCCAGAACGCCATGAAGCAGGCGAACTGGGAGAGGCTGATCCCAAGAGGCCCTGCGGCCCCGCCGGCCAGCTGCGGGACGAAGACCGAGAGGATCTTGTGGATCGCCTCTCCGCCGATCCAGACCTGGATGCCAAACCAGCCGCACGCGACGAATGCCCTTAGGAGCGCCGGGATGTTCGCTCCGACGGTGCCGAAGGAGGCGCGGCAAAGGACCGGGAAGGGGATCCCGTAGCGCGTGCCCGCGTGCGCGTTTAGAAGGATGGGGATCAGCACGATCGCGTTCCCAAGGAAGATTGTGAGCACGGCCTGCCACCAGTTCATGCCGCCGCCCACAAGGGAAGATGCGAGCATGTAGGTCGGCACGCAGGCCGACATCGAGATCCACAGGGCGGCGTAGCTGCCGGTGCGCCAGGTGCGCCGTGCCGGTGGCACGGGGGCCAAGTCCTCGTTTCCTAGGGGGCCGTCGGTCACTTTTAAGAGCTTCCGATCAGCATGCCGGCGACGAACACGAGGACCCCGCCGACGATCACCTGGAAAGCCGCCGATAGGAATGGCGTGTCCATGTAGTGGTGCCGGATCCAAGAGATGATGAACAGCTCGATGGCCACGACGCCCACCGCGAACATGAACGCCGCGTGGAAGTCCGAGATCATGAAGGGCAGGGTGTGCCCGAGTCCGCCGGCCATTGTCATCAGGCCGCAGACAAAGCCCCTGATGGTGGGGTGCCCCCGCCCGCTGATCTCGCCGTCATCCGAGAGCGCCTCGGCGAAGCCCATGCTGATGCCGGCTCCGACGCTCGAGGCCAGTCCCACGAGAAAGGCGTCCCGACTGCTGTGGGTCGCGAAAGCGGCCGCGAAGAGCGGCGCCAGGGTGGAGACCGAGCCGTCCATTAGTCCGGCAAGGCCGGGCTGAACCACCTGCAGGACGAACATTCTCCTCTGGCTCTCGTCCTCGGCGGCGCGCTCGCCCGACGCGATCTGGTCCTGCTCGAGCCTGAGCGCCATTTCCGAGTGGCCGGCCTCCGCTGCCGCCAGGTCGCCAAGGAGCTTGCGCACGCCCGCGTCCTCGGATTTTGCGGCGGCGACCTCGTAGAAATGGCGCGACCCGAGTTCCATCACGCCGATCTGGCGCCGGATCTGGGCCACGGTGAGGGTCTTCATCGGCCAGATGGGGGCCTGGCGCAGGAGGCCCTTCACGTCCGACCGCTGGATCTGGGGGATGTGCTCGCCGAAGCGCGCACGGAACAGCTCTATCAGGCGCTGGCGGTGCACCGACTCCTCCTGCTGCATCGCCATCAGCGCCGAGGCCGTTGAGGGGAAGTTCGCGCGGACCTTGTCCGCCATGTCCGCGTAGATCCGTCCGTCCTCCTCCTCCATCGAAATCGCGAGGGCGAGAATCTCCCTTTCCGATAGGCTGGAAAATGCGATGGCCATGATGCGCCCGTGCGGGCTGCTCCGAAAGCTAGGGGTGGCCCCGGGCCGCTTCCAGCAACAAATCGTTGGAGAGGGGGGGCTTGCGCCGGAATCCGGGTTCGCCGAAGGCCCCTCGGCTCTCGGCGACAGAAGAGCCTCGCTTTGGGAGATGTAAAGCGATGGTGAGCAATAGCTTGAAACGGCAACTAAGGCTCCTATGTCGCCGGACCGCCCCAACCGTCCGAATGGCTGTAACTTTCCCGTCTCGGCGGGTGTTATTGGAGAAACGCCCCCCAAACATGTTCACCATCGCTCGCCTCTCCGCCGTTGCCGTCTCCCTCATCGCTTTCACCGCCGCCGCCTCGGCCAAGGTCGAGCGCGAGGTGGTCAAATCCTTCCAGGTCCTTCCGGGAGTCCACCTTCGGGTGGTGACCTCCGGGGGGGACATCCACGTGACCAACTCCAAGGACTCGGTCGTGCACGTGGTGGCCAAGGAGCACATCCGGGCCGGGAGCGAGGCCGACGCCGACGAGCTCCTGAAGAAGCTCGACCTGAAGATCGAGAACAACGGCAACGAGATCGTGGCCACCGCCTCTTACGAGGGCTCGATGGGCATCCACTTTGGCAGCTGGCCGCCGGTACAGGTCGACTTCGAGTTGAGCGTCCCCGCCGACGCCTCCGCTAACCTGAAGACCTCGGGCGGCAACGTCGTGGTCGCCGACCTCGGCGGCAGCCTGAAGGCCCACACCTCGGGCGGCGACGTGAGGATCGGCACGGTGGCCGGCGAGATCGACGCCTCGACCTCCGGCGGCAACGTGGACCTTGAGGAGGGGAGGGGCTCGGTTCGCCTGTCGACCTCCGGGGGCAACGTCTCCGTCAACCGCATCGACGGCTCTGCCGTGCTTAAGACCTCGGGCGGCGACATCCGCATAGACTCCGTGGCCGGCACTCTTGAAGCGGAGACCTCGGGCGGCGACGTGAAGGCAGGGTTTCTCGGCGCCCTCAAGGGCAATTGCACCCTCTCGACCTCTGGCGGCGAGGTGAAGGCAACGGTCGCGAAGGACGCCGCGTTTCACCTGGACGCGTCGACAAGCGGCGGCGAGGTGGAGGCTAGCGGCCTGACAATCACGATCGACAGCGGCGGCATGGGCCGCAGCTCACTCTCGGGCAACGTCAACGGCGGCGGCCCCCAGCTCAAGATGCGCTCGAGCGGCGGAAACATTAAGGTGCAGGTCCGCTAGGGACCGCACCCGGTCTACCGCCCCGGGCCTACAGCCTGCTCGGGGTGCGCTTGAGGAATCGTCCGCCCGCCGGGTCCCCGACGAAAGCCCCGTCACGGACCGCGACCTTGCCCCGCACGGTGACGACGCTCGGCCGGCCCTCCGTCCTCCATCCCTCGAAGGCGCTGTAGTCCACGTTCATGTGCTGCGTCTTCGCCGAGATGGTGCCCCGGTAGTCGGGATCGTACACGACGAGGTCGGCGTCGGCGCCGGGCTGTATGGTCCCCTTCCTCGGAAACAGGTCGAACATCTTGGCCACCCGGGTGCTCGCCGCGTCCACCAACGTGTGGAGGCTTATCCTGCCCGTCCTCACTCCGTGGGTGTAGAGCAGGTTCACCCGCTCCTCGAGCGAGGGGATGCCGTTCGGGATCTTGGTGAAATCCGACACCCCCATCTGCTTCTGGCTTTCGAAGTCGAAGGGGGCGTGGTCCGTCGCCACGGTCTGAATGAGCCCGTCCCTTAGGCCCTTCCAGAGCACGTCCTGATTCGAGGCGTCCCGGAGCGGGGGCGACATGACGTACTTGGCGCCCTCAAAGCCGGGCCGCTCGGCGTAGCTCTTGTCCAGGACCAGGTACTGGATCAGCGTCTCCACCGCGACGTTCACTCCGCGCCTGCGCGCCGCGACAGCCTCGTCCAGGGCCTGGCGGCAGCTCAGGTGGACCACATAGGTGTGGGCCCCGGTCAGCTCCGCGAAGCTCATCAGGTGGTGGACGCCCTCGGCCTCGACCTCGGGCGGCCTGCTCTCGTGGTGGCGGCCCGGGTCCGTCTTGCCTGCCGCCAGGAGCTCCTTCTGTCGCTCGAAGACCAAGGTCTCGTTTTCGCAGTGGGCGGTCACCACGACCCCGAGCTCGCGCGCGAGTTTTAGCGTCCGGTAAAGCTCCGTGTCGTCGATCCCGAATGCGCCCTTGTAGGCCAGGAAGATCTTAAACGAGCTCACGCCGCGGCTCACAATCTCGCGCAGGTCCGACTCGGTCGCCGCGTCGAACTTCGTCGCCCCCATGTGGAAGGTGAAGTCGCAGGCCGAGCGCCCCGCAGCCTGCGCCATCCAGTGCTCGAATGAGCCCATCGTGTTGTCGCTCCTGGCGGGGCAGCACATCTCGATCAGCGTTGTCGTCCCTCCAACGAGGGCCGCCCGGCTGCCGGTCTCGTAGGTGTCCTTGGCGAACGTCCCCATGAAGGGGAGGGTGATGTGGACGTGGGGGTCGATGAAGCCCGGGAAGACGTACTTGCCGGTAGCGTCTATGACCTCGGTCCCGGGGGGCGCGTCCAGGCCGGCCCCGATCCTCGTGATGGTCTCCCCCTCGCAGTAGATGTCGGCCCGCGAGCGCGAGTCGGCCGTAACGATCTCCCCGTTCTTGATCAGCAGTGGCATGGGTTCCTCACTTTCTCCACACGTCCTCGACGGCGCCGCCGAACCATCGCGTGGTGATTGTCTTTTGCTGCGTGTAGAACTGGACCGCCTCGCGCCCTTGGATGTGGAGGTCCCCGTAGAAGGAAGCGTCCCAGCCCGTGAAGGGGAACATGGCCATCGTGGCGGGCACCCCGACGTTGATCCCCACCATGCCCGCCTTCACCCGGTGCTTGAAGGTGCGCGCGGCCGCGCCCGAGGACGTGAAAATCGAGGCCCCGTTACCGTACGAGGAGCGGTTGGCGACCTCGATCGCCTGGTCGAGGTCCTCCATCCGCATCACGTTGAGCACCGGGCCGAACACCTCCTCGCGCGCAATCGTCATCGACTCTCGGACGTGGTCGACAACTGTCGCGCCCAGGAAGAAGCCGTCGGGCGCGTCCTGGACGCGGACCCCGCGCCCGTCGCAGGCCACGGTGGCCCCCTCCCGCTCACTGCTCTCGACCAGCTTCTCGACCCGGTCGCGGTGGGCGCGGGTTATGAGCGGGCCCATGTCGGGCTGCGACATCGGCGTGTCAGTCCGGCCTATCTTCACGGAGCGCGCGGCGTCGAGGAGCTGGGGAAGGATCGTAGAAGCGGCCTTTCCCACGGCGATGGCGGTGGATCCGGCCATACACCGCTCCCCCGCGCATCCGAAGGCCGCGGTCGTCAGTGCCTCGACGGACCTCGCGACGTCGGCGTCCGGCATCACGATGATGTGGTTCTTGGCCCCGCCGTTGGCCTGGACCCGCTTGCCGTTGCGCGTCCCCGTCTCGTAGATGTACTTGGCGATCGGCGAGGAGCCGACAAAGGAGACGGCGCGGACCTTGGGGTGGGCGAGGAGGGCGTCGACGCATTCGCGCCCGCCGTGGACCACGTTGAGGACGCCCTTGGGCAGGCCCGCCTTTGCGAGGAGCTCCACGAGGAGGATCGCCGTCAGGGGCACCTTCTCGCTCGGCTTTAAGACGAACGTGTTGCCGCAGGCGATCGCGAGCGGGAACATCCAGAGGGGCACCATGGCCGGGAAGTTGAACGGCGTGATGCCGACGCATACCCCCAGGGGCTGAAGGAGCGTCTCGCAGTCGACGTTCCGGGCCATGTTGCCGAGCGTGTCGCCGAATAGGAGGGTCGGGGCCCCGCAGGCGTACTCGATGTTTTCGATGCCCCGGTAGAGGCTTCCCCGCGACTCGACGAGCGTCTTGCCGTGCTCCAGGGAGATGCTCGCGCAGATCCTGTCAAAGTTCTCCTCGACCAGGTGCCTGTAGCGGAAGAGGTAGCGCGCCCTTTCGATCGCCGGAGTGTCGCGCCATGCCGGAAAGGCGGATTCCGCCGCCTCCACCGCCTCCGCGGCTTCGGCCGCGCCCCCCGCGGGGCACTCGGCTATGACATCCCCGGTCGACGGGTTGAAGACGGGGGTGCCCACAAGCTTGGGCTGGGTCCATTCGCCGCCGATGAAGAGGGGGCAGGGCAGTAGGCTAGGGGACTTCATAAGTGGTACGGGCTAGCGGCAAGGGGAGCGCGGATCAGGGGGGGAATCGATCTGGGGGCTAAGCGTGAGCTCCCACCACCCGACGTCGCGCCAGGCGCCAAGCTTGTAGCCGATGTTCTTGTAGAGGCCAACGAGCGCGAAGCCCATCGCCTCGTGGAACGCCTGGCTCGCCGGGTTCGGGACAAGGATGCCGGCGTACGCCTTGTAGAAGCCCTGGTCGCGAAGGCGCGCGAACAATTCGTGGTAAAGCTTCCGGCCGACCCCTTTCCCGCGGTGGCTCGAGTGGACGTAGACCGTGACCTCGACAGCCCAGCGGTAGGCCGCGCGCTCGCGGTGCGGCGAGGCGTAGGCGTACCCGGCCACGATGCCGTCCCTTTCACATACCAGCCACGGAAACCGCGCGCGTATCTTCTCGATCCGCGACGCCATTTCCGCGGCATCCGGGGCCTCGGTTTCAAACGAGACACAGGAGTCCTCGCAGAACGGCCTGTAGATCTCGGCGATCTCCGACGCGTCGTCCCTTTCGGCCAGTCGGATCATCGGGCGGGCTCGGCCTAGTCCCGGGAGAGCGCGTCAGACTGCTTCACGAACTCGTCGCCACTCCACTCCGCATCGGACTTCACGACCTTCTTCGGCGCGGCCTTCTGCGCCGCCTTGCGGTCGGCCTGGCGCCGCACGAGGTCCGCGTGGGTGGTGAAATAGTCCAGGCTCTTGCCCTTGAAGTCGGCGAGGGTCTCGAACTTGTGCTTCTCCATGAACGCGAGCAGCTCCTCGCACATCGGCTTCACGCACTCGTAGCCGAACTTCATGACGCCCGTGCAGACCTGGACGGTGTCCGAGCCCAGGAGGATGAACTGGGCCGCATCGGTCCCGCTCTCCACCCCGCCGAGGCCCGAAAGGCTCCTGCCGGGAAACTCCTTCCGGATCATGGTGGCGATTTCCATCACCATGCGCAGCGCGATCGGCCGGACCGCCTTCGAGGAGTATCCTCCCGGGGTCGTCCAGCCCTCGACCGTCGGCTCGGGGCGCAGGGTCTCCAAATTGACTCCCATCACGCTACGGATCGTGTTGATGGCGCTCAGCCCGTTGCAGCCGGCCTTAAGCGCCGCCCGGCTCGGCTCCTCGATGTGAGTGATGTTTGGCGTCATCTTCGCCCAGACGGGCTTCTTGGCCGCACCCATGACCCAGGTGCAGACTTCCCCGAGGACCTCCGGGTCCTGGCCCATCGCGGCGCCCATCTTGCGCTCGGGAAGCCCGTGCGGGCACGAGAAGTTGAGCTCGAAGGCGTCCACGCCCGCGTCCTGGCAGCGCTCGACGATCTCGATCCATGAATCCCTGCGGTACTCCTCCATGACCGACGCGATAAGCACCCCTTCTGGGTTCGTGTCCTTGCACCGCTTGAACTCGTCGAGCCAGATGCCAAACGGCCGGTCGCTGATCAGCTCGATGTTCTCCCAGCCAATCACCTCCTTGTTGTCGCCCGAGTGGAGCTTGGCGTATCGCGGCGTGACGTTCACGACCTTGGAGGAGTCCAGGCTCACGGTCTTGGCGATCACCGCGCCCCATCCCTCGCGGAATGCCCGGTTGATGACGCTCAGGTTGGTTCCCGGCGGGCCCGATCCGAT
>CAISPT010000172.1 GCA_903887455.1 uncultured Opitutaceae bacterium | reverse complement strand
GTACCAGGAGATGAAATCGGTCCCGTACTCCGCGGACGCGGAGGCAATGTGGATTGCCGCGGCGCCCACAAGGGCCGATAGGGAGGTACCCACGAACCCGCCGAGCACAACGACGCCGATTAGGTCCTTGACCGAGGAAAGCTGCGGGCGCCTCGAGACGAACAGGCGGATCAGCCAGGCGCCGGCCACGGCTCCCAGCGTGTTGCCCGCGTGCCCAAGCAGCCAAAGCGGTACCGGCCACGGCTCCGCGGAGAATTCGTTGTAGGCAAGGTCGCCCAACCCCACCGTGACGACAAGGGCCGGCCACAGAGAGGGCCTGTTGATGACGAGCCCGGCGAGGTAAAGGCCGCTCGGAAGCCAGAAATGGGAAAGGATCCCCCTCCATTGCTCAAGTTGGTCCGAAAGGGACGCACAGCAGAAGTAGAGTAGCCCAAATAGGAGGGCCTTGGTCGCACGCGTCAGGTGTTCGCGCGCCCCGGCGGTAATCCTTGGTGTCCGCGGCGAGGGAGGTGTTGTGGGCTCTGTCGGTATGAGGGCAGGGGGTTGTGCTTGGACCGCTTGTGGTTTTGGTGAACGCCGAATCAAGCGCTACCGGCCAAGGCAAAGCCGGGCCGTTTGGAAACACAAGGCTACGCCTTCAGGAAGGGGGTTAAACGCAGGGCCGTCGTCATGCAGCGCACCGGCGGACCAGAAGGTGCGGGACCGTGCTGCATATATATGCAGTGTGGCAGAGGCGGATTCTGAACGTGGCGCCGCTGCCGGAGAAGTTTTAGAAGGCATAAAAAAGGGGGCCCGAATCGGGCCCCCTTTGAAAGGTGTGCGTAGGATTCAGTTTTCCTTTGGCGGGGGAGGGGGCATCTTGGCCATGAGGCTCTGGTCGGCCCGGTTGGCGATCATCTCGGTGTAGCGCTGGATCTCCATCTCAGCGTTCCTGCGGGCGATCTCGGCCAATTCGATCTTCTTGGCCAGTTCGAAGTCCTCGCGGGTCAGCTGGTCCTTCTGCTTGTGGAGGGTGTCGAGCTCGATCGTGAGCTCGGAGACCTTCTTCGAGTACTCCTCGGCGGTGGCGTTGGACCGGTCGGTCTCCGCCTTGATGCGGGCCATCTCCTGGTTGTACTTGTCCTCCTTGTCCTTGGCGGCCTTTGCCTCCTCGGCTGCGCGCTCGACGTTGCGGCGCTCGGCGTCCTCGCGGGCCTTGGCCTCGGCGATCGCCTTCTTCTGGTTGGCATCCGCCACCTCGCGAGCGACCTGTTCGCGGTGGGCCTTTTCACGGGCCTCCGTCTCGGCCTTGCTGGCGAAGTAGTAGAAAAGGAATATTCCCAGGAGAGCCGTAGGGAATAGCACGTAGAGCCATTTTTTCATGTGGGTGCTTTTAGAGGATGGTGCTTAGCGCTTGAGGGCGGCCGCCGCTGCGGCGAGCGCTGCGGCCTTGGCGGCAGCGGCGTCGGCTTGGGCGATCTTCGTCACGACGGCTGAGAGCTTGGCCTGGTTGTCGATCGCCGCGTCGGTGTATTGCTTGATGAACACGAGTTCCTCCTGCGAGCGCTTCTGCTCGGCCAGGAGCTTGGTGATTTCCTCCTTGGCGACGAGTACGTCTTTCTCGAGCTTCTCGGCCTGGCGCTGGAGCTTCTGGGCCTCCTGGTCGGCCTTCTCGGCCTCGAGCTTGGCGTTTTCCTTGGCGTCCTTCATGACGCGCTCACGCTCCTCGCGGGCGATGCGCTCGGCCTTGCGGACCTTCTGGGCCTCGATTGCGTCGTGGATGGCGTGCTCGCGGTTCTCGGCCTCGAGTTTGAGCTTCTCGATCTTGCGCTCCTTCTCGGCCTGAACCACGGCGGCCTGCTTGGCCTCGTACTGGGAGCTGAAGTTCCAGTAATACCCGTAGAATACACCGAGGACGATGATCGGGACTATTAAATAGAGTTTGGTTTTCTTCATTTTTATGCCGGAAGTTCTAGAGTTTGTCCTGCGCGGGGGCCGCGGCTGCTGCCGCCGCCTTTTCCGCCTTCTTTGAGTCCCGCTCCTTGATGGCCTCCTCGATAGCGGCCCTAAGGCCCAAAGCCTGGTGGTCCGGCTTTGCCATGAGCGAGATGGCCTTGTCGATGGCGACCTTGGCCTCGTCGTACTTGGCGAGTTCGTAGGCCATGTAGGCCAGGAAAATGTAGGCGGGCTGGGGCTTTACGATGTGGCCCTTCTCGACCGCAGCGAGGCAGTGGTCGTAGGCCTTCTGGTTGTCGTCCAAACCCTGGTAGACCTGGGCGATCTTGAACTCGAGCTCGCCGTTCGTCGGGAAGCGCTTGGCCGCCTCCTCGAGTACCTCGATCGACTTGAAGTCCTGGTTGATCTGCTGGTAGGAGGCCGAGAGGAGAAGCCAGTTGTCGAGCGTCGGGTCGATCCCGCCCGTCTGCAGGCCGTTGTAGAGGATGTCGGCCGCCATGCCGTACTGGGCGATGTTGTAGTACAGCGTGAAGAGGGTGTAGTTGTCCCTCGGCGTCTTCATGAAGCCGAGGTTCTGGGCCCGCTCGATCGTGTCGATTGCCCGGATGTTGTACTTGCGGATCGTGTCCATGTTCTTGTCCTTCGGGTCCTGCGCGAGGGCCATGTAGAACATGTTGAGGTCCTGCCAGTAGGTCTTGTTGTTCGGGTTCTTGGCGAGCAGGAGCTCGAGGACCTCGGAGGCGGCCTTGTAGTCGACCTCCTGCTGGAGCGTCGCAAGGAGGAACACATAGACGCCGTCCTTCGGGTGGGGCGTCATCGTGAGGGTCTTCTCGACCTGGCGGCGGGCCTGGTGGATCAGCGCCGCGTCAGGGTGGGACGGATCCTTCGCCACGGCTGCGGCGTAGAGGATCTGGGCGTAGTACATCGAGATGTCCTCGGTCGGCTTCGGGCTCAGCTTGAACCAGCGCTCGATGTAGTGGATCGCCTTGCCGAAGGACTCCACCTGGGCCTGGCGGTCGTTCTTCGCCGCGTCGGCCTGCTGGTAATAGAGCTGCGAGATGAAGTAGAGCATGTCGAGCTCCTGCTTCACCTGGAAGTAGTGGTGGCGGTCCGCGATGTTGAGCGCGGTCTCCAGCGGGGTGATGGCCGAGAGATAGTCGCCCTTCTGCGTGAGGATCTGTGCCGCGGTCTCGTTGAGGAACGCCTGGTCGTAGCTCTCCGGGGTCGCGTCCTTCAGGAGGCCCTGGACGAGGCGCATGGCCCCGTCGTAGTCCTTGTCCTTTATCAGGGGCTCAAGCTTGGCCAGGCCGTCGCCGACCGTGTCGGAGAGGGAGGCCGGCTCGTCGTGGGTCTGGGGCTGGTCGTCGTCGGCCCTCAGCAGGCTGGAGCCGGCGAAGACAAACGTGATGGCCGCGAGGCCAAAGCCTAGGATTGCGGAGCGGTGTAAGTGCGAAGGCACGGTCTAGTTGTCCTCGTTGAGTGTGAAGACGATCGGCACCTGCATGTGCGTGAACACCGCATGGCCGTTCTTGCGTCCTGGC
>CAISPT010000171.1 GCA_903887455.1 uncultured Opitutaceae bacterium | reverse complement strand
CGACGTCGCCGGCGCCGTGGCCAAAGGGTCCGCAGTCGACCAGCACGCGCGAGAGAACACGACGTCAGTCTACACGGCCGGCGGAACGTTCCCGATGCTTCCCGAAAGGCTGTCGACCGACCTGACCTCGCTAGGCCTGGGCGAGGAGCGATCCTCGTTCGTGGTCGATATGCTCTTCGACAAAGCGGGGGCCATGACGGGATCGGACGTCTACGCCGCTCTCGTGCGCAACCAGGCAAAGCTGGCGTACAACAGCGTCGCCGCCTGGCTTGAGGGTGCCGGCCCCGTGCCAGCGGCGGTCGCCGCTGTTGCGGGCCTCGACGCGAACATCCGCCTGCAACACGCGGTGGCCGAGAAGCTCAGGGGCCTGCGCCACATGAGGGGGGCCCTCTCGCTCGAGACGCTGGAGTCGCGCCCGGTGTTCGACGGAGACATGCTGAGGGACCTCCTGCCCGATGAGAGCAACGTCGCCAAGAGCCTAATCGAGGAGCTCATGGTCGCCGCCAACGGGGTCGCGGCACGCTTCCTGGCCTCGCGCGGGCTCCCCTCGATCAGGCGGGTGGTCCGCACGCCCTCGAAATGGGAGCGCATCGTGGAGCTAGCCGCGGAGCGGGGCTCAGCGCTCCCGCCCGAGCCCGACGGACGGGCCCTCGAGGCCTTTCTGGTCGAGGCTCGGAAGGCCGACCCGGCGTATTTTCCCGACCTGTCGCTTTGCGTCATCAAGCTCCTCGGCCGCGGGGAATACGTCGTCGAGCTGCCGGGCCGCTCCGTCGCCGGGCACTTCGGTCTAGCGGTGGCCGACTACGCCCACTCCACGGCTCCCAATCGCCGCTACCCGGACCTCATCGTTCAGCGTCTCCTCAAGGCGGCGATCGCCGGCAGTCCC
The DNA here is from genome assembly GCA_903887455.1 of uncultured Opitutaceae bacterium. Taxonomy (GTDB): domain Bacteria; phylum Verrucomicrobiota; class Verrucomicrobiia; order Opitutales; family Opitutaceae; genus Palsa-1447. The sequence goes on along the minus strand of CAISPT010000171.1, from coordinate 12,225 downwards.
TCGCCCTACCCCGCAGACGAGCTTTCAGACCTGGCGCGTCACTGCACCGAACAGGAAGACGCGGCGAAGAAGGTCGAGCGCCAGGTGGTCAAGTCCGCGGGCGCCTTGCTTCTTTACGGAAGGATAGGAGAAATCTTCCCTGCAACAGTCACGGGCGCCTCAGAGAAAGGCACGTGGGTGCGCCTCTACAGGCCCTCCGTCGAAGGACGGCTCACCAAGGGGTTCGAACGCCGCAAGGTGGGCGACAGGCTGCGGGTGCGGCTCGTCTTCACCGACGCGGAGCGCGGCCACATCGACTTCGTGGCGGCCTGACCGCGGCCCAAATGAAAAGTTGATGCCGGGCCGAGATTGCTCGCGGCCCGGCACGTTAGGCGTCCCGGCAATGCCGGGACAAATCCTCCCGCTTAGAAGCGGTAGCTCACTCCGGCGGACACGCCGAGGTCGTTCGAGCTGTGGGTGTCAAGGTCGACGCCCGCGTTCACGTTCCATTGGCGGGTGATCCGGTAGGTCGCCTTCACGCCGTAGGTCGTGTCGTGGCTCGGCCAGTTGGTGCGCGGGAGACCGTGGTTGTAGAATCGCGGCTCCGACTGGTACTCAACATACGGCGTGAGAGCCAGGTCCTTAAGCACCTGGAACTCGACGCCGGCCGACGTCGCGTAGGCGAAGGACTTGCGAGAGACCCCGCCGGCGTTCTGCCAGGAGTAGCCCCCGTCGACCGTCACGAACGGCTTGCCCCAAGACTCGAGCAGGAATCCGGTCAGGCCGAACAGAGCCGTGTTTCGCCGGTCGCTGAAGCCGTTGGCCGCCGCCGTCAGGTAGTCGTAGCGGAAGTTGGCATCCAGCCCGAAGCCATCCTGCTTGAAGATGGATCCGTTGGAGATGAATTCGTAGTCGCGCAGGCTCTTCGGCTCACCCTCCTGCTTCTGGTAGGTGAACGTGAGCCCGGAGTAGTTGGTGCCCACGAGCCCCGGACCTGGATCAGAGGCCTGCATCGCGGGCGCGTTTTGCGCGAACGCGGGAATTGAGAGTCCGAGCGCGAGCACGGACAAGAGAGCGGGTTTTGTTATGTTTATTTTCTTCATTGTATCTGATGTTTGGATATACCGGCGCCGGCACTCGGGCCGCCCCGGTCTCTTGTTGGACCCCGCCCAAGAGAAAAGTTCCATCGCCACCCCTCTTCGCTCCATTCGCAAACGATCTGCCCCGGGAAGGACGCACCCTTTCCGCAGCGCACGCGTCAACCCATGCCATGAACGCTGCCTCTTCCTTGCGGTCGGCCGGGGACTGGGCTAGCCTTGACGCGGCAGGAAATCGCCTTAACGCCGCTCTGGCCGAACGAATCCCGGAACAGTGCCGAACTCCGCAGTGTCTCACGCTCCAAAGGCGGATGATATCCGCCACAAAATTACCATGAACCCCAAGCTTGGATTTAGCCTTTTGGCGGCACTTTTTCTCGCCGCCGCGCCGCGGCACGTCTCTGCGCAGGCCGGCGCCGAGGGCCAGCCGGGACCCGCGCCCTCTCCCTCCTACGTCTGGATGTCCGGCCACTGGAACACCGAGAACGGCCAATGGAAGTGGGTCGCGGCGCACTGGGACCAGCCGCCCGCCCGCAACGCCCTTTGGATCGGGGGCCATTGGGCCGCCGAAGCGGGCAAGTGGGTCTGGGTGAACGGCGCCTGGAACGTGTCCGAGCCCGGGCAAACGCAGTCCTCTCCGCCCCAGACGCCCTCCCAGCAGGCGCAGCCCGGCTTGCCACTGCCCTCCACCCCGCCCCCCCTTCCGGACGAGGACCTCGCCACCGACGGCACGGTTCGAGCCGTGCAGATGATCCCGATGACGACCGACTACGGCCCCATCGACTACTCCATCTCCGATCCCGGCGCCTACTGGGCCGGCGACCCCTACTGGTCGGCCTATCCCTGGATATGGGGCTACCCGGGCGCCTATGTGGGCCTAGGTTGGGGCCCGGGCTACTCCCGCTACGGCGGGCGCGGCGGGTATTGGGGGCACGGATACCATTCCAGCGCGCCGGGCTGGCACGGCGGGCGCCCCCCAGGGGGCCATGCCGGCGGGTCCTTCCCGGTACGCGGGACCTCACCCGGACGGTCCCCGGGTGGCCACTCGGGAGGATCCCAGGCCTACCCGCGCCACTAGGCCGCTCACTTCTCCGGGACTTCGCCCAGGGACTTGATCTCCCCGACCTCGACGCTGCCCTTGGGCAGCTCCTTCCTCAGGACCCCCCGGCTGTCCTGGCCGAAGTACTGCGAGCCGTAATGAACCATGGCCGGCAGGACCTTGGCGAAGTCAGTGCCCCGCTCCCTAACGCTCAGGCGCGTGACCCAGAGCAGCTTGTGCCTCTTGTGCTTCCAGAGCTCCTGGAAGTCGTAGGCCATCAGGATGACCAGATAGCGGTTCTCCTCGATCTCGGCGATCACGTCCTCCCGCCGGCCCCGCATCGCGGTCATCTCCAGGCCCGCCGTGGCGGCAAGCTCGCTTCCGTAACCCAGGAGCGCCGCGTTTCGGGCGTCGGCGTGGTTGCGAAGGTTGTTTTCGGCCGAAACTTCCGCGTACGCGCCCGTCTGGGCGTTCTCGCTCTCGGCCTGGATCACGGCCGCCACCTGCGCGCTGCCCGCCGAAACATGGTCGTTACCCTTGGGGGCCACGGTGGGCGGGGGCGGCCCGGCCTGGCTCGACTGGAGGTTCTGGTAGGCGACCGAGCCTGAGGCGCCCTCCGTCCCGTTGGTCTTTCCCCAATAGACGACGATCAGGAGCTTGGTCTTGTTGGGGTCCCGGTCGGCTTCGGCAACGTAGGCCTCGTCGGCGAGCGCGGGGGCGAGGGTCTTCGCCAGGTCCAGGAATGTGAGCTTGTCGATCGAGTCGTCCCGCGCGGCACCGGCGAGGTACCCGCCCTCCCCGAACGTGTACGTCTCGGGCTTTAGTGCCCCGCCGGGCGCCCGCTCCCTGACATAATCCTCGCTTGTCTGGGAGGACACGGCGGTCACGACCGCCTTGTCGTCGCCGGGGGCTCCTTCAACCGGCGAGGGAAGGAGGCCGGCGAGGGCAAGCAGGCCCGCTGCAGCTCCGAGCGCCTCTTTCATGCTGGGAAATCGGGTCATCGATGGTGTTGGCAAAGGGGTATAACACCCGCCGCAGCGGGCTCCCTTCAACACTATACGCAGTTTACCACTCCTGTCTCCCCCTCCCGACGCTTAGAAATCGCCTTTGCCCGCGCCGGCCATCAGCGTTCCGGCCGTGAACAAGCTCTGCATCTTCGTAGGGACGATGGTGGGCGGCTACGTTGGGGGTTTCCTCGGCTCCGGGTTCGGAATCATGACCGAGATCGTGACCAGCGGCATCGGCAGCATGGTTGGCGTCTACCTGGGCTGGAAGCTCGCCCGGCGGATCGACCGTTAGGGCGCGGCCCTCACTTCGGCTCGACGTGGACCGTCACGTCGCTCACGCGCAGGCGCGAGGCGAGCAGCGAGTCCTTTACAGCGTGGGCGATCCCGTGGCTCTCGCGGACACTCATCTCCCCGGGTACGCGGATCTGGATGTCGACCAGGTAGCTCAGCCCGCTCTTTCGGACACGGCACTTGTCGAGGCTCGCGACGCCCGGGACCCTGAGGGCGAGCTCGCGCACGTCGTTCTCCATCTTGGCAGGGACTGCGATGTCCATCACCTCGTTCAGCGCCTTCTGAAAGATCACGACGCCGTTGAACGCGATGACCGCCGACGCGATCAGGGCCGCCCAGCCGTCGGCCGCGGCGTATGCGGGACCGCCCAGGACCGCGATCGCGATGCCGACAAAAGCGGCCGCCGAGGTGATGGCATCGGAAAGGTGGTGCCAGGCCTCGGCCCCGAGCGCCGTGCTGTCCGTGTCGCGCCCGACTTCGTTTAGCCGCCGCGAGAAGACGACCTTCGTGGCGATGACCCCAGCCAGGATAAGGAGCGTCCACCAGTGCGGAAGGCGGCTCGGGTCCCGGATCTCGTTGACGGCGTGCCATGCGACGCCGCCGCTGGCAGCGAGGACCACGGCGGCCGTGAAGAGCCCCGACACCGCCTCGGCTTTGCCGTGACCGTAGGGATGGTTCGCATCGGGCGGCTGCGCCGCCCACTTGAAGCCCGCCCAGATCAGGACCGATATCGCGATGTCGCAGAAGGACTCGATGCCGTCGGCGACCAGCGCGTAGGCGTTGCCTGCGACGCCGCCCCACACCTTGATCACGCCTAGGATGAGGTTGAGCGCGATGCCGCCGGCGACGAGCCGGGCGCCCCTCTGGGCGCGCTCGACGATGGCGGCGTGGTGTGCGGGCAGCTTCATTGCGACCGGACCCTTGGGTGGCCCGGGGAAAATCTCAACACCTCGCCGTTGACCCAGACGGCCCGCGGGCCATCTTGTGGCGTCAAGCAATGCCTCCCCGGACAAGCCGTTTGCCCAACGATCCCGTGAAGCAGTTCTCGGTCTTTGCCGAGAACCGCGTCGGGCGCCTGTACGACATCACCTCCCTCATGAAGGAGCACGGCGTGCACATCATGGCGATCACCGTGCTCGACACAACCGACAGCTCGATCATCCGCGTGGTGGTCGACGACCCCGACAAGGCGCGCGAACTGCTCGTGAGCAACGACTTGCCCTACGGCGAGTGCAGCATACTCGCGGTCGAGATCGTGAACGAGTCGGAGCTGAAAGGCGTGCTGGCGGCGCTCCTCGAGGCCGAGATCAACACCAACTATATCTACAGCTTCATCCACCGGCCCGCGGACCGCGCCGCCCTCGCGATAAGCGCCGAGGACCCGGAGACCGCTGCCCAGGCCCTCGGCCAGCGCGGCTTCAAGGTCCTCCAGCAGAGCGATATTTCGCGTTAGGCCCGCGCGGGCGCCGGGCTACTCGGCGACCTGGCCCGGCCCCTCGGCGTCGAGCTCGTAGATTCCGGTCATGTAGCCACTCTCGAACATCGGGCGCACCCGGAAGAGGCCTCGGAATGAGATTGGGACGTCCTGGGTGATCGGCACGCCCTGCGGGATCTTCACGATGACCCAGTCGTTCATGTTGGGCACTGTCCCGTAGCAGCAGGCCATCTGGTTGGCCATGAGCAGGAATTCGACCGCCTTTCCGTTGTCGAGCTTGGTCGGCAGCATGAACCCGGTGACGACCGCCTTCTTTCCGCTCCAGTCCTTCACGGCCGCAGGTATCTGCTCCTCGCCTGTCGGGGGCGCCGCCTTGGGATTCGCGGCCGGATCGTATTCCGGGGCGGCGAACTTGAAGCTCGAAAGCCGGTCAAAGCCGAGCTTCAGGTAACCCTGGTCCACTTCCGGCGCGGGGATGTTCGGCAGCGCGGCCCCGGCCATGGAGGCAAGCGGCAAGAGCACGAGGGCCAGGAGAAGTCGGGTCACGATCGCCCACGGTACCACAACCCCACGCGGCGTCAAAGGGCGGATTGCCGGTCGGGCCCCGGGCGTCACGACACCGGCGCAAGGTTCTCCGCCACAGGAAGGCGGTACGCCTTTACCGCCGGGATCACGCCACCTAGGGCGCAGAGGGCAACGAGGCCCAGGGGCGCGAGGACCAGGACCGGGTGGAGCTCGGAGAGCGAGAGCACGACCCCGGTTTGGGCACGGATGACCCGTGCCGCGGAAGCGAAGAGCGCAAGGTAGACCCCGAAGCCGGCAAGGGCGCCGAGGGCGCCGATGCAGGCCGACTCCGCGACAACGGCGCCAAAGACCAGCCTGCGGCGGGCGCCGAGCGCCCTAAGGATCGCGATGTCCCGCTTCCGGGCATTCATCGAGTTGTAGATACTCGCAAGGACGGAGGCCGCCGCGACGAGCGCGACCAGGTAGGCGACCAGGGCGAGCACCCGGTCGAACCAGCCGATCTTGTCGAAAAGCTCAGCGAGGATGGCCCCCACCGGGTACGCGAGCGTCAGCCGGTTGCCCTGCTTGTTAATCATGATGTCGAGCATGAAGCCTGCCGTGGGCGACTTCAGCTTCAGGAGCACCGCGCTGATGTCAGTCGCCGCCCTAGGGTCGTGGCCGCTCATCGTCTGCACTCCCTTGATGGGCACAAGGACCACCCGATCGAGCGGCGTGTTCGTGGGCTCCATGACACCCACAACGGTGAAGAGGTCCGCGTGCTGCGCGGCGGGGTCGTAGGCGAGGCCGTGAAACGGATGGAACGAGTCGCCGACCTTGAGCCCAAGCCGCTCCGCTGCGAAGCTGCCGACCACGGCCTCCTTTGAATCGGGGGCGAACACCCGGCCGCCCCCGGCGAACGCATACCGGCGCCCCGGCGCGTACTCGACGTCCGAGAAGAGCTCGGGGACGGTCCCGACTATCCTGAAGCCCCTAAGGTTGTCGCCGACGGCGATCGGTATCGCCGTCCTCACGGCCGGGTGGCGGCGGATCGACTCGTAGTCCTGCCAGGAGAGGTTGCCTGGGGACGCCTCGAGGTGGAAGATCGAGTTGAGGACCAGCTGGAGCTTGGAGCCCCTGGCGCCAAGCACCGCGTCGAACGCCGTCGTGGTCCTGAGGAAGGACTTCTGCGCCTGGGCCTTCACCATCCAGACGCTCATCAGGAGCCCGCCGGCCAGCGCGAGGCTCCCGGCCGTGACGAGCGTCGAGAACGCGTGCTGGCGCAGGCTGCGGTAGACGATCAGCAGGAGCGTCATGGTCCGCGGGCGGCGAGCGCCAGGTTGAGCGACGCGAAGTCCTCCACGGCGGAGAACTGGCCGAGGACTTCCTCGTCGTGGCTGACCAGGAGAAGCGCCGTGCCGTTCTCCCGGCACGCCTCCCGGATCAGAGCGAGCGACTCCCGGGAGTTCCTCCGGTCGAGGTTGCCCGTGGGCTCGTCGGCAAGGACGAGCCTCGGCCGGTTGGCGAGGGCGCGCGCGACGGCCACCCGCTGCTGCTGGCCGGTTGAGAGCTGCCGTGGAAAGTGGTCGAGCCGGTGGCCGAGTCCGACGCGGACAAGGAGCTCCCGCGCGTGGGCAAAGTCCGCTCCGAGCGGAGAGAAGCTCATCCCAAGGACCACGTTCTCGATCACGGTGTAGCCCTGGAGCAGGTTGAACGTCTGGAAGATGTAGCCGAGCTTCGCCGCCCTCAGGCGGTCCCGAGAGGGCTCCGGCAGACCCGCCATGTCGGCCCCTTCGATCAGGATGCGGCCCGAGTCGGCCGCAAGGATCCCGGCCAGCAGGTTCAGGAATGTGGTTTTGCCGCAGCCGCTCTCCCCGCGGAGGGCCCTCTCCTGCCCCGCCCCAAGGGAGAATCGCGCGATCCGCAGGACGTCCGACCTGGCGCCGTCGGGCCCGGGATAAGACTTAGCGAGGTCCTCCACTTCAAGCATCGCGCCCCACGATGGTGCGGGGCGCGACAAAGCCAAACGTTTTGCGCCCGACCTGGGCGATTCGGCGCGGGATTGCAACGGGCGGTGAAGTCGCCACCATGGGGCGACATCCATGCCGTACGCCGCGTATGAGTTGGTGATTCTAGGTTCCCTCATCGTCGCCAACGGTCTGATGACTGCGGCAGAGACGGCGTTCGTCTCCGCGCGCAAGGTGAAACTCCTGAGGATGGCCGAGTCGGGCGGCGAGGGGGCGGGCGCTGCACTTGTGATCGCCGAGCACCCGGGCCGCTTCCTTGGCCTCGTGCAGTTCTGGCTCACCCTCACCAGCGTGATCGCCGGCGCCGCGCTGGTCGGCAACTCCGCTCAGGCATTCGCATCCTGGTTCGACCGCTGGCCGGCCTTCTCCCCCTGGGCCGGCACGCTCGGTCTCGTCCTCGGGACCCTGATAATCAGCTCGGTCATGCTGCTCTTCGGGGAGCTCCTGCCGAAGCGCATCGTGCTCGCCAACCCCGAGCGCGCCGCCGCGATGCTCGGCACCGCGATGAGGGGGGTCTCGCGCGTCGTGAGTCCCTGCTCTGCCCTCCTCGGACTTGCGAGCGAGGCGATCGCCACCGCCCTGGGCTTCAAGCTGAGGCCCGTCTCTGAGACCGTGGGAGACGACGACGTCCGAGCGCTAGTCGAGCGCGGCCTCCACGCGGGCGTCTTCAAGCGGGCCAAGAAGGAGATGGTCGAGGGGGTCCTATCGCTCGACAAGCTGCTCGTCACGACGATCATGACGCCCCGGACGAAGATCGTCTTCCTGAACATCGACGACAACGAGGAGGCCAACTGGAGGAAGATCGTGACGAGCGGCCACTCGCACTTCCCCGTCTACCAGAAGAACCGGGACCAGGTGGTGGGCATGGTCTCCGTCAAGGCGCTCTGGGCGAATTCGGCCATCGGGCTGCCGACGGCGCTCAAGAACCTCCTTGTCCCTCCGCTGATCGCGCCCGAGTACATGACGGCGCTCCAGCTCCTCGAGCAGTTCAAGAAGACCGGCAAGCACACGGCGGTGGTCTCCGACGAGTTCGGCGCGGTCCAGGGGCTCGTGACCCTAATCGACGTGTTCGAGGCGATCGTGGGCGACCTGCCTGAGCCCGGTCAGCGCAACAAGACGAAGGTCAAGCGCAGGGAGGACGGCTCTTGGGTCGTCGACGCCACGATTCCGATCGCCGAGTTCAAGGCAGCTCTGGGCATCAGGGAGGCGCTACCGAACGAGGCCGAGGCCGAGTACAGGACCGCGGGAGGCTTCGCCGTCACGCAGTTCGGGAGGATTCCCGACGTCGGCGACCGGTTCGAATGGTCCGGTTGGCGCTTCGAGGTGGCCGAGATGGACCGGCGAAGGGTGGATTCCCTGATCGTGTCGAGCCTGGTCCCGCACGTTCCGGTCGCCAAGGCGCACGACCAGGGATAGCTGCGAATAACTTGTCGGCAAACCGGCGTTGCATTTGAGTCCGCAGACGCCGACGTTTCGCGCATGGCGGACACATGCAAGATGCCTTCACCGGAAAACCAACCCTCATCCGGGGCAACGACCTCCCGGACGAGGCCGGGAGAGCCGCTATTCAAGACGATCACGAGCGACGACTGGAAGCGCTCGCTCGACTTGGCCAGGCGGCAGCCCAATGCGATCTCCGAGCAGATTCGGACCGCGATCTCGTCCTCCTCGCGGAAGACGAGGTGATCCTGCTTGAGGCTGCCGGCCCGCAGTGGGCGGCCCTCGGCAACGCCATCCGTGGCCTGAGGGCTCTCCTGCCCTTCCGCACGCTGGCGGACTTCGGCTTCTCCGAGGGGGAGGAAACCCCCCTTGAGGAGGCCAACCCCCTGCTCAGGAGGATCGGCGTCGGCGTCGAGGCCTGGGCCTTCGCCTCGAGGGACGGGTCAGTCTACAAGTTCTACCTGCCACGTGAGGAAAAGCGGGTTGGGAGCGAGTTCGGCTTTTCCCGGGGTGAGGAAACGTTGCTTCTGGCCAGGGCAGGACTGGGCGACTACCGGGCGCTCCTCGAGAAGCTCCTGATCATCCAGCTCCTCGGGGGCATGGCGACCGAGGTGGTCGCCGTGACGCCGGAGGGGATCCTTGTCGCCAAGCAGGTGCTCGGGGAGCCCATGCCCCAAGGGGACGACATGTCCGGGAATCTGCCGGGGAGCCTGATTGAGATCCCGTCCCGGTTCCTGCGGGCCGACCGCGACCACCCCAGGCTTCTCTTTGTGCGGGACCGGCCCTACCTCGTGGCCGACCTTCACGCCCGCAACTTTGTCCGGGACCGCCGGGGCAGCCTCCGGGTGATCGACCTTGTGGCAGGTCCGTTCCCGACGGGGACGGACCTGCGCGAGCCCTTGATCGACTCGTGGCTTTCCCGGGTGCTCGCCGACCCGGGCGCAAGCGCGCTTCCCGACGCACCGGACGCCGACCTGTGAGGCGGGGCCTCGGAAGGGCCTTCAGCTCCCCTGGGCTGCGATCACTTTGAGCACGTCCTCGGCCTGCTTGGAGGTCTTGGCGCTATAGTCGGCCCAAATCACCTTGCCGCCCTTGATAAGGAACGCCTCGCGCGAGGCGAAGGACCCGAAGCCGATCACACTCTTCACCTTGACTCCGAACGCCTTAACCACGGCCTGGTCGGGATCAGCGATTAGGGTGAAGGGAAAATGGTACTTCTCCTTGAAGGCTTTCTGGGCCTCCGCCTGATCGAGGCTCACCCCGATCACGGCTACCCCCTTCTTGGTCAGGTCCTCGTAGGCGTCGCGCAGCGAGCACCCTTGGGCGGTGCATCCCGGGGTGTCGGCCTTGGGGAAGAAATACACCAGGGTGTAGGCCTGCTTCGGATAGACGTCCCCGAGATTCAGTTGTTTTCCGGTCTCAGTGACTCCGGTGACGGCTGGGGCGCTGTCGCCCACCTGGAGCTCTGCCTTTGCGTTGGTGGACATAGTAAGGGCGAGGGTGAAGACAAACAGGGTGAGAAGCGTCGATTTCATCGCGCTGGGAAGCTGCGCCCGAAGCCGCCGTATTGCAAGCTGGCGGACACAATTGGGAATCGCACCGATGAGGGCTCCTTTTCCGGAACCTTTTGCACCCCCGGTCAGACTAAAAAGCTCCTCCGGGAGCCCCCGCTGCCCGGCATTGCATTTGTGCGCTTTCTCTGTAAGCAGCATTACCTTCATGCCATTCCTATCGTCCCCAAGAAACCGGCTGTTCGACATCGCATCCGCAGGCCTCGCAATTCTGGTTTCCTTGAGCGCCACCCTGAGCGCACGTTCGCTGACCGTCCCCAACGACGGATTTGACCCAAACGCCAACGGGACGGTTAACGTACTTCAGTTGCAGCCTGATGGCAAGATATTGATGGGTGGGTATTTTACGTCGCTGCATCCCTACGGCACCCCGCTGTCCGGCCACGCCTACTTGGCTCGGCTCAACCACGACGGAACGGTGGACAGCTCGTTCACCCCCAACGCCGACAACATCGTGAACGCGATGCTGCTCCAGCCCGACGGCAAGATCCTCGTTTCCGGCAAGTTCACCCACATCCAGCCGACGGGGGGCTCGTCGATGGTTTCCCGCAATTACGTCGCACGCCTGAACGCCGACGGAACACTCGATTCGAGCTTCAACCCGAACGCCAACGGCGTCGTCTACGCGATCGCCTACCAGCCCAACGGTCAGGTGCTGATCGGCGGCAATTTCACGACTGTGCAGCCCACGGGCTCGTCGGCCCCGGTGACGCGCAACCACATTGCGCGCCTGAACGCCGACGGCACGTTGGACGCCACTTTCAACCCGAACGCGGACAAGACGGTCCTCGCGCTCGCGGTGACCGCGAACGGCCAGATCCTTGTTGGCGGCGGCTTCTCCACCTTGACCCCCAACGGCGCCTCGGCGGCCACCAAGCGCAGCTGCGCCGCGCGGCTCAACTCCGACGGCACGCTCGACACCGGCTTCGACCCCGAGCCCAATGCCAGCGTCAACACGATCCTGATCCTGCCGAACGGCCAGGCGATCTTCGGCGGCGGCTTCACATCGCTGACGCCCAACGGGGCCACCACGGCCCTTCAGTGCGACTTCCTCGCCAGGATCAACACCGACGGCTCCCTTGACACGACCTACATCATCAACCCGCTCGGATCGGTCTCGGCGGTCGCTCTCCAGCAGGACGGCAGGCTCCTTCTCGGCGGCACCTTCACGCAACTTTACCCGGCCAACGGCCTGACGACGTCGACCTCTAATTACATCGCCCGGATCAACCCGGACGGCTCCTTTGACGGAGGTTTTCTCGTGAACCCGAACCAGGCCGTGAACGCGATCGCGGTGCAGTCCGACGGCAACATCGTGCTCGGCGGCTACTTCACGATGCTGAACCCGGTGACCTCCTCGGGCTCGCTCGCCCGGAACTACATCGCCCGCGTCACGATCTACGGCACGCCAGACGCCTCGCTGGCGCCAGATGACGCCGGCACGATCTTCACGTCCTTGGTCCTCCCAAACGGGCAAATCATGATCGGCGGCTCCTTCCTGAGCGTCGGGGGCACCACCCAGAACTTCCTCGCGCGAATCAACGCTGACGGCTCCCTGGACAAGTCGTTCACCCCCAAGCTGAACGGGTTCGTCCAGTCGATCGCGGTCCAGAGCGACGGCAAGATCCTGATAGGCGGCTCCTTCACCCAGGTCGACGGCTTCGGACGCTCCTACATGGCGCGGCTCAACACGGACGGCACCCTCGATGGCCCGTTCAACCCGACCCCGAACTCCAACGTGTTTGCAATCGTGCCGCTCTCGAGCGGCCAGATCCTGGTCGGCGGCCAGTTCTCGGCGTTCACGCCGAACGGCTCAACCTCGTCCTACGGCGTCTCCT
>CAISPT010000170.1 GCA_903887455.1 uncultured Opitutaceae bacterium | reverse complement strand
TGTCGAGCTGCTACCTCTACTACGTAGACGACTCGATCGAGGGCATCTTCCAGAGGGGAATCGCCGAGAACGCCTACCTGTCCAAGTGGGCGGGTGGCCTCGGAGGCTCCTGGACGGCGGTCCGCGGCACGGGCGCCTATATCGGGGGCACCAACGGGGAGTCCCAGGGCGTCATCCCGTTCCTTAAGCTCCACAACGACCAGCTGGTGGCCGTCAACCAAGGCGGCAAGCGCAAGGGCTCCGGCTGCGCCTACCTCGAGAGCTGGCACAACGACATCTACGAATTCCTCGAGCTGCGAAAGAACACCGGCGACGACCGCCGGCGCACGCACGACATGAACACGGCCAACTGGATACCCGACCTGTTCATGAAGCGCATGGAGGCCAGGGCGACCTGGACGCTCTTCCGCGCGAACGAGGTTCCCGACCTCCACGACGCCTACGGCCGCAAGTTCGAGGAGCTCTATCTGGCCTACGAGAAGCAGGCCGAGGAGGGCAAGGTCCACGGCCACAAGGTCGAGGCCCTCGACCTCTGGAAGAAGATGCTCTCGATGATCTTCGAGACGGGGCACCCGTGGATCACGTTCAAGGACCCCTGCAACGTGCGCTCCCCGCAGGACCACGTCGGCGTCGTGCACTCGTCCAACCTCTGCTGCATCACCGCCGACCAGCGGGTGGTCACATCGGAGGGCCTCGTGACCATTGGATATCTCTACGAGAAGGCGAGGAGCCTTGCCCTTGTCGGCGGCTCGGGAAACACGCCTCTAACGGCGGATCCCGTGAACACCGTGTTCGGACGATCGGGCGCCGTCCCCGCGGGACCGATGCTGCTTCCGCGCCCGGACGCGCCGATCGTGCGCATCTGGACCAAGGAGGGCTACACCCACAAGGTAACGCCGGACCACAAGGTTTGGGTTGTTGGAAAAGGATGGGTAGAGGCCCAGGAGCTAAAGCGCGGGGACCTGATCGAGATCCAGCAGGCCGAAGGCCTCTGGGGCTCAGAGGATTCCACTGATCTCGCTCTTGTGGCGGGCCTCGTTGCCGGCGACGGCACGTTCATGAAACATGGGGGTGACTCCGTGTCGGTGTGCATCGACCTTTGGGCCAACGAGTTCTCGTTGGTCGACGATGTGGAACTGGCGGTGTCTAGGATACTTGATGCGGCCGGCGAAACCGCCGTTACCACGTCGTCGCTCGAGCCGAAATTCAGGGGCGACGAGTACAAGAAGCGCCTCTGCTCGGCTCCGCTGGCACGCGTTCTGTCGGGTCTTGGCTTCACAACCGAGTCGAAGCTCAAAGTACCGGAGTTTGTCTGGAAGGGGAGCCGCGACACCGCGGCCGCCTATCTCCGCGGGCTCTATGCCGCAGACGCCACCGTCGAGTCGAGCGGCGAGGTCACCACGTGCGCCCTCGCTTCGGTGAGCCGCGATTTCCTCGGGGAAATCCAGCTCCTTCTCGCCAATTTCGGCATCAAGTCGTCGCTCACCCGCATGCGTTCGGGTGGCGTCGCTGAGCTGCCGGACGGCAGGGGAGGAGTCAGGGAGTACTACCAGAACGAACTCTGGAGGCTCCACGTTTCCTCGATTCATGGCTGCCGGATATTGGAGAACCTGACGGGAATCGGCCGCCTTCGCGGGAACGCTCGGTTCCTTTCAAACCTCGAGAAGCCGGGCTACGCCCAGAAGATGCATGCCACCTTCGAAGGGCTGGAGCAGCTCCCGAACGAGGACGCCTACTGCCTGCAGGTGTTCACTGACGAGCACAGCTGGACTGTAAACGGCCTCATCACGAAGAACACGGAGATCACTTTAAACACGTCCAAGGACGAGACCGCGGTGTGCAACCTGGGGTCGGTGATCCTGGAGACCCACCTGCTGCCCGACGGGGCCCTGGACCACAGGAAGCTCCGCGAGACGATCCGCATGGCGGTTCGCGCGCTCGACAACGTGATCGACATCAACTTCTACCCGACCGAGGCGGCCCAGCGCTCGAATAAGCGCCATCGTCCGATCGGGCTCGGGATGATGGGGCTGGCGAATACGCTCTATATGAAGGGCGTCGCCTTCGCCTCGCCCGAGGCGGTCGAGTTCAACGACGAGGCCATGGAGGCGATCGCCTTCTACGCCTACGAGGCCAGCTCCGACCTCGCGGCCGAGCGTGGCACCTACTCCTCCTACAAGGGCTCGAAGTGGGACCGCGGCCTGTTGCCGCAGGACACCGTCGACCTCCTCGAGAAGGAGCGCGGGCTCCCGATCCAGGTGCCGCGCTCCGCCCGGATGAACTGGGAGCCGGTCCGCGCAAAGATCGCGGCCCAGGGCATGCGCAACAGCAACGTGCTCGCGATCGCGCCCACGGCGACGATCTCCAACATCACCAACACGTCGCCCTGCATCGAGCCGACCTACAAGAACCTCTACGTTAAATCGAACCTCTCCGGGGAGTTCATTGTTCTGAACCCGTTCCTAGTGAAGGACCTGAAGGCCCGCGGCCTTTGGGACCAGGACATGATGGACAACCTGAAGTACTTCGACGGCGAGCTGAAGGACATCCAGCGGATCCCCGCCGACCTGAAGCAGAAATACCTCACGGCCTTCGACATCGACCACAAGTGGGTGATCGACGCGGCCGCCCGCCGCCAGAAGTGGATCGACCAGTCGCAGTCGGTGAACCTCTGGATCAAGACCCCGGACCTGAAGACGCTCTCCCACATGTACCGCCACGCGTGGCACACGGGGCTGAAGACGACGTACTATCTCCGGGGCCTGGGCGCCTCCAACATCGAGAAGGCCACGGTGCAGGTGAAGAAGGAGATGCGCGGGGCAGCCGGCGAGACCAAGGCCGAGACCGCTACCCGTGACGCCGCAGCGCTTTCCGAGGCGACCGGGGGCGCCGCCAAGGAGTATTCCGCGGAGGAGAAGATTGCTTGCTCCATCGAGGCGATGCGCAACGGCGGCACCTGTGAGGCCTGCCAGTAGGGCCCCCCGCAAATCTAGCACCACGCGGCGCCCGTCCTAGCGACGGGCGCACCCGCGACCACCGGGAGCGTGGGCGCATTCTCCCGGAAGATCCTCCAGCGTTCTGCGTCGGTGACGGGCGAGTGACCGAGGTTCTCAATCACGGGCACGATCAATGCCACCGCCTGGTTGCCATGTCCGTCCGGCCGCACCGGGACTGGTGGAGAGGCCGTGACGGTAAGCAGTGACCTTTAGCTGGAGCCAAATTTGCCCTAGCGCTTCGGATGTCAGGTCCGGCGCCTTAGCAAGAGGCCGGAATTGATCGTTGGTAAACGGTACTTCAAATGCGATTTTGCCTAGCAGGGCATTAAAATATTCACCATCAACAGGTAAGGATATTTTATTTTCCGAACCTAGCGCATTTTCCTGCCGGTGCATCAACCCGGGTGAGGCCGACTCGTTCATTTCGATTATTCACATCCTGCTTGCGCACCCTTCTCGGGAGCCGTGACCTTATGGCTCCAGCTTACCCCAACGCATGACCTCATCGTACGCCGGAAAGTCCGGTTCTCTCGCTGCGGTGGTGATACTAGTCCTCGAGTCGCTAGCACCCGCAAGAGCTGGGGAAATCCAGCTGTTTGGCTCAACCCAGATCGTGGTCGAGCGCAACGTGTCGATGACGACGCGCGACGGGGTGGCGCTTCGCTCCGACATCTTCAGGCCGAAGGCCGACGGCAAGTACCCGGTGATCCTGGAGCGGACCCCTTACGACAAGCGCGCCGAGACCTTCGGCCCAGAACTCGCTTCGCACGGTTACGTGATGGTGGTGCAGGATGTCCGGGGGCGGAACGCCTCGGAAGGCGAGTGGTACCCGTTCCGGCACGAGTCCGACGACGGCTACGACGCGGTGGAGTGGGCGGCGGGCCTGCCCTATTCCAATGGGAAGGTCGGAATGTACGGGGCATCCTATGTCGGGGCGACCCAGCTCTACGCGGCGATCGCCTCGCCGCCGCATCTGGCCTGCATCATGCCGATCGTCGCCGCCTCGAACTGCCACGAGCAGTGGGTCTACCAGGGAGGGGCGTTCTCCCAAGCGCTCAACCAGGGTTGGTCGTCCTCGCTCTCCGTGAACGTGCTTGAGCGCAGGGTCGGGGGGACCGTGCAGCCTTCGCGAAGGGACATGAAGCTTCCGCCGGTGACCTATCCGATGCTGGACGTCGGCACCAGCGATGGCCTTGGCGACTACTACTACGACTGGCTCAAGCACCCCGACTACGACGCCTTCTGGAAGGCGTGGTCGATCGAGGAGCATTTCTCGAGGATCATGGTCCCCGGGCTCCACCTGGGCGGCTGGTACGACATCTTCCAGGAGGGGACGATCAGGAACTTCGCCGGCATCACGCGGGAGGGGGGCAGCGACACGGCCCGCGGCGGCCAGCGCCTTGTCATGATGGTTGGCGGTCATGCCGGCCCCGGCCCGAAGGTGGGTGAGGTGGACTATGGCAAGGGTTCCGTGGTCGACTGGGGCTCGCTGGCGCTTCGCTGGTTCGACTTTGTCCTGAAGGGGGTGGACAACGGCATGGGACGGGAGAAGCCCGTCCGGCTCTTCGTGATGGGCCAGGACTCCTGGGACGAAGAGGCGGCGTGGCCGGTCGGTCGCGCGGCAGGGACCCGCTACTACCTTCGCTCGGCCGGCGGAGCCAACGCCCTCTCCGGGGATGGGCGTCTCGACCCGGCGCCGCCTGCCTCCGAACCCGCGGACCGCTTCGTCTACGACCCGGCAGACCCGGTGCCGACCCTCGGGGGGCCCGCGTTTGGCGATGTGCACCTGAAGCAGGGGCCCTACGACCAGCGGGAGAACGAAAAACGGGCCGACGTGCTGGTCTACACGACCCCGCCTCTCGATCATCCGGTGAAGATCGTGGGCCCGGTGACGCTCGACCTCTATGTGAGCTCCTCCGCCGTCGACACCGACTTCACGGGAAAGCTTGTCGACGTTGGGGCGGACGGCGCCGCCCGAAACCTGGCCGAGGGCATCCTCCGGGCGAGGTACCGCGACTCCCGAGAGAGGCCGGAGCCGCTTGAGCCCGGCAGGGTGTACCGCGTGGAGGTGGGCCTCGGCTCGACCGCCCAGGTCTTTGCGGCGGGCCACCGGATCCGCCTCGAGGTGTCGAGCAGCAACTTTCCCAGGTTCGACCGGAACCTTAACACCGGGACCGACTCGGGGAGCCCCGCCACGGCCTCCGTCCGGGCGACCAACTCCGTTCTCCATGACGGTGCCCATCCGTCGGCCCTCTGCGTGGACGTGGTCCCGGTCAACTGACAATGGGATCCTCTGAATCCCGCTTCCCGAACAGGCTTCGCGTCCCCGGCAGCTGGAGGTTGGCGAGGCTCGGCGCCTCCGGCGAGGTCCCGGGTCCGGGCGACTGGATCGATGCCCGGGTCCCCGGGGCCGTTCAGCTCGACTGGGCGCGGGCGCGGGGATTTCCCGACCTGAACTTTGGCAACAACGTCGCCGCCTACGCGGGCCTCGAGGACAGCCACTGGCTCTACCGGACGGAAGTCCCGCGGATTGTGCTAGAAAAGGGAAGGGCGCTCTACTTTTTTTGCGGGGGCGTGGATTTTGAGTGCGAGGTGAGGCTGGCGGGGTCGGTCGTGCACCGAGCCAAGGGCCTGATGACGGGCTTCGAGATCGATGTTTCCGGGGCCAAGGCGGGAGCCCCGCTCGAGATCCTTATCATGCCCGCGCCGAAGCGTCCCGGGATGCCCGACGACCGCACGCAGGCGAGCAACGTCACGAAGCCGGCGGTCAGCTACGGTTGGGATTGGCACCCGCGCCTGATTCCGCTCGGCCTCTGTGAGGAGACTGGCTTCGAGGTGAGGGCGGAGGCGAACCTGGCCCACGTCGATTTTGCGTACGAGCTTACCGAGGACCTGGGCCGGGCCGAGATCACGGTGACCGCCGAGGCGCGGGGCCCGGCAGCCCCGCTCCGCTGGTGCCTGCGCGACCCGTCGGGCGAGGCGGTGCTGGAGTGCGCGCAGCCAAGGGCCACGCTCGATCGCCCGCGCCTGTGGTGGACCCACGACCACGGGGAGCAGGCGCTTTACACGCTCGAGGTCGAGCTCGGCTCGGGGGACCGCCTTGTGCGGAGCGTGGGGTTTCGTCGGGTCCGGCTCGTCATGCATCCCGGGGCGTGGGATTTGGAGGCGACCTTCCCCAAGTCCCGCGAGCGGCCCCCAGTGGCTGTCGAGCTGAACGGGAGGAGGATCTTCGTCAAGGGAACCAACTGGGTGAACCCCGACATCTTCCACGGGAGGGTCAGCGCGGGGACCTACCAGCCCCTGGTCGACCTCGCCCGGGGCGCGAACCTGAACCTCATCCGCTGCTGGGGCGGCGCCCCCGCCGCCAAGGAGGCCTTCTTCGACGCGTGCAACCGCTGCGGCATGCTCGTCTGGCAGGAGTTCCCGCTTGCGTGCAATCTCTACCCCGACGACGGCGAGTACCTCGCCCTGCTCGAGCAGGAGGCGCGCTCGCTGGTGAGACGCGTGCGCCAGCACCCCTGCCTCGGGCTCTGGGTCGGGGGCAACGAGCTCTTCAACTCGTGGTCGCGGATGACCGACCAGGCGCTCCCCTTGAGGCTCCTGAACAAGGTCTGCTACGAGCTGGACCGCGGCACGCCCTTCCTGCCGACGGCTCCGCTGGAGGGCATGGGGCACGGCGATTACCGGTTCTGGAACAAGGGGCGCGACGTGTTTGAGCTCTACCAGTCATCGGCGTTCACGGCGTACTCCGAGTTCGGGTGCCCGTCGACTTCGCCGGTAGATCTCCTGGAGTCCATCATCCCGCGGGAGGAATTGTGGCCGCCGAGGCCGGGATCGAGCTGGACCGTCCATCACGGCCTCGGCGCCTGGGAGGCCGACCCGACGACCTGGCTCTGCACGAGCACGCTTCGCCACTTCTTCGGCGAGCCCCGCTCGCTTGAGGAGGTGGTGCGCCTGAGCAACTGGCTCCAGTGCGAGGGCTACCGCTCGATCTTCGAGGAGGCGCGGCGCCAGCAGCCCCGCTGCTCGATGGCGCTCAACTGGTGCTTCAACGAGCCCTGGCCCACCGCCGCCAACAACAGCCTTGTGAACTGGCCCGCGCGCCCGAAGCCGGCGCTCGGCGCCGTGCGAGGCGCGTGCCGCCCGGTGCTCGCCTCGGCGCGGATCCCCCGGTTCCAGTGGCGGGAGGGGGAGACCTTCACCGCCGAGCTCTGGATCCTCAACGACAGCCCGGCTCCGGTTACCGCCGGGATCCTGAGGGCGGAGCTCGTGGCGGGGGGAAAGAGGCTCAAGCTGGCGGAGTGGGGGTTCGGCGAGGTGCCGGCCTGCGCCAACGCGAGGGGCCCGCAGGTCAGGGCCGTGCTTCCCGGGTCACCCGGAGGGGACTTCTCCCTCGAGCTTTCTGTCGCAGGGACTGAGGCGTGCTCAAGTTCCTACCGGCTGAGCCTGCTCCCGGCCTAGGCCGTTCGAGCGCCTTGACGGTGGTTTGGAGGACGCGTTTGGTGGGGGGCATGAACCCTTCACCGGCCCACGGATCCCGCGCTAGGCACGCCCTTCCCGCGGTTGCGGCGCTCGCCCTCGTCCTGCTTCTCGGCGCCGTGGCCTCTGCCGCCCCCGAGTCCCCGGGCGACCAGCTCCGGCTGGCGATCATTGTCTCCCGCCACGGGGTCCGCTCGCCCCTGACAACCCCCGAGAAGCTGGCCGCTTTTTCCTCGCAGGCCTGGCCGAAATGGGAGGTCGAGCCGGGCCTACAGACCCCCCGGGGCAACGAGCTGGTGGCGCTGATGGGCGACTACTACCGCGCGCGCCTGATCCGAGAGGGCGCTCTGTCCGGCGATCCGGCCAGGGACGCGGGCCTGGTGTGGGTGCGGGCCGACAATGACCAGAGGACGCTGGAAACGGCCCGAATCATCGGCAAGAGCCTGATCCAGTCCGGCGAGCCCGAGGTCCACCAGGTTCCGAAGGGCACCGAGGACCCGCTCTTCCGGCCCTACAAGGCCCACGTCGGAAACCCCGACAGCGCGCTCGCCGTGGCGGCGATCCTTGGCCGGATGGGCGGGGACCCGAGGAACGTGGAGCGGGCCTATGCCAGGCAGCTCGACGAGCTCAAGGCCGTCCTCTACGGCCCGGCCGGGCCGGGGCCGGACTCGCCGTTCAACGCGGCCGGCGCCGTCGGCCACGGCCGCAAGAACTACCTGGTCGATTACACCGGACCGATGCTGACGGCGCTGCAGACCACCGACGCCCTTCTCCTCGAGTACGCCGACAACAAGCCCATGTCCGACGTGGGATGGGGCCGGCTGGATCCTAAGACGCTCACGGATATCCTCTCGCTCCACGACATCTTCTTTGACCTGGCCGAGCGCACGTTCTACCCGGCCCAGGTCGGGGCCTCGAACCTCGCCAGCCACATCGTCGACACGCTCGAGCAGGCAGCCACGGGCGACCCGGTGCCCGGCGCGCTCGGTGAACCCGGCGGCAAAGTCGTGGTCCTGGTCGGGCACGACACGAACCTCGCGAACCTCGGGGGCCTCTTCGGTATGTCCTGGATCGTGGACGGCTCGCCGATGAACCCGACCCTTCCGGGGAGCGCCCTCCTGTTTGAGCTCTGGAAGCGCCCGGGGCCGGACGGCGCGTGCTATGTCCAGGTAAGCTATGTCTCGCAGACCTTGGAGCAGCTGCGGCAGGCGACCGTCCTCACCCCCGACTCGCCGCCCGCCGTCGCTCCGGTGTTTGTCCCGGGCGCCAGCGGATCGGCTCCGGGCTACGGCGCCCCGCTGCCCGCGTTCGTGAGGCAGGCGCGCAAGGTCATAAGTCCGGGCTTCATCGCCCCGGAGGAATGACGGGTTTGCAATGGGCCTGGGGTAGCGCAACACTCTCCGGATGGTCACTATCACCGGAGAATACCAGGGAGAGCTCCACTGCACGGCCGTGCACGGGCCCTCGGGCAACACCCTCTCCACGGACGCCCCCAGGGACAACCAGGGCCGTGGCGAGGCCTTCTCGCCGACCGACCTCATCGCGACCGGCTACGCAACGTGTATCGCCACCACGATGGCGATCGTTGCGCGCCGGCACGGCGTTGAGCTCAAGGGCATCCGCTACGAGGTCACCAAGGAGATGACGGCCGAGGGTCCCCGAAGGATCGCCCGGCTCGCCGCGCGCATGTGGATGCCCGCCGAGGCCGGAAAGGTGCCCGCGGGCGTCCTGGAGAAGGCCGCGAACTCCTGCCCGGTGCACCTGAGCCTCGCGCCCTCGGTCGAGAAGGTGATCGAGCTTATCTGGGAGTGACCGCCGGGGCCTTCGCCACTGGCCCGCGGAGCTCGTAGGTCGTCTCGTAGGTGAGGGCGATCCTGCGTGTCACGAAGACCCTGACCCGTATGCGGCCCCCCGAGGGGCCCGTCGGCGTCGCCCGCCCCTCGACCCTGCGCTTTTCGCCGGCATCGCTGAGGGCGCTTCCCTTGAAGTCGATCGCCCCTCCCTCCTCGATGGTCTTCAGGTCGCGGTCGGGGATCACGATCGAGATCCTGCCGCTCTCGTTGTAGAAGAAGTACGGGAAGACGCGGGCGAAGTACGTTGAGGAGTACACGGAGTCCCGGCGGACGAAGGGGGGCATCGTCATGCTCACCGTCCCGATGTAGATCGACGTGCTCGAGGGCTTGATCAGGACGACCCCAAAGCGGTCGAGCAGGTCGTTGGCGCGGCAGAGCGGCGCCAGGAGGACCAAGGCCAGCGTGAGAAGGGGTTTGGGCGGCAGCCGCACCCCGCGAATCTGCCGGGACCAGGCCCGCGCGCAAAGCGCAAAAGCGGGCGGCAATCTTTCGCGTTGCGCCTGTCGTCCGGCGCGGGTCATCTCGTCACCAGTCATCCATGGCCAAGAACAAACAAGCCACGTGGGGAGGGCGCTTCGAATCGGGCCCGGCGGCGCTGATGCAAAGGTTCAGCGAGTCGGCCTCTTTCGACCGGCGCCTGGCGCCCTTTGACGTCGCCGGCAGCAAGGCCCACTCGGCCATGCTGGCGAAGGTCGGCCTGTTGACCGCGAAGGAGAGGGACGCGATCCACAAGGGCCTGGACCGTATCCTAGGCGAGATCGAGTCCGGGGCGTTCGTCTGGGACGAGAGGCTCGAGGACGTGCACATGAACATCGAGCACGCGCTGACGCAGCGGGTGCCCGCCGCCGCCAAGCTGCACACTGCGCGTAGCCGCAACGACCAGGTGGCGACCGACATGAGGCTCTTCTTCAAGCACGCGTGCACGGTGCTCGCGGGCAAGGTGAAGGCCGCGCAGGAGTCCCTTCTCAAGGCGGCCGAGTCGGGCCGCTCCGTAGTGATTCCGGGCTACACCCACCTCCAGAGGGCCCAGCCCGTGTTCGCCGCCCACCACCTTTTCTCCTGGATGGAGATGCTCGAGCGCGACCGGTCGCGTTTCCTCGAGGTCGCCGACAAGGCCAACGAGTGCCCGCTAGGCTCGGGGGCGATCGCCGGGACGACCCTGCCGATCGACCGCGAGTTCGCGGCCAAGGCCCTGGGGTTCGTCGACACGAAGGGCAGGCCCCGGGTCACCCAGAACTCCATGGACGCCGTAGCCGACCGCGACGTCTTCATCGAGTTCGCGGGCGCGTGCGCGCTCTTCGGCGTGCACCTCTCGCGCATCGCCGAGGACCTGATCCTCTGGAGCAGCGCCGAGTTCAAGTTTGTCTCGCTCCCCGACGCCTTCTGTACGGGCAGTTCCCTCATGCCGCAGAAGAAGAACCCGGACTCCTGCGAGCTGCTCCGGGGCAAGTCGGCCCGGCTCCAGGGCAATCTCCACACGCTCCTGGCCCTCACCAAGGGCCTGCCGATGACCTACAACCGGGACCTCCAGGAGGATAAGCCCCCGGTCTTCGACAGCTTTGACCAGGCTTCGATCTGCGCCGACGTCCTTGCGGCGACGGTCGGAGGGCTCGTTTTCAACGAGGCCCGGTGTAGGGCCGCCGCGGCCGACCCCGCCCTCCTGGCGACCGACCTGGCTGACTACCTGGTCGGGCGCGGAGTCCCGTTCAGGGCCGCGCACCATGCCGTCGGGGCCGTCGTCGCCCTCGCCGAGCGGCGCGGCTGCGCGATTCCGGAGCTGCCGACCGAGGCCGTTCGGGAACTCCATTCAGGCTTCGGGCCCGACTGGGCGAAGGTTTTCGACCTGAAGCGCGCGCTTTCGCTGAGGCGCGGGACGGGCATGCCAGGGCCGGCCCAGGTATCCCGGCAGTTCGCCCGCTGGAAGAGGATTCTGGGCCCGAGGCGGTAGCGTCCCTTTGCCGCCCCTCGGAATGGCCAAGGTACGCATTCTTCCGGACCGCGTCGCCAACCAGATCGCGGCGGGCGAGGTGATCGAAAGGCCGGCGGCCGTCGTCAAGGAACTCGTGGAGAACGCGCTGGACGCCGGCGCGACGCGCGTCGTCGTTGAATTTGCCCATGCGGGACGCTCGTTGATCCGGGTCGAGGACAACGGGCAGGGGATGTCGGCGGAGGACGCCCGAACGGCGCTGCAGCGCCACGCGACGAGCAAGATAGCCGACGCCTCAGACCTGGACCGCCTTTCGACCTTCGGCTTTCGGGGCGAGGCCCTGCCTTCGATCGCAAGCGTGTCACGCTTCACGCTGTGGACGCGCCCGGAGGGCGAGGATTCGGGTACGGAGATCTCGATCCACGCGGGCCGCGTCCTGCACGAGCGCTCGTGCGGACGACCGGTCGGAACGCGCATCGACGTTGAGCATCTCTTCGACCCCGTGCCCGCGCGGCGGAAGTTCCTAAAGAGCGACCGCACCGAGGCGGGCCACATCGTCAACTGCGTGAGGCTCTACGCCCTGGCCTGCCCCGCGGCTTCCTTCACCTTGGTCGAGGACGGCCGGCAGGTGTTCCGTTCGCCGGAGTGCACGCGGCTGGCCGACCGGGTGCGGGAGATCTACGGACCGCAGGCGGCGGAGGGACTCCTGGAGATCGACGTGGAGGAGGAGGGCCTCAGGCTCTCTGGGCTCATCGGACGGCCCGGAGTGGGGCGCGCCACCCGCCACGACATGGTGGCGTTCGTGAACACGCGCCCCGTCGACAGCCGCGCGATAAACGGGGCCCTCGTCGAGAGCTACCGCGACTCCCTTCCCGACGGGCGCTATCCTGTGGCGTTCGTCTTCCTGCAGTGCCGTCCCTCGGACGTCGACGTGAACGTGCACCCGGCTAAGCGGGAGGTGAGGTTCCGCAGCGAGTCGATCGTGAGGGGCTTTGTGATCCGGGCCATCCTTTCGAGGCTAAGGGAATGGAACGGGGAAGACGCGCCCGTTTCCGCGGGCGGCCCATTCTCGCTGGGCCTCCCCGCCGAGCTGCCGGCGCCGTTCTACCCGGGCTCGGTCGAGGAGCCCGCTCACGTTCCCGGGAGCGCAGTCGAGCCTCAGCCCCATTCCGTCCCGCGTTCGGCGGCGCCCGAGTGGAGGTATGTGGGCACCGCCCACGAGGCATACGCCGTCTTCGAGACCGGCCAGGGGGTCGTGCTTCTTGACCGCAGGGTTGCCCACGAGCGCATCTGGTACGAGCGACTGAAGGCGCAGGCGGCCGCGGGGGGCGTCCCGGTGCAGCACCTCCTGCTGCCCGTCACGCTCGAGCTCGACCCGATTTCCGCAGCCGTGCTCACCGATAATCTCGGGTTCTTTGCCACGCACGGCTTCGGCGTCGCCCTGTTTGGAAGGCAGTTCTTCCGCGTGGACGCGCTGCCCCAGTGGCTCGAGCCCGGGGATGCGGAGGCCTTCATCCGCGACCTCGTTGGGGCCCTGCGCGAGGGAAGGATCCCGACCTCTGATGTCGAGGCCGGTCGCGACGAGTATGCGAGGATTGCCGCGGCGAAGGCTGTCCGGCTTCCGAGGATCCTCGGGGAGGCCGCGGCCATGGAGCTGATCCGCGAGCTGTTTTCGACCTCGGCGCCGGTCGTGGGCCCGCGCGGCCACCCGACATTCGTCGAACTCAACCACGGCGAGCTTGCCAGGCGCTTTCAAAAATAGGCCCCGTCACCGCGTTTTTGCGTGACCCTCCTTGCCGTCGGCGCGAGTCTTGCATTGGTCAGCTAACACTTCCCATGCCGAGCTCAACCAAGGGTCAGAAGAAACACGATTCAACGGAGATAGTCATGAAGTCGCTGATCCAGCGGCACTTGACGTCGACGCTCGCCCGCTACGCGCCTATGGCGACGGACCGCGACTGGTGGGTGGCCTGTTCGCTCGCCGTGAGGGACACGATCCACGAGCGGCTCATCGCGACTCAGGAGGTTCATAACGCGAAGAACGCGAGGCGCTTGTACTACTTCTCGATGGAATACCTGATGGGTCGCCTCTTCGAGACGAACCTCCAGGCCACGGGGCTGACGGA
>CAISPT010000169.1 GCA_903887455.1 uncultured Opitutaceae bacterium | reverse complement strand
GGCGCTGATCCGCCGCTACAAGAAGGCCGGCGCCAAGTACTTCATGACAATGGGGTGCCACCACGACAACTTCGACCTCTGGAACTCCAAGCACAACCGCTGGAACGCGGTGAACATGGGCCCGGGGATCGACATCGTGGGCGCCTGGCGGAAGGCCGTCCGCGACGAGGGGCTGAAGTTCGCGATCAGCGAGCACCTCTGGATCACCTACAAGTGGTTCTCCGTCGCCCACGGCACGGACCTGACCGGGCCCCTGGCCGGCGTTCCCTACGACGGGGCGGAACCCGCGAACAAGGAGTACTACGTCGACTCGGACGAGGTCTGGAACGGGGACATGCCGTGGAACGAGGACGGGATCCCCCTCTGGTGGAAGCGCCACTGGCACGACCGCATCACCGATCTCATCGACCAGCACGAGCCCGACCTGCTCTACTCCGACGGCTCGATGCCGTTCCAGGACTACGGCTACTCCGTCGTCTCCCACCTCTACAACGTGAGCGCCAGGCGCAACGGGGGCAAGGTGGACGCCGTGTACTGCTCCAAGCGCGACCGTGACAGCGAGCTCGGGGGCTGCGTCCTCGATCGCGAGCGCGGCGTCCTCGACGACATCCTTCCGCGCCCGTGGCAGACCGACACCTGCATCGGGGAGTGGCACTACAAGCGGGGCACGAAGTACAAGACCCCGAAGGTCGTGGTGGACCTGCTGGTCGACATCGTCAGCAAGAACGGGAACCTCATGCTCAACGTGCCGCTGCCGGCAAGCGGGATGCCCGACCTCCAGGAGCTGGCCGTGGTCGACGAGATCACCCGCTGGATGGGGATCAACAGCGAGGGGATCCACGGCACCAGGCCCTGGAAGCGTTTCGGCGAGGGCGCCCCCGACCAGTCGGCCGACCAGAAGTCGAAGTCGTTCAACGAAAGCTCGAGACGGGCGCTTGACGCCAACGACGTCCGGTTCACGACAAAAGGGGAAGTCCTCTACGCCTTCGTCATGGGAAGGCCGGACTTCCGCACCCTCATCCGCTCGCTCGCGCTTGACACGTCCCTCCGCGTGGGACGGGTCTCCGGCGTCGAGCTCGTGGGCCACGACGCAAAGCTTACCTGGACCCAGGACCGCTCGGGGCTCTCGATCGACATTCCCGAGGGGCTGCCCCAGGACCACGCCGTCTGCTTCCGCGTCCGCGGGGCGATCTGAGCCGTGGCGCCCGGGCCGCTCAGGCGGCCCGGGCCCGATCCCGGAGGATCCGGGAGGCGAGCGCGTGGACCTGGTCCACGGTTATCGCCTTCATGCAGACATTGTCGCGGCAGGCGGTCTGCCGGTTGTTGAAGGCATTCACGCAGGGGCTGCAGGCGATGCCGGCCCAGACCGGATGGCTGCGCGGCCCCGGTGCCGAATACAGGAGCGGGGTCTCCGGGCCGAAGAGGGCCACGACGTCCACACCCGTGAGTGCGGCGAAGTGGGCGGGGCCGCTGTCGTTGGTGACCAGGACCTCGGCGAGGCCAAAAAGGACGACCAACTCCCGGAGCGTGGTCCGCCCGGCCAGGCATACGCTGCGCGGCGAGCCGACGGTGCGAGCCAGCTCGCCGATGGCCTGGGCCTCCCCGGCGGACCCCGTGAACACGACCCAGACGTCGGGGGCCCCCGCGATCAGCCTTGCCGCGAGCTCGCGGTAGTTGCCCGGCGCCCACCTGCGAAGCGGGAGCATGTCGCCGGCGTTGGCGTTTAGGACCACGATCCTCCCGCCGGGGGCCACACCGAGTCGGAGGAGAAGCGCGCGCACAGCCTCCGTCTCACCGGCGCCCGGGACAAACGAGGGCGGCGGCGGGCTTTCCGGAGGGGACACCGGGAAGGTCGGGAAGGCGCCTGGATCCGCGTCGAGGGCCATGATGAGGCCCGTGAAGGTCCGGCTCGTGTGGAGATGGGGGTTGTAGAGGACCCGGTGGGTCATGAGGTCGCCCCTGTTGGGACCCTCCCCGAAGTAGACATGGAACCCCGCCCTGCGCCGCGCCCCCGTCAGGAACGTGATCGCAGCCGAGAAGCGCGCGAAGAACTCCATGTCGACGCAGGCGTCGATGCCGAGCCGGCGGATCCGGAGGAGGGATGCGGCCGCGGTCCATGCCATGGACCACGGTGTCCGCGTGTCGACCGTGAGGACGTTCTCGGGGGGCACCAGGCCTATCAGGTCCACCACGAAGCGGTTCTCCTCAAAGCAGAGGAAGTACACGTTGCCTCCCCCCACCCGCTCGACCGCCCGGCGGACCGCCTCATGGGCCAGGACCGTCGAGCCCTGCTCGGCGAGCTTGAGGAAGAGGATGCGGCGCAGCGGCCCCTCTGGCCTTTGGCCGAGGAGGTCGCCCGCCCTTCTCGCCACGGTGAGGAGCCAGCAGACGGGCACGCCGACCCAGCGGTCGATCCACAGGAGGGTGCGCGCTTGGCTGCTGAATCGTTTCACGGGCGGGGGAGTGGCGGGCAATGAGCTAGCCCGCGGCCGACAGCGGACGCGAGTGAAATGCTCCCCGCACCAATGGCATCGCAGGTGCTGGGTGGGCGCCATGGCACGCCTCCCCCGGATTCCCGTTCTCCTTCTCTCTGCGGTCGCGGCCCTCGCGGCTGCCCCCAGGGTCCGCGGGGCCGAGCGGATCCCAATAAAGGTCATCGTGCTGAGCGGCTTCGAGGTCGGCGACGACACGGGGGACGCGCCCGGGGAGTTCCAGTTCTGGGCCGAGAGGGAGAAGTTGACCGAGACGGTCGACGTGCTCGGCGCCCCCCACCCGCTCCGGCGCAACACAGAGGGCCTCTACGGCGACGTCGCCGGCAACACCCGCGACGCCCAGCTCACGCCGGTGCCGGCGAGCGAGCTGATCATGGCGCTCTGCCTGGATCCCCGGTTTGACCTCACCCACACCTACTGGCTGATCAACGGGATCGCGGGCATCGACCCGGCGGCAGGCCCCATCGGAAGCGCCGTTTGGTCCGAGAACGTCGTCGACGCCGACGCTATCCGCGAGGTCGACGAGTCGGAGGTGCCCAAGGGGTGGCCCTATGGGCTGTTCGCGATCGGGACCGATGGGCCCAACCTTCTGCCCGAGGACCACAGCCACGCCGGCGGCTGGAATGGGGCGAAGCTCGAGTACACCATGGTCTATCCGCTGAACGGAAAGCTCGCCCGGTGGGCTTACGAGGTCTCGAAGGACGTGGCGCTACCCGACTCGGCGGGGCTAAGGTCGTGGCGCGAGAAGTACACGGGGTTCCCCTTGGCGCAGCTGCCCCCCCGGGTGATGATGGGCGACACGCTCGGCACCGTGCGCTACTGGCACGGGCCCAAGCGCACCCAGTGGGCCCGCGACTGGGTGCGGCTCTGGACCCGCGGAAAGGGGACCTTCGCCACCACCTCGATGGAGCAGCAGGACTACACTGGGACCCTCGCCCGTATGGCGGCCAAGGGGCTGGTCGACATCAACCGGGTCATGATGCTCCGCTCGGCGAGCAACTTCTGCATGCCTCCCCCGGGCCAGGGCGTCGCCTCCACGATCGGGGACGAATCGATGGGCACCGACGCGGCCCTTGAGGCGGCGTACCGCGCGGGCTCGGCCGTGGTGCACGAACTCCTGCGCAACTGGCCAAAGTACGAGAAGCTTACCCCCGGCGGCTGACGGGGGTGCTTCGGACAATCGGGCCTTTTGGGTTGCAAAACGCCGCGAAGCGGCGATCCGTTCTTGCGTCTAGCGCGAACACGATCGCGACCGGACAACAGACACGACACCCATGCCCTTCGGACAACCAGGCTTGATCGCCATGCGAAAAGCACCCCCGTCCACCCTTGCCGGTCCGCAGGTTTTCCACCGATGGGAAACCCCGGAGGCAAGATGGATCCGCTGACCCCCACCCTATCATCGCCGGGCGCCAGGATCCGCTCGGCCGACGGCTTCCGCGCCGCGAAGGCCGCGGGCGCGAAGATCGTGATGGTGACCGCCTACGACGCCTGGTCGGCCCGGCTCCTCGCGGACACCCCCGTGGACTGCCTCCTGGTGGGCGACAGCGCGATGATGGTCGTGCACGGGGAGAAGGACACCCTCGGGGCGACGCCGGAGATCATGGCGCTGCACACGCGCGCCGTGTCCCGGGGCTCGGGCGACCTTTTTGTCGTCGCGGACATGCCCTTCCTCTCGGCCCGCAGGGGCGAGTCCCACGCGCTCGACTGCGCCGCCGCCCTCCTGAGGGCCGGCGCCCACGCCGTGAAGATCGAGGGCGCGCGCGGCCACCTCCATGTGATCCGGCATCTGGTCGAGTCCGGAATCCCGGTCATGGGGCACCTGGGGCTCACCCCCCAGTGGGTCCGGGAGCTCGGGGGATTCAAGGTGCAGGCCAGGGCCCCAGAGGAGGCCGCCATGCTCAAGGAGGACGCCGCGGCCCTCGAGGACGCGGGTGCCTTCGCGGTCGTCCTTGAGTGCATCCCGCAGGCGCTCGCCCGGGAGGTCTCGCTGTCACTCTCCGTCCCGACGATCGGCATCGGGGCCGGCCCGGGGTGCGACGGGCAGGTCCTTGTCCTGCAGGACCTCCTCGGGTTGAACCCGGGTTTTCGACCCCGGTTCTCCCGGCGTTTCGCGGACGGCACGGCCCTGTTCCGGGACGGCGCCCAATCCTTTGCGACCGCCGTGCGCGAGGGATCCTTCCCCCTGGAAACCGAGGGCTTCTAGCCGTGACGCGGGTGACCACAAGTCTCCGGGACTGGGCGGCCGAGCGGTCGGCCATGGGCCACCTCGACCTTTCCATTGGCTTCGTGCCCACCATGGGCGCCCTCCACGCCGGACACCGGTCGCTCCTCGAGAGGGCGCGCAAGGAGAACGACTGCGTGGTGCTCTCGATCTTCGTGAACCCCACCCAGTTCGACGACGCGGCGGATCTCGAGCGCTACCCGAGGACGCTGGACGCAGACCTGGCGCTTGCCGGCGGACTCGCCGATCACGTCCTGGTCCCGGATCCCGCGGACATGTACCCGGACCGCTACCGGTACAGGGTGAGCGAAAACACCTTGAGCGCCATCCTCGAGGGAGCCCATCGGCCCGGCCACTTTGACGGCGTCCTCACGGTCGTCCTGAAGCTCCTTAATCTCGTCCGCCCCGACCGGGCCTACTTCGGAGAGAAGGACCGCCAGCAGCTCGACCTGGTGAGCGGCATGGTGCGTGCACTCCACCTGGGCGTGGACATCGTCCCCTGCCCCACAATCCGCGACCCGGACGGCCTTGCCCTAAGCTCGAGGAACCGTCGGCTCTCGCCGGGGGCCCGGGCCGCCGCGGCCCTGTTCCCGAGGATCCTCAGGGAATCAGCGGATGCGGCGGGCGCAGCCGGCGCCCTCCGCGCCGCGGGCCTGGACGTTGACTACGTCGAGGACAGGGACGGCATCCGGCTCGGGGCTATCCGCATCGAGGGCGTCCGCCTGATCGACAATGTCCCGCTTTAACATCGCCTTCGTCCTCACCGGCTCGGTCGCCGCCTACAAGGCGTGCGACGCCGTCTCGCGCCTGGTGAAGCTCGGCCACCGGGTACGGCCGGTGGCGACGAGCGCTGCGCTGCGCTTCGTGGGGGCCGCCACCCTGGAGGGGTTAACCGGGGAGCGGGTGCTGACCGAACTCTTCGAGGCCGGGGGCGCCCTGGAGCACATCCACCTGGGCCGCTGGGCCGACCTGGTCGTCATCTGCCCGGCGACCGCCCACACGATCAACCGCCTCTCGTCCGGGCTCGCCGACGACCTCGTGGGGGCCCTCTTCCTCGCCCACGACCGCCGGAAGCCCTTCCTCGTGGCCCCGGCGATGAACCCCGCGATGTGGGACCACCCGGCAACCCAGGAGTCGGTGGCGCGGCTTTCCGGCTGGGGTGTCCGCTTCATCCCGGTCGGACAGGGCCGCACGGCCTGCGGCGAG
Source organism: uncultured Opitutaceae bacterium (assembly GCA_903887455.1). Lineage (GTDB taxonomy): Bacteria > Verrucomicrobiota > Verrucomicrobiia > Opitutales > Opitutaceae > Palsa-1447. The sequence goes on along the minus strand of CAISPT010000169.1, from coordinate 10,166 downwards.
ATCGGTGACGGGCGCCTGGCGGAACCCGCCGACATTGTAGCCGCGATCGAGGCAGCGCTGTCCCCTGCGGCCGGGCGGCTCAGGATCCTCGTGACAAGCGGCGGGACCTCGGAGCCCGTCGACGCGGTGCGGGTCCTCTCGAACACGAGCACGGGAAGCACGGGCGCCCTGATCGCGGATCGCCTCGCCCTTGAGGGCCACCAGACCGTGCTCCTGCGCGCCGAGAGGTCGGCACGCCCCTCGGGAGCGGTCCAGGAGGAGACGTTCGTGAGCCACGGGGACCTGGACCGCGCGCTTGGCCGCCTGCTTGGGGGGTCCAGGTTCGACGCCGTCGTCCACTGCGCCGCGGTGAGCGACTTCGCTGTCGAGGCGATCGAGGTCCCGGCAGGGACCCCGACTCCCGGCTCGGGCAAGCTCGCCTCCGACTGCGCCCCGATCCTCCGCCTTAAGCCGCTCCCGAAGCTCATCGACGGGCTGCGGGCCAGGAGCGCAAACCCCGCGCTAAAGGTCGTCGCCTTCAAGCTCACGAGTGGCGGGGAGCGCGCCGGCGGCGCCACCTCGGTTCGCGCCCTCCTTGAGCGCTCCGGGGCCGACATGGTCGTTCACAATGACCTCGACGAGCGGGCGGGCCCGGAGTCCTTTCCCTCGACCCTCCACTTCCGTGACGGCTCGCCCGCCATCGGCTGCGCCACCCGGTCCGAGCTCGCCGCCGAGCTCGCCCGCCAGCTCTCCCCATCCGACGCTCCCGCGGACGCATCCCCCTGATAACGCCATGCTCCTTTGCCTCGATATCGGAAACACCCAGATCCACGGCGGCGTCTTTGACGGAGACTCCCTCCGCTGCCAGTTCCGCAAGTCCACGCAGCCCTTGGGCTCCACCGACGAGCTCGGGATCTTCTTCCTCTCGGTCCTTCGTGAGAACGGCGTCGATCCTAGGTCGGTGGACCGCATCGCGGTCTGCTCGGTCGTGCCGGCGGCGCTCCATCCCGTGCGGGGCGCGAGCAAGCAGTACTTCGGCCGGGAGCCCTTCGTGCTCCAGGCCGGAGTGAAGACGGGCCTGAAGGTGAGGTATAGGAACCCGCTTGAGGTCGGGGCCGACCGGATCGCCGGGGCGATCGCGGCGACGCAGCGGAGCCCGTCCACCGACCTGATCGTCGTCGACTGCGGGACGGCAACGACCTTCGACGTGGTGACTTCCGGGAGTGACTACCTCGGAGGGGTCATCCTGCCGGGGATCGGGGTCTCGGCTGAGACGCTCGCCAGCCGCACGGCAAAGCTTCCCCGGGTCGAGATCGCTCGCCCCGAGTCGGTCCTCGGCCGCACCACCGCGGAGAGCATCCAGTCCGGCCTCTACCACGGGCACGCGGGCGCGATCCGCCACATTGTCGAGGGACTCGCCCGGGAGGCCTTCGGGGGAAGGAGGCCCCATGTCGTGGGGACCGGGGGCTTCGCCCGGATGCTCGAGGAGGAGAGGCTCTTCGACGAGATCGTGCCCGAGCTCGTGCTGCTCGGCCTCCGGCACGCCGAGCGGATGAACCGGGAGGCCTAGGCTTTCCAAACCGTCCCGGGCATGGCAGGTTTCGGGCAAGGGCGGCCTGCGCCGCAGAATACCCGTGAAGGTCCCACGCAAAGAGGAACGAGAGCTCAGGTGCTTCCGCAAGCGCCGGTACCGCTCGCAGGGCGACGCCCTCGACGCGGCGATGGTGGCCGGCGTCGAGCGGCACCGGAAGGCCTACCTCTGCCCCTACTGCCGGCTCTGGCACCTGACGACCGTGCCGTCCTGATGCCTGGGACGGAACGAGGTCTCGACCGCGCGGGAAAACCCGTCCATTAATTCCTTTCCGCCGGTCGCCCTAACCCCCTCCCCCCATGGACATCTCTCGACGCGAAGCTCTCAAGGTGATTGCAGGCACGGCGGCGCTGGCCGCCCTTCCCCGCGCGCGGGCGGAGGAGGCGAAGGCCCCCGAGCCCGTCTCCCAGGCCCCGGGCTCGTTCAAGCACTCCGTCTGTCGCTGGTGCTACTCGAAGATGCCCCTCGAGGACCTTGCGCGGGAGGCCAAGCGGCTGGGCCTTGAGTCCGTGGAGCTCCTGGAGCCCTCGGAATGGCCGGTCGTGCAAAAGCACGGTCTCACCTGCGCAATGGCCATGGGCGCAACGAAGATCCCCGAGGGCCTCAACCGGATCGAGCACCATGCCGTCCAGGTTCCCGGCATGATCGAGCGCATCGGGCTCTGCGCCGACGCCGGCCTTCCCAATGTCATCTGCTTCTCCGGCAACCGGGCGGGCATGGACGACGAACTGGGCCTGAAGAACTGCGCGATCGCGCTCAAGCAGATCGTCGGCGCCGCCGAGAAGCGGAAGGTGACGGTCTGCATGGAGCTGCTCAACAGCAAGGTCGACCACCACGACTACATGTGCGACCACACGGCGTGGGGCGTGGAGCTCGTGAAGCAGGTCGGATCCGAGCGCTTCAAGCTTCTCTACGACATCTATCACATGCAGATCATGGAGGGGGACGTCGTGCGGACGATCCGGGAGAACCACTCGTACATCGCCCACTACCACACCGGTGGCGTCCCCGGCCGCCACGAGATCGACGACTCCCAGGAGCTCAACTACGCGATGATCTCGAAGGCGATCAAGGACACGGGGCACCGGGGCTACCTCGGCCAGGAGTTCATCCCCGCGCGGGACCCGATGACCTCCTTGGCGAAGGCCGTCTCCATCTGCACAGTCTAGGACCGGTGGGCACGAGGGGTTTTCACTCGTGCGGCGGCGCGAGCGCGGCTAAAGCAGGGCCATGCTCCTCGATTTCACCGGACTTCCTGCGCGAACCGCCTACCAGTGGATCGCGTCCTCGATTCTTCCGAGGCCGATCGCCTGGATCTCGACTATTTCGCCCGACGGCGCCAACAACCTGGCACCGTTCAGCTTCTTCCAGGGCATCACGGCCAACCCGCCCACCCTCATGTTCGTTGGGGCGAACACGCGCGACGGGCAGAAGAAGGACACGATCCAGAACATCGAGCGGGTGCCCGAGTTCGTGGTGAACCTGGTCCCTTTCGCGCAGGCCTCCACGATGAACGACACGGCGTCTAACCTGCCCTACGGGGAAAGCGAGGCGGCCCGGTTCGGCGTGGACATGTCGCCGTCGGTCAAGGTCCGGCCCCAGCGGATCACGGCCTCGCCGGTTTCCTTCGAGTGCTCGCTTGACCGGATCGTGCACGTCGGCACGGGCCCCCTGGCAGCGAACGTGGTCTTCGGAAGGATCCTCTTCGCGCACGTCAAAGACGACGTCCTGGCTGACGACGGCTTTCCCGACCCGGCAAAGCTGGACCTCGTGGGCCGGCTGGGGCGCGAGTCCTACACCCGGACCCGCGACACCTTCTCGATCAAGCGGCCCGACCGCTGAGCGCCGAGGCGACCCTGGTGGAGCGCTCCCTTAGTGCCTCGTAGATCGGCTTGTCCCCGAGCGCCTCCGCGACGCCGTACGCTGCGAACCCGCTCACCAGGAGCGGCAGCATGAAGTCGTATTTTCCCGTGAGCTCGGTCATCAGGACGATGCCGGTGAGCGGCGCCCGCACTGTTGCCGTGAAGAGCGCCCCCATACCGACGACCGCAAAGACCGCCGGGTTAGCCGCCCACTCCGGCAGCCACGCGTGGACTCCCGCCCCGAGGGCGAGGCCGCCCAGGGAGCCCAGGACAAGGAGCGGGGCAAAAATCCCCCCGGCCGCGCCGGAGCCGTAGCTCACCATGGTCAGCAGGAACCTCGCGGCGAAAAGAAGGATCATCCACTTGACCGCCACCTCCCCCGAAAGGGCGCGCTCGCTCAGGAGGGCGCCCGACCCGCTCAACGCGGGATAGGCCCAGGCGGCAAGCCCGACCACCACCCCGGCCAAGGCGCCCGTGAGCGGTGCGGGCCAGGATTTCAAACGGTCGAAGAGATCGAGGCTCAGGAGGAGCGACCGGTTGAAGAGGACCCCGGCAAGGCCCGCGAACAGTCCCAGGACGGCGCACACCGGGAGCGCGTGGAGCGTCGGGGCCGGCATTCCGGGCATGGCGAAAACCGGCGTCTCGCCGGTGACCACCCGGCAGACGACGTCCGCCGAGACCGCGGCCAGAAAGGAGGCCACGAAGACGACCGGGGTGAAGTTCCCGTTGAGCTCCTCGAGCGCGAAGATGAGGCCCGCCAGGGGCGCGTTGAACGCCGCCGCGAGCCCTGCCGCCGCACCGGCGCTGATCAGGGCCTTTCGCTCGCCCTCGCCCTGCTTAACCCTGAACCAGCCGGATACCATGAGACCGGTCGCCCCGCCCATCTGGACGGTGGGCCCCTCCCGGCCAAGCGTGAGGCCGCCGCCGATGCCGGCCACGCCGGCCAGGAATTTCACGGGGATCACGCGCCGCCAGATGAGCTGCTTCTGACCCAGGACGACGGATTTCAGGTCGGGAATTCCGCTCCCGGCTGTTTCGGGGGCAAAGCGCCTCACGAGCCAGAGCCCCAGCGCGCTCCCGGCGGCTCCCAGGCCGACCGCGGCCGCGAGGCCCTCCCAACGGGGTAGGCGCTCGATCAGGCCGATCCGGTTCTCCTCGCAAAAATGCAGCGCCATGCGGAATCCCGAGGCGATAAGTCCCGCCACGACCCCGACCACGAGCGCCTTGGGGAGGATGTGACGCCGCTTGACCTCGGATTCCTTAAGGCCGGAGGCGCCGGCGACGGTCGAACTCATATTCCCCCAAAGGTCCGAGACACCCCCCCATTCGTCAAATCAGCAATCGCAGGGCCCGCCCCGGCCGGTCTGCACTCTTGCAGCGTCCCGGCCGGCCGGGGAAGAATGCCCCTGTCCATGTCGATCCTTCCTGCCGACCCCAGCACGCCCGAGTCCGGGGGCGGCGCGCCTGCTCCGAGGCACCGGCTAAGGAGGGACTACATCTCCGGGCTCGAGAACGTGGCGCAGACGCTCGGCACCATGGCTCCCACCGGGACCCTGGGGGTCGTCATCCCGCTAGTGATTGGCAAGTCCGGCAACGGCACCTGGCTGCTGATCCTTGGGGTGGTCCTCGTCTTCCTTCTTATCTTAATAAACATCAACGTCTTCGCCACGCGAGGCGCCTCGGCAGGAGGGCTGGGCACCTACGCGGGCCTGGGCCTCGGCGCCTGGTCCGGGGCGTTCACCAAGTGGATCTACGTGGTCGCGATGCTTTTCGGGGTGGCCGGCTGCGCTCCTTCGGCCGCGTATTACGCATGCCTGCTGATCTCCCAGATGTCTGGTGTTCCCAATACCCCCCTGCTCGGGGGCACGGTCACCGCCGGCGTGGTGATCGCGGCCTGGCTGATCGCCCACCGGGACATCAAGCTCTCAAGCAACGTCATGATCGTGATCGAGGTGGCGTCGCTGGCGGTCATCCTCGCCATCATGGCGATTGCGATGCGCGGCCAGTCGTGGGTCGACAGGCCCCAGATCTCGCTCGCCGGCGCGGGGCCGTCCGGCCTTAGCGCGGGCCTAGTCCTGGCCTTCATCATGATGGGGGGGTTCGAGAGCGCCACGACGCTGGGGGCTGAGTCGCGCCACGCCGAGCAGACGATCCCACGGGCGCTCGTGCGCTGCGTGGTCCCGGTGGGGATCCTCTACGTCGTCATGACCTACCTCCTGGTGGCCCTCGGGCGCCGCCACGGGATCGCCCTCGACCAGGTCGACGCCCCGTTCGACACCCTTGCACGCGCCCACGGCATGCCGCTGCTCGGCGCGGCTAGCTCCCTCGGGGTGGCCACCAGCTATTTCGCATGCACGCTCGGCTCGCTGAACGCCGGCGCGAGGACCCTTTACTCGCTCGCCGAGGACGGGGCGTTCTTCGTCGGGGTGGGCTCCGCCCACCCGGAGAACGCCACGCCCCACCGCGCGATCGCCATCCTGGCGACCCTTGGAATCCTGACGCCGTCGGCGCTCCTCGTTTCCGGGGTCACGCTCGTCTCGGCAATCGACTACCTCTCGCAGCTCGCGGCGCTGGGATTCATCGGCTCCTATTTTATGGTTTGCCTGGCCGCGCCCTTCTACTTGAGGAGGATCGGCGCCGCGGCCCGGAACGCGACCGCAGTCTCTGCCGTGAGCCTCTCCCTCCTCCTTTTGGTCATGGCGAGAAGCCTCTACCCCGCACCTGAGGGGCCCGCCCGCTTTCTCCCCTATGTCTTCCTGCTGCTCGTTGCCGCAGGCCTTGGGGCCACCGGTTTCTCCCGCAGGGGCCGGGCCCTTACTCCGACTCGTTGAACTCGGTCAGGGCGTAGACGCTGACGCCCATGGCCTCCAGGCGCCTGGCGCCGCTCAGCTCGGTCAGATTCACAATCGCACCCACGTCCGTCACGTGGCAGCCGATCTTCTCGAAAAGGGTCACCGCCGCGCATAGGGTGCCCCCGGTGGCGATCAGGTCGTCCATCAGCAGGACGTTGGCGCCCTTGGGCGCGGCGTCGGTGTGGATCTCCAGGATGCTCTGCCCGTACTCGAGCTGGTACTCGGCGTGGATCGTCTCGCCGGGAAGCTTCCCCTTCTTGCGGACCATGATCATCGGCTTCCTGAGGACGTAGGCCAGGACGGAGGCGGGAATGAAGCCCCGGGCATCGAGCCCCGCGACAAAATCGATCGGCTTGCTCCTGTAGTGGTCGGCGAACATGTCCATCGCCGCCGCGAAGCCCTCCGGGTGCCGCAGGAGCGAGCTCACGTCCCGGAACCGGACCGGGGGATGCGGCCAGTCCACTATCGTTCGGATCATCGATTTGATGTTCATTTTGGGGGAGGGTCGCGCCGCCCCGGGGCCCAGCCCCCCTGGCGCGGACACGGATAACGCCGGATTTCGAGCCGCAAGTGAACCCGAATCCGCGTCTTATCGGCAGAACCGCAGCCGTGTGCTCGCCTCCCAGGCCTGAAAACGCCACGATCCGGCGGCCCCGAGTAAGGCCCCCCGCCCCAATGGACCCAACGCCCCCACACACCCAGGACCGGATTGCATCGGTTGACGCCCTGAGGGGCCTCGTGATCACCCTCATGGTCTTCGTGAACGACATGGGCGAGACGCCGCAGGCCCCCCTCCTGCTCAAGCACGTGGGCATACAGGCCGACTCGATGAGGCTTCCAGACCTCGTGTTTCCGGCATTCCTCTTCCTCGCCGGGGTGTCGGTGCCCCTCTCGTTTAGCCGCCTCCTCGACCGCGGGGAGAGCCGGCTCGGCGTCCTCGGCAAGGCGCTGGCGCGAACGGCCGCGCTCCTTATCATGGGCGTTCTGATGGTGAACATGGAGGAGCACGAGCCGTGGGCCCGGGGGATGTGGGGCGTGCTGGCCTACGCAGGCATGTTCCTGGCCTTCGCGGTCGTGCCGCAGAGCCCAGGCCGGGCCAAGTCCATCTTGGGAGCGGGACGATGGATCGGCGCGGCCACGCTCGTTGCGCTCGCCCTCGCCTACCGGACGGCGGAGGGCAAGGCGCTCGTCCTCGGGCCGCTCCTCACTCCCGGGGACACGGTCTGGCTCCGCCACTCCTGGTGGGGCATCCTAGGCCTCATCGGGTGGGCCTACCTGGTCGCCTCCGTGGTCTACCTCACCCTCGGCAGGCGCAGGGAGTGGCTCGTGGGGGCAACCGGCTGGGTACTCCTGCTCTTTATTGCCGCCAAATCGGACCTGCCCGGCCGCCTCACGTCACGGGACTGGCTCGATTGGGCGCGCCCGGCCCTTGACGGCCTTGGATCTGTCCTCGGTTGGGTGAACGGCCACGTCGGCATCGGCGGCGACCTAGGATCGGAGGCGTCCATCTCCGTCGCCGGATGTTGCCTCGGCTCGATCCTCGTCTCCGGCTCCGACGTTCCGAGGGGCGCCCCGCGGGTGCGCTGGGCCCTCACGTTCGCCTCGGGACTCTTCCTCCTTGGCCTCGTGCTCGATGCGGCGGACGGAATCAACAAGATCAGGGCGACCCCCTCCTGGTGCATGTACTGCTCGGCCATCACCGCGGCCTCGTGGGCCGCATTGTACTACCTGATGGACATGCGCGGGCACGACCGCTGGGCGGGGATAGTCCGGCCCGCCGGAGCGAACCCGCTCCTGGCCTACCTCCTGCACCCGTTCCTGTACATGATTGTCGGACTCGCCGGCGAGCACACGGTCTCGGTGGTGTTCTTCCACCACGGCCTTCCCGCGGCCGCCACGGTCATCGGGTCGCTCGCCATGGCCGTTGCCGTGGTGCAGGCGACAGGCTGGATAGCGAGGGCCGGCTACCGGCTGAAGGTCTAGGTTCCTGGAGAGAGAGCCTGGGCGCGGGCCTAGGCGCCCTTCTCCTCCCAGATCTGGGCCAGGTGGAGGAGCGTCTCCACGGCCTTCGTCATGTCCTGCAGGCTCACCCACTCCCGCTGGCTGTGAACGCCGTGCATCCCTGTGAATAAGTTGGGCGTCGGCAGCCCGCGGGCTGTCAGGTTGGAGCCATCGGTGCCGCCCCTGATCGAGGGCGAGATCGGCTTAAGTCCCGCCCGCCGCAGCGCCTCCCGCCCGAACTCCACTGGCCTCATGTCCTTCTCAAGCCAGTAGCGCATGTTGCGGTACTGCTCCCTGAAGGTGAGGACGAACCGGGCCCGCGGCTCGTCCGCCCTCAATTTTGCGACCACCGCCTCCACGCATGCGCGCTTGGCCGCAAGGCCGTCGAGCTCGAAGTCGCGCAGGATCATCCAGATCTTCACCTTGTCCGCCGTCCCGCGGATCTCGAGCGGATGAATGAAGCCCTCCCTGTCCGAGGTGGTCTCCGGCGCCAGTTCGCGCGGAAGCGCGGTGATGAACTCACCGGCGAGCCGGACGGCGTTCACCATGACGCCTTTGGCCCACCCCGGATGCGCAGCGACGCCCTCGATTTCGATCTCGGCCGAGTCGGCGCTGAAGGTCTCGAAGTCGATCTCTCCGGGCTCCTCGCTGTCGAGTGTGTAGGCGACATCTGCAGCGAGCGTCTCCAGGTCGAGCTTGTGCATCCCCCGGCCAATCTCCTCGTCCGGGTTGAAGCAGAGCCTGATGACCCCATGGGGAATCTCCGGGTGCCTGAGGAGGTGCCGGGCGGCGGCCACCACGATGGCGACCCCCGACTTGTCATCCGCGCCAAGGAGGGTCGTCCCGCTCGCGGTGATGATATCATGGCCAATGGCCTCTCGCAGGTGGGGCGTCGACTCAACGTCCAGCCGCTGGTTCGTGTCGTCCGGAAGCACAATTGGCCGGCCGTCGTAGGACCTGTGCACGATCGGCTTGGCTGCGCTCGGCAGGTTGGTCGCCGTGTCGACATGGCCGCACCAGGCCATCCGCGGCACCCCGCCCTTGGCCGAGGTCGCTGGCAGCGTGGCGAGGACGTAGCCATTTGGGTCAAGGGTCACGTCACTCGCACCGATTTCCCTGAGCTCCGTTTCGAGCAGGCGCAGCAGGTCCCATTGGCAGGGGGTGCTGGGAAAGGTCCCCGAGTGGGAGTCGCTACGCGTGTCGATTTGCACGTAGCGAAGGAAGCGCTGAAGGAGGTCCTCTGAGTCGATCTGCATTGGACACGCTCATATCGGAGCCGGCGGGTTTCAAACCGATTCCTCCTCGTTTGAAATTGGTGCTCGGGACAGGATTTGAACCTGCACGCCTTACGGCAACGGCTTCTAAGACCGTCGTGTATGCCAATTTCACCACCCGAGCAAAAGCAGGGAAACGGCAGGCAGGCTTAAGGACCAATCGCCCGGCGGCAACCATGATGTCTGGGGCTTCGATTGCCGAGGCGAGACCTATTTCTCGGTGTGCCTAAACCGCTGGAGCCCAGATTGTACCCCTAGGCAGATAGCCCACGGGCGAAAAGAAAGGACCCGTCCCTGCCCGGGGTCTATGGGGTCCTCGCCCCATCATCAGCGTCAAATTGCCGGGAACCGTCCAAAAGGAACGCGTACCAATTTAGAGGCGGCACTCCTGTTTCCGCATCCAGCATCAATTGCCAGTCCTGGACCTGGCTCATCCTAGTCAACGAAGCCCTCTTGTACCCATGAAAACCTCCAGCTCCCTGCTCCTCGCCCTCACCCTGATCACTCCCACAGCCCTCGTCTTCTCAACCGGCTGCGCCAAGTCCACTAATGACAAGGTAGCCGACGCCGTCCAGGACGCCAAGGTGGCGGTCAAGGACGCCGCAAT
>CAISPT010000168.1 GCA_903887455.1 uncultured Opitutaceae bacterium | reverse complement strand
TTTTGTTTATAGTGACGGTGATCAGGCCCTGGCAGCGGAGCCAGGTTTCCGCAGCGTGGCGCCAGGCGGCGTTCAGGCTGCGGTGATCGATCGTCTCCAGTTGTTCTATCCTGTCCTTTGCGTGGATCCGTATCCACCCAAAAGTAGCCAGCCGCTCGCGTCGTTTGAAGCGGTGCCTCGGCTGGTGTTGGTAGGCCTCGCATGCGGTATGACCCTGGAGGCTCCGGCGGCGCCTGCAGTTCAGGTCGTGATGCACGGCGATGATGTAGGGCCGGATCTCCTCAGGCTGCCAGCGGACCGCCTGCGGCAGGCTTTCCCCGAGGGCCTCCTTCATCTCGCGGATGCCCTTTTCGACGGCCCCGTTGTACTTCGGGTAGTAGGCCGGGCTGTTGAGCGGGATGACCCCGTTCTCGGCGAGCACTCGGTTGACGGCCTCATGGTTTAGCGGGCTCCCGTTGTCCCGCTTCAGGAAGAGCGGCGCCCCGTGTTTGCGGAAGAGCCCCTCCAGATGCTCCGCGATGGCCTCGCCCTTGCTTTCCACGGACACCATCGGGGCGAAGCGGTACCGGGTGCAGAGGTCCTGCACCGCGTGGACGTAGAGCCGCTCGCCCTGCCCGTCCTTGCCCCGCTCCGTGGCGTCGATGGCCCAGGCCAGGTTCGGCTCCTTCCAGGTCACCCGCTTGCTCGTTTGGCGCCGCTCGGCGTTGCGCTTGCGACGCTCATTTTCGGCCATTTCCGATACGCTCCTGCGGGACAGGACCGACTGGTACCTCACTTGGAGCGCGCAGATGCCGCGGCTACGCTTCGGCCCGTGTCTCAGGGCCTCTATTTCCCGTCGGACTTCGTCCAGGGGCAACGGCCCCGTCTTCTTCGGCCCCGGAGGGGTGAGCGGAGGCTCTCCTCCGCTCACCCGTCGGCGCCATCTGAGCAGCGTTCGGTAGCCCATCCCCACGCTCTCACTGACCTCGCGCGTGCTGGCGTGGGTCCGGTTCTGCAGATCGATGATCATGGCGACTATTCCTCTAATTCCGTCTGCTTTTTTTTAGCGTCCTGGCGCTCCAGGGCCCGCAGCATGACCCGCAGGTTCCCCGTCTCTGCCATGTGCTCGACCTTCGCGGTCAGGGTCTTCACCTTGCGCTTCAGCGCCTTCACCTCCGCCGCCTCCTCCTTCGACCTCCGACCGGGCTTCTCCGCCGCTCCCGCCGCCAACATCGCCTGGAGCCCCCGCTTCTCCCACTTGTAGTAGGTCTTCCTCGACACCCCCAGGGCCTCCGCTGCCGCCGTCGCCGTCATGAGCCCCGCCCGCACCTTCACGATCATCTCGGTGCGCTGGAGCGCCTTCGGATCCGTGCTCATAGTCTAGGGATCTGACGGGGTTTTCCCCTCCGGGGCAACCCCAGCCAGCTCCTCCAGACGCTTCGCGAGCTTCTCTTTCCCGATCTGCTGCTGCCTCCGGTCCAGGAGCGCCCGGATCCGCGGCGACAGGGCCGCCCCATCCGCCAGGTTCACCCGCGGCTCCAGGGCCTGCAGCATCCCCTCCATCGCCCGCTCCTGCCACTGCTGGAGCGTGATGTAGTTCACCTGGAGCGTCCGCATCACCTCCGCCGTCTTCACCCGCTCCGTCCATATCGCCAGGACCGCCTGCGCCTTCTCCGAGGCCGTGTGCGAGGACGCTGCCAACCGCCTCCGCTTGGGTTTCTCCGCCGCCGTTTGCTCCTTTTTCGATGTCATAGGTGATCTCCTTGTCGTCCACGCTCAGTTTCAGTTTTCCCTTCTCCGCCTTCAGGACGACCGACTGGCCGTCCATCCTGCCGACCATGTAAAAGGGCGCCTTCGGCTGCCCTCGCAGCGCCATCTCGAGCAGGTTCTCCTGGATCCCCGCCTGGATGACCTTCTTCATCTCCCCCTGGACCTCAAAGAAGCGGTCCGCCGGGCAGAGCCCGCCGATCCCCTGGTGGGGCCGGCGGTGGTTGTAGTATTTGACCCAGAGCTTCAGCCGGTCCCGCGCCGACTCGAAGGAGTCGAACTGGGCCCTGACCAAAAACTCCTGCCACATCGTTGCCCAGAAGCGCTCCACCTTCCCGAGCGTCATCGGGTGCTGGGGGCGCGACACCAGGTGCGCCACCCGGTCCTTCTGCAGTTCCGAGGCGAAGCGGCTCTTGCCCCGCCAGTTGTAGTACTGCGGTCCCCGGTCGGTCAGCATCTCCTTTGGGACGGAGTATTCCCCGACGGCCACCCGGTAGGTCTCGACCACGCTTTCCGCCGTCGGGCTCCGGTAGAGCCCGAGGTTCACCACGTAGCGCGAGTAGTCGTCCAGGAACGCGACCGCGTAGGCGTACTTCCCTCCCAACTTGAAGGTGAAGATGTCCGTCTGCCACATCTGGTTCGGCGTCGCCCGCTCGAAGTGGCGGGGACGCACCAGGTTCCGGCGCGCTTTCGGACGCTCATCCATGAGGCCCTCCTCGTGGAGGGTCTTCCGCACCGTCTCCGGGCTCGCCTCCAGGAAGAACCACCGGCGCAGGCCGTCGGCGATCCGCTTCACCCCGAAGAAGGGGTTTCCGCGTTTCAGCTCCACGATCTTCGCCTTCACCGGGCCGGGGAGGCGACGCCCCGGCCGGGGCGTCGCCTCCTTCCGAAGTCCGATCTCCCCCTGGTCCCGGTAGCTCCTCGTCCACTTCACCAGCGAGCTCGCCGACACCCCCATCTCCGCGCACACCAGCTCCGCCTTGAAGCCCTCCTCAAGATGCAGCTTAACCGCCCGCAGCTTCTCGTCGTATGTGTAGCGCTTCGAGCGGGAGCCGGTTCGGCTCCCGCGTTTGACTGACTTTTCTACCTCTTCCTTCTCGTCCATGGTAACACTCCTATTATCATTGGAGTGTTACCCCTTTATCGCCTTCAGACCGTGTCTATGATCTGGTAGTTAGCACAGGTGCCCATAACAAAGCGACCGAAACGGTAAAAGCACGTTCCGGTGGGAGGCAAAACCCGCAGATCGAGAAACCGAGATCGGAGCCGTATTTTCCGTTCGCCGTTGCGGTGGGGTAACTGTAGTCCGCAAATACCTCTTTGGAACTATTCTGGATGCCCCAAATCCTTTAACTGGCATTAACTGGCCAGCAGGAAATCAGACTCATCAAGCATTGAAATTGGGCTAATAGCTCGAACTCTGAATTAAATCTCCAGAAGCTTTGGCGCCTACCCCATTAATCATCACCCAATTACAAAATCATTTAAATGCACACCCCTCGGTTCAAACCATAAGTCGAATGGTGCCCAGGGTGGGGATCGAACCCACACGTATTTCTACGGCAGATTTTGAGTCTGCTGCGTCTGCCAATTCCGCCACCCGGGCAACGGGCAGGCAATCCGATGGCATGACGCGCGGGGAGGCAAGTCCTCAGTGGAGGAAACGGCCCGCCGTTGACACGGCCCGGGCCACGCCTCTCCATTTTCCGCGATGCCCGACTTCCGCGTCCACTACCTGCCCCCTGTCGCCGATCCGAAAGAGGTAATACTCTCAGCCGATGAGTCCCACCACCTTGTCGCTGTGAATCGTGCTGCGGCAGGCTCCACGGTGGTCGCCTTCGACGGTCGTGGAAACGAGTGGATCTGCGAGCTGCTTGACGCCGACAAGCGCGCGGCGCGCTTGAAGGTCCGCTTCGCCCAGAAGGCGAAGGCGATCCCGTTCAGGATCACGCTCGGGCAGGCCCTTCCGCTCGGCGGCGCCATGGAGTCGATCGTGAAGAAGGCGACCGAGATCGGCGTCTCCGTGATCGTTCCTCTTGAGAGCGAGCGGACCCAGGTGCACCTGGACTCCGACCGTTCAGACAGGAAGATCGGGAAGTGGCAGACCTCGGCGCTCGAGGCGGCAAAGCAGTGCGGAAACCCCTGGCTCCCGGAAATCGCTCCGGTGACCGCGGCCTCGGCCTTCATGGAGTCGGCGAAGGGCTACGACCTGAAGCTGATCGCGAGCCTCCAGCCCGGCGCAAAGTCGCTTAAGTCTGTCCTAAGCCAGTACAGGTCGGCACACAACAAGGCGCCCCTGAGCGTGCTCTGGCTGATAGGCCCGGAGGGGGACTTCACCCCTGCCGAGATGAGCCAGTCCCGGACGAGCGGCTTTGAGCCAATCACGCTCGGGCCGCTGGTACTACGGTGCGAGACGGCCGCTGTCTACGCGCTGAGCGTACTCAGCTACGAGCTCTCGGCTTAGCGAATAGCCTCACCAGACGAGGAGCCCGCCGGCGAAGGTGAGGCCGGCTCCGACGCTGCAGAAGATGATCCGGTCGCCCTCGGTGAAGATTCCCTCCTCCGCGGCCCAACCGAGCGCCATCGAGACGCTGGCCCCGCTCGTGTTCCCGTACTTCGCGATCGTCATCACAAACTTCTCGAAGGGGATGCCGACGCGCTTGCTGACAGCCTTCAATATCCGCGCGTTGGCTTGGTGGGGGACGACCCACGCGATGTCCTCGGGGCGCAGCTGCTCCCGCCTCAGGGTCTCCTCGATCTGCTCGGCAAAGCCGATCACGGCGTGCTTGAACACGGCGACACCGTCCATCTGGAGGTAGAACTGCTGGAGGTCGCCATGGCCCTCGGGCCACGGGATCCTCGCTCCGCCGCCCTTTCTCTGGATCGCCGTGAACTGGGTGGCATCGCCCGAGATCCCCATCCGGTGGAGACGGTGGCCGCCAGGGGCCTTGGTGAGCACCGCCGCGCCGGCCCCGTCGCCGAAGAGGAAGGCGGTCTCGTGGTCCTGGGGGTTCGTTATCCTGGAGAGGAGCTCGGCCGTGACGACGACTACGTTCTTCGCGCTCCCGCCAAGGATTAGGGAGCGGCCGACCTCGAGCGCGTAGAGCCATCCCGAGCAAGCGGCGTTCAGGTCGAAGGCCGCGGCCCTGGGGATCCCTATCAGCGCGGCCAGGGCGCTCGCCATCGACGGGACCGGCTGGTCCGGGATGATCGTCGCCATGATGATGGTGTCGATGGCCGAGACCGGCATTCCGGCCTGCTCAAGGGCGTGCTGGACGGCCACGGCGGCAAGCGAGGTCGCACTCTCGTCGTCGTCGGCGTAACGCCTCTCCCTGATCCCCGTTAGGCGGACGATCTCGTCCTCCGTCCGGTTGGGGAAGGACTTTAGTATCTCGCTGTTGGCGCGTATATTCTTCGGTACGGTGAACCCGACGCCGGCTATGCAGACGGTCTCGGCCTGGGGCGTCTGCGGGGATGTCATTTGCGGCGTTTCTCCAGATATGCGGTGACGTCGTCGCCCGAGACCCGGCCGCCGGGCCCTGTCGCGTCAATGTCGGTGAGTGTTGCGGGGTCCAGACCCGCCTCCTGGGCCATCTTGGTGGCCCGGGGCGTCCAGACCGCCGCGGGCTTGGAGGCCACAGGGGCCGAAACGGTGCCCGCCGCTCCGGACTTGCTCTTGAGGTGCTGGAGGCTCGTGTCGGCGGTCTCGATCTGGAGAAAGGCGGTGCCCGAGGGCCTCACGTCGCCGGCCTCAATGAGTATCGCCCTCACGGTCCCGTCGCACGGGGACTCGAACTCAAATATCGACTTGTCGCTCTCTAACTCGGCGACCTTCTGCCCTTTGGACACGGTCGCCCCAGATTGAATCTTCAAGCTGACGACGGTTAGCTCGTTCACCGTCGCGCCCATGGAAGGCATGGGGACGTCGATTAGAAAAGTTTCCATCAGGGTTTTAAGGCTCCAATCGTGGTCGCGGCCGCGCACGTGGTCAACCCCGCAGCCCTGTTGCCTAAGACTGGCATCATCCCCTGCGGCCCGACCCCGCGGCCGTCCACACGGCCAGGCAGCTTTCAAGAAGGGCCTCGAGTTCACCCAGGGGAATCATGTTTGGCCCGTCGCTAAGCGCGTGCTCAGGGTCGGGATGGGTCTCAATGAAGAGCCCGTCGGCCCCGGCGGCGAGCGCGGCTCGGGCGAGCGTCGGGACGAACTCCCTCTGGCCCCCGCTCTTGCCGCCCGCGGCGCCGGGCAGCTGCACGCTGTGGGTCGCGTCAAACACTGTCGGGAATCCGTTGCGGGCCATGATCGGAAAGGACCTCATGTCCACCACCAGGTTCTGGTAGCCGAAGGTCGTCCCGCGCTCGGTCTGCCAGATCTCGGTCGCCCCACCCTGCTTGAGCTTGCCGGTCACGTGGACCATCTCCTGGGGCGAGAGGAACTGGCCCTTCTTCACGTTCACGGTGCGGCCGGTCGCGGCCGCGGCGAGCAGGAGGTCCGTCTGACGGCAGAGGAAGGCGGGGATCTGGAGCACGTCGCACGCCGCGGCGACCGGGGCGCACTGGGCGGCCTCGTGGACGTCAGTCAGCACCGGGAACCCGTAGTCCCGCTTCACAAGGCCAAGGAGTGCAAGGCCCTGCTCAAGACCGGTGCCCCGCGGTCCCGCGCCGGAGGTTCGGTTAGCCTTGTCGAACGAACCCTTGAAGACGATGTTGAGCTCGGGGTGCGACCTCCCGATGGCCTTCAGGCGCTCGGCGACCGCTCGGCAGACCGACTCGCCCTCGAGGGAGCAGGGTCCCGCGATGAGGAGGAGGCGCTTCGGGTCAAAGAGCTTCACTTGCGGCCCTTCTTCAGGGAGGCAGCCTTCTTCAGGCGGATGGTCGCCGCGATGAACGAGGCAAAGAGCGGGTGGGCCTGATTGGGCTTTGACTGGAACTCGGGATGGAACTGCACCGCGACGAACCAGGGGTGGCTCTTCAGCTCGACGATCTCGACCAGGTTCCTATTGGGGTTGATCCCGCTGATCGTGAGCGCCGTCTTCAGGCGCTCGACATAGGCGTTGTTGACCTCGTAGCGGTGGCGGTGGCGCTCGCGGATCAGCGTGCTGCCGTAGGCCTTCGCCGCGATCGTTCCGGGTGTGAGTGCGCAGTCGTAGCTGCCGAGGCGCATCGTCGCGCCCTTATCGGTGATCGCCTTCTGCTCCTCCATCATGTTGATCACCGGCTCCGGACATCGGGCATCGAATTCGGTGCTGTTGGCGCCCTTCAGCTTGAGCACGTTCCTCGAGATCTCGATGACCGCGATCTGCAGCCCCAGGCAAAGCCCGAAATAGGGAATACCGTTTTCGCGGGCGTAGCGGGCCGCGGCGATCTTGCCCTCGGTCCCCCGGTCGCCGAAGCCGCCAGGCACCAGGATTCCGTCGAGCCCCTTCAGGTTGGCCATCCCTCCCTTTCGCTCGAGGTCCTCGGCGTCGATCCTGCGCACGTTCACCTTGCAGGTGTTCGCAATGCCGGCGTGGGTGATGGACTCGTACACCGACTTGTAGGCGTCCTG
>CAISPT010000167.1 GCA_903887455.1 uncultured Opitutaceae bacterium | reverse complement strand
GTCTCGGGCCTCGAGCACGACGAGCTCGGGCACCCCTCGGGCAACCCGCAGATGCACCTGAAGATGAACGCCAAGCGCCAAGAGAAGCTGAAGCTCCTCTCGGCGGAGCTCCCGAAGTCCGAGGTCCACGGCGACCCCGAGGGCGAGGTGCTCCTCGTCGGATGGGGCTCCACGTGGGGCCCGGTGCGCGAGGCCGTGACCCGCCTCAGGAAGGCCGGCACAAAGGCCGGCCAGCTCCATCTGCGCCACTTAAACCCTCTCCCCGAGGACCTGGGCGAGATCTTCTCCCGCTTCAGGAGCGTCCAGGTCGTGGAGATGAACGACCCCGGGGTCTACGGCTACGGCCAGCTCGCGATGCTGCTGCGTGCGCGCCTGGCGCTCCCGCACATCCAGAGCATCGCCAAGACCGACGGCCTCACCTTCAAAGTCAGCGAGATCACCGAGGGCGTCGAACGCCGCCTCGCCGAACTCGCGGCCAAGTAACCCCGAAACCCCTCACATAGCCCCCATGTCCTCTCCCACCTTGAGCCCCGCCCCGGCTGCGCCGGGAGCCCCCCTCACCAAGAAGGCCCTCACGGCCGACCACCCGACATGGTGCCCGGGATGCGGCGACTTCGCGGTTCTGGCCGCATTCTACCGCGTCCTCGAGCGCCTGCAGTACCCCCAGGAGTCGATCGTCACGATGGCCGGCATCGGCTGCTCGTCGCGCTTCCCCTACTTCGTGAACACCCACGGCGGCCACTTCATCCACGGCCGCTCGCTGCCGTTCTCTGCGGCCGTCAGCCTCGGTCGCGACGACCTGCATGTGTTCGTGTTCGGCGGCGACGGTGACGGCTTCTCGATCGGCGGCAACCACCTGGTCCACACGGCCCGCAAGAACGTGCGCCTCACCTACGTGATCATGGACAACTCGGTCTATGGCCTCACGAAGAAGCAGACGTCCCCGACCTCGCCCATCGGCTTCAAGTCGAAGACGGACCCCACCGGGGCCATCGACCAGCCGATCAACCCGATGCGGACCCTCGTCAACAGCGGCGCCACCTTCGTCGCCCGGAGCCACGCCACCCAGGTCAACCACATGATCGAGATGATGGAGAAGGCCGCGCGCCACGACGGGTTCTCGGTCGTCGAGATCCTTTCCGAGTGCGTCGAGTTCTACGAGGGTGCGTTCGACGCTGGCAACCCGAGGAAGGGCGGCAAGTTCGAGCTCGTGGAGAACCACGACCCGAAGGACCTGGAGGCCGCCTTCAGGCTCGCCAACGAGGCCTGGCCGGGCCGCTTCGGCATCTTCTACGACTCCCCGCGCCCGACCAAGAACGCGCTCGAGAAGGGCCTGATCGCGAAGGCCCGCGAGCGCACGAAGGGCGCGTCAGACCTGGAGCTCCTGCAGGCCTCCTTCCGGAAGGCCCGCTAGGACCCCGGGGAAGGCCGGCCCCCCGGGTGCCCGGCCTTCCAGATCATCACGGCGAACTGGATGCTCGTCTCGGCCTTCGCGTTCACGTAATCGGCAAGCGCCTGGCGCTGGGCGGGCGTCATGGCCTCCCCGATCCTGTCGAGGGCCGCCTGGAGCACGGCGGCCTGGCGCTCGTGCAGCTGGCGCTGGACGTCCGGCGTGGGCTCGGTGCCGCTAGTGATCAGGTCCCCCGTGCCGGCGGCCGGGTCGATCGTTACCAGAGCCTCACGGACCAGGGCCCGGGACTCCGGGGCCACCGGACCTGCGGCCTTCTCTACGGCCCCGAGGGTCTCGGTCGCCGCCTGCCCCTTCGCGTACTCCAGGCCGGCGTCCTGCAGGTCGCGGTACCCGTCCTCGCCAATCAGTTCCTTGATCATCCGCAGGTCCGAGGCGCCGGGGTCCTCGCCTGACGGGCCCTTCTGGACCCCCGGCTCAAGCCCGGCGGTCCACTGGTCAACCAGGAGGTCCAGGAGGAGCTTAGCCTTCTCGTTCGAGAGGCGCGCCTTCGCGAAATACCCTGAGTAACGGAGCGCCACCTCCTGGAGCATCATGCCCCGGATGTGATCGACCATCGCCGGCGTGAGGGCGGCGCGGTTCGGCGCCCCCTTTGCGCCCGCGGGCGGGACGGCCGGGACCGCCGCGGGATTTGTGTGAGCCGGGCCCGGGGGTGCTGGGGAGGGCTTAGACGGGAGAGAGGCTAGGGGCGAGGGAACCTCGACAAAGACCGGGCGCCTTCGGCCGATCAGCATGCCCGCAACCAGGGCAACAGCGACCAGGATCGCGAGCGTCGCGGGGCGTCTCATCGGCTTAAGGGACCGGGGTTGGGGATCATGATAAAGGGGAGGTCTCCCCCAATCAGATGCCCCACCAGGCCCCGCGGCTCAACCCCCAACCGACGTGCGCGGTTGACGGTCCGGCGGGCCCGGGGTTCGCTACACCCCCGCGCGTGATCCCCACCGAACGCATCGCCTACGACCTTCCCGCCGACCTAATCGCGCAGACGCCCGCGGCGCGTCGCGACGGTTCGCGCCTCCTCGTGGTCGACCGGGCCTCCCGCTCGGTGGAGCATCGCATGTTCTCGGACCTTCCCGGTTACCTGCTGCCCGGCGACACGCTCTTTCGGAACACGGCGGCAGTCCTGCCGGCCAGGCTCCACGGAAAGCGGCCCACGGGCGGCCGGGTCGAGTGCTTCCTTCTGCGCCGGACAAGCCCGGACGGCGCGGCCCGTGAGACCTGGCAGTGCCTGGTGAAGCCCGGGCGGAAGCTCCCGCCGGGGGCCTCGTTCGAGCTGGCCGGCGGGGCGCTTCTGGCGACCGTCGTCTCCTCGGCCGGCGAGGGCTCGGTCGAGGTGGGGTTCGACGTCCGCGGCGGCGGCTCGGTGGTCGAGGCCGCTAACCGGGCCGGCGACGTGCCGCTGCCCCCCTACATCGCCCGCCCCGACGACTCACACCGGGAGGAGGACCGTGAGCGCTACCAGACGGTCTACGCCGACCGCGCCCGCCAGGTGGCCGTGGCGGCCCCGACCGCCGGGCTGCATTTCACGCGGGAACTCCTGGACGCGGTCGCCGCGAAGGGCGTCCGCACGGCGGACCTCACGCTCCACGTGGGCCTTGGCACCTTTAGGCCCATCGCCACGGCGACGGTCGAGGAGCACCCCATCCACAGCGAGGTCTACGAGATCCCGGAGTCGACCCAGCGGGCGCTCTTCCCCCCGCTCTCCGGACGGCGGATCGCCGTAGGAACCACCTCGGTCCGCAGCATCGAGGACTTCCTCGGGCGGCATGGGGCCCCTCTTCCCGGGGCCCACGCGGCGGAGGCCTCCCTTTTCATCTATCCGCCTCGGATTTTCAGGGGGGTGGACGCCCTGATCACGAATTTTCACCAGCCTAAGTCCACCCTACTTTGCCTGGTGGCGGCCTTCCTGAGCCCGGGACATACTGATGGTATCGATTGGCTGATATCCATTTACAACGACGCCATCGCGCGAAGATATCGCTTCTTCAGCTATGGGGATTCGATGTTAATCAAATAAAACAACACTTGTTGGTTTACTTTCCCGAATTTTTCCCCATAGGTTCGTTCTCCGCCATTAACCATTGATCCTATGAAGATCCTATCCAAGTCCATCGCCCTCACGGCCCTCCTCGCGGGCCTCGCCTCCGCCGCCTCCGCGGCCGTCGAGACGTACGCCATCGACCCGGTCCACTCCTCGGTCGGTTTCTCCGTCCGCCACTTCTTCACGAAGGTCCCCGGCACGTTCACCAAGTTCAGCGGCACGATCACGGTCGACCGCGACAATCTTGAGAAGAGCTCAGTCGTCGCCCAGATCGACGTCGGCAGCGTGAGCACCGCCAATGAGAAGCGCGACGGCCACCTGAAGTCCCCCGATTTCTTCGACGCCGCCAAGTTCACGAGCATCACCTTCACGAGCACGTCCTGGAAGAAGACCGGCGACAGCACCTTTGACGTGGCGGGTGACCTGACGATCCACGGCGTCACCAAGCCGGTGGTGCTGAAGGTCACGAGCCTGGGCTTCGGCCCGGGTATGCAGGGCGCGCAGCTCTCCGGTTGGGACGCCTCGGTTTCGGTCAACCGGTCAGACTTCGGCGTCAATGGCCCGGCCTGGCTCGGCACGGCCCTCGGCAACGACGTCGCCGTCTCGATCACCGTCGAGGCCGACCTGAAGAAGTGAGTCCCGACGAGCTTCAGGCTCTGATCGAGGACGCAACCTTCGACTTCGTGTCGGGCGACCCCGAGGTTGCCCTTGAGAAGCTCGGCCGGGCGACCCAGGCGTCGCCCGGCTCATTCGAAGCGTGGCACGCCACCGCGGAGATCAACCTGGCCGTGCGCCGGCTCGACGCCGCGCTCGAGGCCGGTGAGAAGGCGCTCGCCCTGCGGGCGGCCGATCCCCTGGCGATAGCGACCCTATCCAGGACCTGGATGGAGCGCGGAGACAAGGCGAAGGCCGAGCACTACGGCGCGATGGCGCGGGTGCAGAGCTGGAAGGAGGAGCTCAGCTCGCCCCCTCCCCCGCCCGATGCAGGCGGGTTGCGTTGATCGCCGCCGCCGCCCGTTGACACGGGGAAGCCGCCGCGGGTAATTTCCGGGAAGCCCGCACCCAATTCATGGAACCTCCGACCTACACCCTGGAGTTTGAGAAGCCCCTGCGCGAGCTGGCCCGCCAGCTCGACGAGCTTCGCCAGCAGTCGATCGAGAACAACGTCGACATGCTCCATGAGACCCGCTCGATCGAGAAGAAGATCGAGGCGCTGCAGCGGGAGATCTACTCGAACCTCTCGCCCTGGCAGAAGGTGCTCCTGGCGCGCCATCCGAAGCGGCCCTACGCCCTCGATTACGTGTCGATGATCTGCAAGGGTTTCCAGGAGCTCCACGGGGACCGGCAATTCAACGACGACCGCGCGCTCGTGGGGGGAACCGCATTCTTCGACGGCCAG
>CAISPT010000166.1 GCA_903887455.1 uncultured Opitutaceae bacterium | reverse complement strand
GACTTGCCGGCGTTCGTGTAGCCCACGATCGACGCCGTCGGCAGGGGCACCCGCACGCGGCGCGTCCGCTGCACCCCGCGCTGCCGGACGACCTCTGCGATCTCCGACTTCAAATGCGCGATCCGGTTGCGCACGACGCGCCGGTCCTGCTCAAGCTGGGTCTCGCCCTCGCCGCCCATCGCCCCTTTGCCCCTTTGCCGAGAGAGGTGGGTCCATGCCCGGGTGAGCCGCGGCAGCGAGTACTCCATCCGCGCAAGGGCGACCTGGAGCACCGCCTCGCGCGTGTGCGCCCTGTCGGCGAAGACCTCGAGGATCACCTCCTGGCGGTCGATCACGGCCATGCCCGCCATCTCCTCCCAGTTGCGCTGCTGCGCCGGAGAGAGCGCGGAGTCGAACACGATTACCTCGGCCCCGTCCTCCTTGGCCATTGCGGCCAACTCCTCGGCCTTCCCCTTGCCGACATAGAGGGCGGGCGAGGGCGAGCGGAGCCTGATGGACACCGCCCGCGTGATCGAGAGCCCGAGGTTCTCCACGAGCTCCGTGAGCTCGGCCAGGAGCTCCTCCCCCTCTCCCTCGGGCATGTCCGGCGTCTGCACGCCAATCAATAATGCGCGCTGCGCCTTGGGCTGGGTGGGGAGAAAATCGGCCATTTATAGGATCTGGGCGGTGAATATATGTTTCACATGGGCTTGCCCATGGGGAGAGCTCAAAGTACCCTGACCGGAGAACTTGGCAAACTAATGCCCGCCTGCTCCATACTTGTCGTCGATGATGAACCCGGGATCCGGGAGCTTCTTAGCATGATGCTTGAGGCGGCCGGCCACAAGGTGGTGGTGGCCGAGGACGGGCTCCAGGCGCCGAAGATCCTGGCCACCAATCCTGTCGAGGTCGTGATCACGGACCTGCTGATGCCCGAGCGCGACGGGCTCGAGTTCATCACCGAGGTGAGGAAGAAGTACCCGAGTATCAAAATTATCGCGATGTCGGGAGGCGGTCACATCGCCCGCGACTCCTATTTGCGGATCGCCAAGAACTTCGGGGCACACGTCATTCTTGAGAAGCCGTTCAGCCAGTCGGGCGTCCTGAACGCGATCGAGGCCGTGCAGAAGATGGGGTAGGGGTTCCTAGGACAGGAACACGACGCAGACGGGCATCGGGATCTCGGCGGCACCTGCCGGGCCGGAGAGCCTCCCCGTCGCTGAGTCTATCCTGAACGAGGAGACAGTGCCCGAGTCCTGGTGGGCGCAGACCAGCCAGCGGCCGTCCGCCGACACCGCGAAGCTCCGCGGGCCGCGGCCGCCGCACGGGAGGGTCTCCACCGGTGATAGGGTGCCTGTCGGCTCGTGCACCGCGAAGACCGAGATCGTGTCGGGGCCTCGGCAGGAGCCGTAGAGGAAGCGGCCGTTCGGGTGGACCCTCACCTCAGCCGCGGTCGCCTCGCCCCGGTATCCGGCGGGCAGGAGCGAGACCGCCTGCAGGCGCACCAATCCCCCGTTGGACGGCAGGTAGTCGTAGGCCACCACGGTGTTGTCGAGCTCGTTGATCACGTACGCGTGGCGACCGCCTGCGCCGAACGCCAGGTGCCGCGGGCCCGCCCCCGGGGCCGACTCCACGTGGGGCGGGTCGCCCGCCTCCAGGCGGATTCCGTCGCGGTCGACCCGGTAGGTGTAGATGCGGTCGAGCCCCAGGTCGCAGACAAGCGCAAACCGACCGTCCGGGGAGAAATTGGCCGAGTGAACGTGGCTCGTGGTCTGGCGCGTCGGATGGGGCCCCCTGCCGCTGTGGGCGACGACTCGCGGAGCGCCAAGCGCTCCGCCCGGACCGAGCGGGATCGCGGCGGCCAGTCCCAGGTGGTAGTTGGCGGCGACTGCGATGTGGCCTGAGGGGTCGACCGCGATGTGGCAGGGGGTGGGTCCGGTGCCCGACTCCCGCTGCGAGAGCGGGGTGAGCGCACCGGAGCCCCCGTCGACCTTAAACGAGGACGCCCACTGGTCGCCGGCGCAGACGGCGTAGGCCGTGCGCCGGTCCGGCGAGAGCGCCAGGAAGGTCGGATTGGGCGCCCCGGCCGCGAGGGCGGGAGCCGACAGGGCGCCTGTGGAAGTGTCGATGCTCAGGGTGTAGATCCCCTTGCTCGAGCCCTTCGTGTACGTGCCCACCAGCAGGCGGAGGCTTGCCGCGTCTTGTCCCATGGCCACAGGGGATAGGGCCACGGGCCCGGAGACAAGCCGCGAGGAGGCTTTCCTCAGGCGTCCGCCGGAAGGCGGATGGTCCAGGCAGCCGAGGCGAGGACCAGCAGACTAGCCGATAGAAGCGCGCTCCGGTAGTCACCGACCGGGGCGAAGAGCCCGAAGACCAAGGAGGCGGCGGCCGCCGCCAGCCGGCCTATGTTGTAGCAAAAGCCTGCCCCGGTCGTCCTCAAGAGCGTCGGGAAAAGCGGGGGCAGGTACATGGTGAAGAGACCGAAAACCCCCGAGAAGAACCCGACGAGCGGCATCCAGAACCACGCGAGCTCGGTAAACCCCCGAGGGACGCCGAAGCCGCCCGCCATCGCCAGGAACATCCCGCCGAACATGACGGCCATCGCCCGGCGGTTGCCAACGAGCCTGGCGAGCCAGCCGGCTGCGAAATTGCCGGCGATGGCGACCGCGTTCAGCCAGAAGAAAGCAACCGAGACCGAGCGGGTTGCTGCGGCGGGTGTCGCGCCCGAGAGCTCGAGGAGGTGGCGCAGGTGCTGGGGGTGCCAGAACTGAAAGAGCCACCATCCGGAAAGGCTAAGCGCGCAGACGATGCTCGTATTCAGGGTGACCGGGCCGACCTCGCCCCGGAAGAGGTCGCGGATGCCGGGCCGTTTGGCCGACGCCGACTCCGCCCGGGTCCAGGCCTCCGGCTCGGGCACCTGCGCACGGATCCAGAAGACAAGGAGCGCCGGGGCGACGCCGATCAGGAAGACCCACCGCTCGGACGGGGGGTGGGGCAGGAAGGAGAGGAGGGTCACGAGTCCCGCGGCCACCAGGATTCCCAGGTTGACCGCGGTCTGGAGCCCGGCCGCCAGCCACGGCCTCCACGACTTGGGCCATGTTTCCGCAAGGAGCGACGCCCCGACCGCCCACTCCCCGCCGATCCCCAGGGCCGCCAGGAAGCGGAAGATCATCAGTTGCCACCACGTCTGCGAGGCGGCGCAGAGCCCCGTGCAGAGCGCGTAGGTGAGGATCGTGAGCGAAAGCGCGTGGCTGCGGCCGATCCTGTCCCCGAGCCGTCCGAAGAAGGCCCCGCCGAGCGCCCAGCCGACGAGGAAGGCCGCCTGGATGTAGGCGCTCTTCTCCTTGACCGCGGGGTCCGCTCCCGACGCGGCTCCGAGAAGGTGCACGACCAAGGGCGTCGCCACCAGCGTGTAGAGGTGGAGCTCGAGTCCGTCAAAAAGCCAGCCGAGCCAGGCGGCCGCGCCCGACTTCCACTGCCGCGCGGAGAGACCGCCCGAACCTTCGTCTTGGGCGGTCACTCCTGCGGGAAGCGGTTACTTCTTCTTGGCCAGCGTGTCGGCGACCGCCGCCTGGGCCGCCGCGAGGCGGGCGACCGGGACGCGGTAGGGGCTGCACGACACGTACGACAGGCCGATCTTGTGGCAGAACTTGACCGAGTCGGGATCGCCGCCGTGCTCACCGCAGATCCCGAGCTTGATGCCGGGGCGGGTCTTTGAGCCCTTCTCGATGGCGATCTTCATCAGCTGGCCCACGCCGGTCTGGTCGACCGAGGCGAACGGGTTCTTCTTGAAGAT
>CAISPT010000165.1 GCA_903887455.1 uncultured Opitutaceae bacterium | reverse complement strand
GGGCCCTATTGCGGTTGAAACGGGGCGCCTTTCGGTCTCAATCCCGTCCGGCCCCTGGAAGGGCCGGCACCCCATGAATCCCCAGGACCCGAGCCCCGGCCGCTCCCTTTCCACCTCGATGGTCGGGACCTGGGAGCTCCTTTCCCGCGAGGACCGCACGGCCTCCGGGGCCCCGAGGACCGAGCCGTCGCTCGGCTCCGATCCCGTTGCGCTCCTCTTCTTTGACGCAAAGGGGCACTTCGCGGCGCAGTTCATGAAGCGGGACCGCTCGGTCGTGGCGGAGCCCGAGGCGAGGCCGACCGCCGCCAACAACAGCCGGGCGCGCGGGGGCTACGATGCCTATTTCGGGACCTACACGGTGGACGATCTGACGGGAATGGTGACGACCCGGCTCTCGGCTGCGCTTTCCCAGGAAAACGTCGGCCAGAGCTTCTCCCGGACGATGGAGGTCTCCGGCGACCTGCTCGTTATCCGGCTGGACACCTCGACCGCCTCGGGCGAGCCCGTGGTCAGGACGCTCCGCTGGCGTTGGGTGGGGTGACGGTCGGCTCGGGCGGCATCGCCAGGACGACGATCACAACGCCGGCGACCACGATCGCGCTCGCCGCGTAGAAGAGGCCCCTCGGCACCTCGTGGAAGAGGAGAAACCCGAGGATCCCGGCGAAGACGAACTGGCTCACGTTGCACAGGCTCACGATCTGCCCCCGTATTCGGCGCATCGCCGCGTTCAGCAGCGAATGCCCGCAGACCGTGGGGATGAGGGCGAGGCACCCCATGAGGGCCCACTCGCGCGGCGAGCCGAAGGCGAAGGACCCGATCCGGGGCAGGGCGACCAGGAGGCACAGGAGGGACGCCTGCGCGTAGACGGGGATCACGTAGAGCCAGATCGAGGGGAAGTCGCGGTTTCGCCGGCCGAGGGCCAGGTAGAGGGCGAAGAGGAGCATCGAGAGGAGGCAGACCAGGTCCCCCGGTAGCGAGCCCCCGCCCAGGACCACGTCCTTGACCGAGAGTGTGGCGAGCCCCACGACGGCGAGCGCCGTGCCGAGCACCTCCGCGCGGTTGATGTGCTCCCTCGCGAGCCAGAAGAGGAAGAAGGGCAGAGCGAGCGGGACCAGGTTCACGATCAGGGTCGCCTGCGCGACCGCGGTCATGCGAGCGCCCACGGTCCAGGAGATTAGGTGGAGTGCGAGGACCAGGGCCGGCAGGCGGGTGCGGCCCAGGTGGAGCGAGGTGAAGGACGCCCGGTGGCGCGCCCGCTGGACAAAGTACACCGGGGCGAGCACCACCGAGGCCAGGACAAGCCGCAGGGCCGTCAGCACGAGCGGGTCGGTCGCGCTCTCCCGGATGAAGATGGCGGAGGTCGAGCAGGCCAGGACGCCGAGGAAGAGAAGCAGGTACCGGAGGAGCATCTCCCGCAACCGTTGCAGAACCGAGCGTGCCTACGCAAACACGTGTTCAAGGGATGCGCAGGATTGCAGCTTGAGAACGGCGGCGATGGGGGTTTCCTTGGGAGACCCCTACCCATGAAGAAACTGATGTGCCTATTCGCGTGCCTTGCCGCGCTCACGGGAGCCCGAGCCGGCAACTACCAGAACTTCCACGTCTCCGTGTACATCACGGTGCGCGAGATCAACAGCTTCGCGGACCCGAAGGTCCTCCAGGCCCAGTGGGACCTGATCAACAGCCAGGTGAAGGTCGACAAGGTCTACATCGAGGTACACCGCGACCGACTCCTGGCCGACGACAAGCTGATCGAGGACGTGAAGAAGTTCTTCGTGGACCGCGGGGTCCAGGTCGCCGCGGGCAGCGCCTTCACCGACAGCGAGGCCAACCTCTTCGCCACCTACTGCTACACGAACCCCGAGGACAGGGACTTCGTGAAGAAGGTCTCAGAGCGGGCGGCCCGCCACTTCGACGAGTTCATCCTCGACGACTTCTTCTTCGTGAACACGAAGACCGACTCCGACATCGCGGCCAAGGGCTCGCGCTCGTGGACGGACTTCCGTCTGGACCTTATGGACGGGGCGGCGCGGGAGCTGATCCTGAAGGCCGCGAAGGACGTGAACCCGAAGATCAAGGTCGTGATCAAGTTCCCGAACTGGTACGACCACTTCCAGGGCATGGGCTTCGACCTGGACAAGGAGCCGAAAATGTTCGACGGGATCTACACCGGGACCGAGACCCGCGATCCCGTCGCGACCGACCAGTACCTCCAGCAGTACGAGAGCTACCAGATCATCCGCTACTTCGAGAACATCAAGCCGGGCGGTAACGGCGGCGGCTGGGTCGACACCTACGGCTCCCTCTACGTGGACCGCTACGCCGAGCAGCTCTGGGACACGGTGTTCGCAAAGGCGCGCGAGATGACGCTCTTCAACTGGCAGCTGCTGACGCTCGAGGCCCAGGCGGGTAGCCGCGAGGCTTGGCAGGGGCAGAAGACGAGCTTTGACTGGAACGCGATCGCCGCCGGCTACAAGCCGACCGGCCCGGAGGCGCCCAAGTCCGCGACCTGGGCGACCGCCGCGGGCGCGGCGCTCCGGCAGGCCGACGCGGTCCTCGGCAAGCTCGGCAACCCGATCGGGATTGCGAGCTACAAGCCCTACCAGTCGCTTGGGGAGGACTTCCTCCACAACTACATCGGGATGATCGGTATCCCGATCGACCTGCGTCCGCAGTTCCCGACCGACGCGAAGCTCGTCCTCCTCACGGAGGCGGCGAAGGCCGACCCGGCGATCGCGGAGAAGATCAAGGGGCAGCTCGTGGCGGGAAAGACCGTCGTCATCACCTCCGGCCTCCTGCGGGCACTCAAGGGCAAGGGGATCGAGGACATCTGCGAGGCCTACGTGACCCCGAACAAGGTCCTGGCGCGCGACTTCCGCGCGGGCTGGGGCCCGGGATCGAGCCTGTCCGTCGGGGAGCACTCCTCGGGCATTCTATTCCCGGAAGTGCGCTTCATCACCAACGACGCCTGGGGCCTGGTGAGCGCCGTAGAGAACGGCAACGGATACCCCTTGATCCTCATGGACAAGTACTCCAAGGGGACGCTCTTCGTCTGGACGATGCCGGACGACTTCCGGAACCTCTACTCGCTGCCCGACGACGTCACCAAGGCGATCCGCGACGTCGTGATGCGCGACTTCTTCGTCCGGGTGGACGGCCCGAGCCAGGTGGCGCTGTTCGCCTACGACAACGGGACGTTCGTCGTGGAGTCGTACCTTCCCGCGGCGGCCGAGACCACGGTCACCGTGAAGGGCGAGTTCACGAAGCTCAGGAACCTGGCGACGGGCGAGGTGATCGCCTCGTTCGTGCCGGAGGAGCCCAAGTCGCCGTTCGCGCGGCGCCGCCGGGCGGAGCTTCCGGGCACGTCGCATTTCAGGGTGACGGTGGCGCCGCACAGCTTCGCGGCGTTTTCCCCGGAGAAATAGCCCCCGCTACCAATCCGGCAGGAATGGCGGCCCCCCGTACGGCGTTGCGTAGGGGCCGTAGGGGCCGCACAGGTCGAGGAGGCCCTTGCCCCGGAACTCGGAGAAGCCGACCCCGATCGTGAACCCGTGCTTCGGGTCCACCAGGTAGGCGTCGGCGCTCGTCCCGTAGAAGCTCTGGCCGTGGCTGCCGCCCCCGACCGTGACGGAGACGTCCCCGTGGATCTCCGCCTTGGCGGAGAGGGTGACGTCGCTCTCCTTGACCGCAGGGGCGGGCGGGGGCCTGGGAACATAGCGGAAGCCCTGGGTCGGCGCGGGCCCGAGCGCGATGGCGCGGGAGACCAGGCGGTCGAGCGCCTGGCCCTCGGGTGCCGTCAGGCGGTCCAAGCCGGCGGCGGCGCGGTCGGCGGGCGTGCGCCGGGCGAGGAACTCCTGCGAGAACCCCGTGACGCCCCCCTCATGGGCCAAAGTCACGTCGCGCTCCACCTCCTGGTCGAGCGCGGACACCTGCGCGGGCAGCAAGTGGGCGATCCCCGAGGCGGAGCGTTCCGGCCCGGAGAGCCCCGCCGAGAACGAGAGGTCCGAGGCGCGCGCACACACGGCGGCCGTGAGAAGGGCCAGTATTAGGCCCAGGGGCGCGATGCGGGGCGCGGAGAGGGCGGGGTTCATGTGGGGGGTAAGACGCCCCTTTGGGCTCCAAAGTTCCGGAAGCCTCTAGGCTTTGTCATAGTCCAGGTACGGACCGAGCCACTTCTCGGCGGTCTCAACCGGCCAGCCCTTGCGGGCGGCATAGTCCTCGACCTGGTCCCGTCCCAGCTTCCCTACGCCGAAATACTTGGAATCCGTGTGGTTAAGGTAGAGCCCGCTCACGCTGCTTGCCGGGGACATCGCGCAGCTCTCGGTGAGCGTGATCCCCGTGGCCCGCTCTGCGCCCAAGAGCTCGAAGAGGGTGGGCTTCTCGGTGTGGTCCGGGCACGCGGGGTATCCGGGCGCCGGGCGGATGCCCCGGTACTTCTCCCGGATCAGCTCGGCGTGGCTCAGGTTCTCGGTCCTGCCGAAGCCGCAGGCCTCGCGCGCGCGTTTGTGGAACATCTCGGCCATCGCCTCGGCGAGCCTGTCGCCGAGCGCCTGGCTCATGATCGCCCCGTAGTCGTCGGTCGCCGCCCTGAACTCGGCGGCGAGCGCCTCGACCCCGTGGCCGGCCGTGACCGCGAAGCCGCCCACGTAGTCGATCCGGCCGCTTGCGAGCGGCGCCACGAAGTCGGCGAGGCAGGTGTTGAACTGGCCCTCGGGCTTGGCCAGCTGCTGGCGGAGCATGCGGAAAGTCGCCAGGACCGAGCCGCGGCGCTCGTCCGAGTAGACGACGATGTCGTCGCCGACCGCGTTGCAGGGCCAGAACCCGATCACGGCCTTCGCCGTGTAGCGCTTCTCGGAGACGATCCGCGCGAGCAGGCGCTCGGCGTCCCGTAAGAGCTTGGTCGCCTCGGCCCCGACGACCTTGTCGGAGAGGATCTCGGGGAAGCGGCCGTGGAGCTCCCATGCGCTGAAGAACGGGCCCCAGTCGATGAACGGGACGATCTCGGCGAGCGGGACCTCCGGGAACTCGCGGGTGCCGAGGAACTCGGGCCGCGGGATGTCGGCCGTGGCCCAGTCGAAGTCCTGGCGCCTCGCGCGGGCTTCGGCGAGAGGCAGGAGCGGCTTGCGCGCCCGCCTGGCATTGAATTCCTCCCGCTGCTCCGACTGCTTTTCCATCACCCCGTCGAGGAACGCGCCCTTCTGGTCCGGGGAGAGGAGCGAGCTGACGACGTTCACGACGCGGGAGGCGTCCAGCACGTGGACGACCCCGTGCGCGTACTCCGGGGCGATCTTCACCGCGGTGTGCGCGGCGCTCGTCGTCGCCCCGCCGACAAGAAGCGGCACCGTGAGCCCAGTCCTCGTCATCTCTCGCGCCACGTGGACCATCTCGTCCAGGGACGGCGTGATGAGCCCCGAGAGGCCGATGGCGTCGGCCTTCCGCTCGACCGCCGCGGCGAGGATCTTGTCGCAGGGCACCAGCACCCCGAGGTCGATCACCTCGTAGTTGTTGCAGGCCAGCACCACGCCCACGATGTTCTTGCCGATGTCGTGCACGTCGCCCTTCACGGTCGCCATCACGATCGTTCCCTGTGTCCGGGCGACGCCGCCCCCCGCCACCAGGCGCCGCTTCTCCTCCTCCATGAACGGCGTCAGGTAGGCCACGGACTTCTTCATCACCCGGGCGGACTTGACGACCTGCGGCAGGAACATCTTCCCCGCGCCGAAAAGGTCGCCTACGACTCGCATGCCGTCCATGAGCGGCCCCTCGATGATGTTAAGTGGGCGCGGGTACTTGGCCGTGTTCGCGCGGGCTTCCTCGGTGTCCTGCTCGATGTAGGCGTCGATCCCCTTCACAAGCGCATGGGAGAGGCGCGACTCGACCGGAGCGTCCCGCCAGGCCAGGTCCTCCTTGGACTCGATCTTGGAGGCGCCGCCGTGGGAGGCCTTCAGCTGGTCGGCGAGCGTCACCAGGCGCTCCGTGGAGTCGGGGCGTCGGTTGAGGATCACGTCCTCGACCTTCTCAAGGAGGTCCTTCGGGATCTCCTCGTAGACGCCGAGCATCCCGGCGTTCACGATGGCCATGTCGAGCCCGGCGCGGATCCCGTGATAGAGGAACACGGTGTGGATCGCCTCGCGGACGGGGTTATTCCCCCGGAAGGAGAAAGAGACGTTGGAGACGCCGCCCGACACCTTGGCGTGGGGCAGGGTCTCCTTGATCACCCTCGTGGCCTCGAAGAAGTCGACCGCGTAGTTGTTGTGCTCCTCGATCCCGGTGGCGACGGTCAGGATGTTCGGGTCGAAGATGATGTCCTCGGCGGGGAAGCCCGCCTTCTCGGTCAGGATGCGGTAGGCCCGGGTGCAGATCCGCACCTTCTCGTCGCGAGTCGACGCCTGGCCCTGCTCGTCGAAGGCCATGACGACCGCGGCCGCCCCGAACCTGCGGATGACCCGCGCCCGGCGGACGAACTCCTCCTCGCCGTCCTTCAGCGAGATCGAGTTCACGATGCACTTGCCCTGGACGCACTTGAGCCCCGCCTCGAGCACGCTCCACTTTGAGGAGTCGATCATCACCGGCACGCGCGAGATCTCGGGCTCGGCTGCGATCAGGTTCAGGAACTTCACCATCGTGGGCTCGCCCTCGATCAGGGCCTCGTCGACGTTGATGTCGATCACGTTGGCCCCGCTCTCGACCTGCTGGCGCGCGATCGCCAGGCAGGCGTCCCAGTCGCCGGCCTTCAGCGCCTTCGCAAACTTGGGGGAGCCGGTGATGTTCGTCCGCTCGCCGATGACGATGAACTGGGAGGCCGAGGGGCGGGGGAGGGTGGACATCGTCTGCCGGGGGCTTAGGCGACCGTCAGCTGCTCCAGGCCGCTCAGGCGCAGGGCCACGGGCTTTGGGGACACGCGCCGGGGCGCGATCGAGGAAACCGCCCTGGCGACGGCGGCGATGTGGGCGGGGGTCGAGCCGCAGCAGCCGCCCACCATGTTGAGCCAGCCGTTGCCCGCGAAGTCCGCGAGGACCGCGGCCATGTCGGCAGGCGACTCGTCGTAGCCCCCGAAGGCGTTCGGAAGCCCCGCGTTCGGGTAGCACGTGACGAAGCAGTCGGCGATCGAGGCCAGTTCCTCGATGTAGGGCCTCATCTGCCGGCCGCCGAGGGCGCAGTTGATCCCGACCGAGAAGGGCCGGGCGTGGGCGATGCTCGTGTAGAAGGCGCTGATCGTCTGGCCGGAGAGGGTGCGGCCCGAGGCGTCGGTGATCGTGACGGAGACCATGACTGGCAGCCGGACGCCGGTCTCGTCGAAGAGAAGCTCGGTCGCGTAGAGGGCGGCCTTGGCGTTCAGGGTGTCGAAGATGGTCTCCACCAGGAGCGCGTCGACACCCGCCTTGGCGAGGGCGCGGGCCTGCTCGAGGTAGGCCCCGACGACCTGGTCCCAGTCGACCGCGCGGAAGTCCGGGCGGTTCACGTCCGGGGACATGGAGAGCGTGCGGTTAAGGGGCCCGATGGCCCCGGCGACGAAGCGGGGTCGGGACGGGTCGGCCGCCTCGGCCTTCCGGGCGGCCCGCCTGGCCGCGGCGACCGCGGCGGCGTTCAACTCGGGCACCAGCGCCTCGGTGCCGTAATCGGCCTGCGAGATCACGGTAGAGTTAAAAGTGTTCGTCTCCACCAGGTCAGCCCCGGCGGCGAAATACTCGCCGTGGATCGCCTCGATCACGTCGGGCCGGGTGATCGAGAGGAGGTCG
>CAISPT010000164.1 GCA_903887455.1 uncultured Opitutaceae bacterium | reverse complement strand
CAGAATCTCACGAAAGAAATGCCCGTTATATGGAAGTCCTGAAAAAGAATTTACCAAATTTTTTACAAATCCCAGGACAGAAAATCAAGGTTTCGACCGACGCGATATTGGATGTCTTAATCCCGAAACTCTCTTAACTATAATAATATAGGTAATACCCTATTTCGGTAAGCGGCTCTGCAGAGGCCCAAATGTAGCCTGAGTGGCAGCTTGTTACCTCGGCGGTCGTACAATTTATTCTTTAAAATTTTACAAATTTTTGCCATCCCTTTGCACTTCGATTCGATCCGTACGTGCTTTTCAGTCAGACAAATGGCATAGTTTAGATGACCGGAAAGCGCGGCCACCCTACATGAAGCCTTCATCCCCTGCCGCTTGCCGGGGGTTCACCCTCGTCGAGATAATGATCGTCGTCGTCATCATTGGCCTGCTGGCCACGATGGCGATTCCGGCATTTCAGCGGGTGACCCAGGCCTCGCAGGACAAGGCCGTGCTCAACAACGCACGCCAGCTTTCATCCGCTGCCGACCAATACTTCCTCGAGTCGGGTGTCTCTACGGCAGCCCTGAGCCAGCTGGTCGGGCCGACGCAATACATCAAGGAGTTGAACACCATCGCAGCCGAGAGTTATCCCTCCGACTACACTCAGGCCACGACGATCACGGTGACCGGCGTCGGCGGAATTCGAACGATCACGTACCACATGTAGCTTCCGGGCGCCGCAGCCCGCCCGGGCCCTCCGGCACTCGGCCGGAATGGTTTTTCGTCCCCATGCCCGTCGTTCGCTGCCGTTTATTTTGAAACTGGCGTGTTGCCAACACGGCCGGCGTGCGTTTGGTCCACAAGACCCCCATGCGGAGCAAATTCTACCTTATCCTGCTTGGCGTCGTGCTGCTGACCCTGGCGATCGTCGTGCGCTCGGGCATGCTGATGAGCAAGCACCCTGGGGACCCGATCACCGTCGCCATGAGGGCCTCCATGGCCGAGACAGCCCCGCAGCTCTCCTCGGAGGACGCCTACCTGATCCGGAAAGATTATCCGACCGCCTACACGACGTCGACCGGCCTCATGTACGTGAGCCACAGCCCCGGCACGGGAGCGGCAACGCCGAGGATCGGCGACACCGTCGAGGCGAACTACGTCGGGCACCTCCTCGACGGGACGCCTTTCGACAGTTCCTACAAGCACGGCGCCCCCTTGAGCTTCCAGGTTGGGACGGGCCGCGTGATCAAGGGATGGGACGAGGCCTTCCTCACGATGAAGAAGGGCGCGCGCCGAACCCTCATCATCCCCTACTGGCTTGCCTACGGGGCGGCCGGACAGCCGCCGCTCATTCCCCCGCATGCGACGCTCGTCTTCGAGGTAGAGCTCGTCGACTTCCACTAGCTGCTACTCGTGGAAACGGGTGATCGGCGCCTGAAGCCGATCGACGAGCGTCGGGCTGAAGATCGGGCAGCGCGGGTCGATCTCCGCCACAGTCAGGTGGGTGGCCGCCAGGCCCGCCGCAAGCAGCGTGCTCTGCGCGATCGTGCGGACAATCCGGCGGCCCCTGCCGGCCCGCCTGGGGGCGGGCTCCGGATCGCGCTTCGGCGCGGCGTGGGACTCGGATCTGCGTGGCATGGGACGGCTCTCTATGCTTGCCAGTCCGACACCCGCAGGAGCCATTCGTTCCCTAGAGCCCGGCGAAGCCCCCGTTGCGCTTGATCCACGCCTCGGCTTCCCGCCACGCGGGGCAGACCTCCTCGACGCAGGCCCAGAACCGCGCCGAGTGGTTCATCTCCCGAAGGTGCATAAGCTCGTGGAGGATGATGTAGTCGCGCACAAGGGCCGGGGTCAGGATCAGCCTCCAGTTGAGCGAGATGACCCCGGCCGCGGTGCACGACCCCCAGCGCGAGCGCTGGTCGCGGACGCAGACCCTCGTTACGCTCATCCTCGTCTGCGCGGCCAGCTCCCACGCACGAGCGGGAAGCTCCACCTTTGCGAGCCGGATGAAGCGTGCCTCGAGCACGGGGCGGAGGTCGCCTTCGAGGCGCGGGACCCGGAAGACGTCAGCCGCCAGGCAGACGGAGGGCTTTGCCCCGAGCACGGCGGGGCGTATCTCCGTGAATTCCCCGCGCCACAGGAGCGCCGTGCCGATCGTCCAGACGGTCGCCGCCCGCGGCCTGCTGCGCTGGCGGCTCCTGGCCCGCTCCAGCCATTCCCGGTGCTCCTCGACAAACCGCTCGGCCTCACGGACCGAGCCCCGGGCGGGAATCGTCGCAACGGCGATCCCATCCCTCCTGAGGGAAAGCCGGTAGTTGCGGGCGGTCGCGCTGCGCTTGAAGACAATCGACTCTCGCGCTTTCTCCGCCGGCGGTGGCGGGGAGTGGTGCACGCCCGCGGCCGGCGCAAAATCCGCGAAGAAGTCCTGCTGCTCGGGGCCCTCCATGTGCGCTAGAGCGTCCTCCTGGCGCTGGGAAAGACCGCGGGGCTCGAATGTCCGGCTGCGTCGAAGGCCTCGACGCCGAAGACCACGTTGTCCTTGGACACGCCCTTCACCGTGGCGCGGGTGGTGCCGGCGGGAACCTCCATCGCGTGCTCCCAGTAGGGGGCCGTCGTCTCCCGCCACACGATCCGGTAGCCGGCGACGCCCGGGTCGGACGCCTTCTCCCAGCGCAGGGTCGTGTCGTTCTCAAGCAGCACGGCCTCCATCTGCACGCCCTTCGGGGGCGCCGGCGCGCGCGCGAGGACTGCGAGCGAGGCGAGGTTCACGCGTGCCACCTGCGCCACGTAGCCGAAGTCGACGTGATCGGGCGTGTCGCCGTAGGTGACGCCCTTCTCCTCGCGGACGTCCTGGTGCTGCCTATGGAAATCCTCCGCGGGTTCCGTGAAGCGGACCGCCGGGTATCCCCGCTCGAGAAATGGAAGATGGTCCCCTCCCCTCATGTAACGGTCCGCGCGGAATACGACGCGTACCTTTAGGGAAGGTACGTAGGCCGCGGCGATCTCGCGGATCGCGCGGGCGAGCTCGCGCGGCGGGGTGTCGTTCTCCCCGCCGTTCCTCAGGAGCGCCAGCAGGTCCTCGCTGGGCGCCGCGACCGGCGGGACGCCCTGCGCGAATAGGCGCACGGTTCCCCTGTCGATCGTCCCGTCCTCGGCGCGGCTGCTGCCGATGATGTCGTTGTCGAGCATCGCCTCTATGTCCGCTTCGCGCTCGCGGGCCTGCCGGGCCCAGTGGGCGGAGCCGTAGAGCCCCTGCTCCTCCCCGGCGACCGCCATGAAGACGATCGTGGCGGCAAACTTGTGGCGGGAGAGCACGTGGGCCATCTCGAGCACGGCGGCCACCCCGGAGGCGTCGTCATCGGCGCCCGGCGCAGCGCCGGTCACGTCGAGGATGTTGGAGTTCATCGAGTCGTAGTGCCCGCTGACGACAAGGACCCTGGCCGCGGGATCAGGGTCGGTGCCCGGGAGCGTGGCGACGATGTTCGTGATCGAGACCGGGGAGGGGACGCGAGGCGGGGCAGGTGGCTGCTCGAAGGTGTCGAGGTCGACCCTGAGGCGGCCGCCCGCCTCCTTGGACACCCGCTCGAACTCCGCGCGGATCCAAGACGCCGCCCCGCCGATCCCGTCTCCGCTGGAGAGGGGGTCCGATAGCGTGTTGCGGGTCTTGAAGCTCGTCAGGACGTAGACCGACCGCTGGATCCTCTCTGAGGAAACCGCCTCCACCATGTCGCGTATCTCGGGATCGGGCGCGGCCGCGGCATCCGGCGCATCGGCGGCCCGGCAGAGCGGGCACAGGGCAGCGATGAGGAGAAGGGCGCTGGCGCGCATGGTAAATCCAGTGAGATCGGCCCGCGCCGGGAGTCAAGGGGGCTCGAAAGTCGACCGACGACCGGCCGGCGGCGCCAGCCCGTGCTATATATATGACTATAGGCGCCGGGCGCGGCACACTACACCGTTGACCCCCCCGGAACCCCGTCGTTCTATAGAGGCGAATATGAGCCTCTCAAAGGCGACCCTGGATTCCCTCAGGATTGAGCGAGGGGGCCAACCGACACCACCCAAGAGCCCCCTCCCGGTCCTGGCGGCCGTCGGCGCGGTCCTGGTTCTCCTCGCCGCGGTCTGGTGGTCGATGCGGCCGAAGCCCCCCGTGGTCCGCACGGCAACCGTGCGCGACGTCGCCGGCGCCAGCGGGGACCACACGGTTCTCGACGCATCGGGCTACGTGACCGCGCGCCGCGCGGCCACCGTCTCCTCCAAGGTGACTGCCAAGGTGACCGAGGTGCTGATCGAGGAAGGGATGAGGGTGAAGGAGGGGCAGATTCTCGCCCGCCTCGACGACACGAACGTCCTCGCGAGCCTGCGCCTGGCGCGGGCCCAGCTTGACTCGGCGAAGGCCGCGCTGGCCGAGACCCGGGTGAGGTTGAACGAGGCCGAGCAGGACCTCCGGCGCCAGACGGAGCTGATCGCCAAGAGCGTGGTGGCGCAGGCGGACTTCGACCACGCCACTGCCGACGCCATGGCCTACCGGGCCCGCATCGAGCAGCAGCAGATTGACGTAGCCGTGGCCGAGCGCCAGGTGGCCATCTGGCAGCAGCAGCTCGACGACACCATCCTGCGTTCGCCGTTTCCGGGTGTCGTCACGACCAAGGACGCCCAGCCGGGTGAGATGATCTCTCCGGTCTCCGCCGGCGGCGGGTTCACGCGCACCGGAATCTGCACGGTGGTCGACATGGAATCCCTGGAGATCGAAATCGACGTGAACGAGGCCTACATCAACCGCGTGGAGGCCGGGCAGGCCGCAGTGGCGACGCTCGACGCCTACCCGGACTGGAAGATCCCCTGCAAGGTGATTGCCATCATCCCGACCGCGGACAGGCAGAAGTCCACGGTCAAGGTGCGGGTCGGCTTCGAGAAGCTCGACCCGAGGATCCTGCCCGAGATGAGCGTCAAGGTCGCCTTCCGGGAGGATGCGGCGGCCGCGGCGGCGCCGGCCGGCCGGGAGATGCTGCTGCCGAAGTCCTCCGTCATGAGGGCGGAGGGCCGCGACTACGTCCTTGTCACAAGGGAAGGCCGGGTGGAGCGCCGGGCGGTGACGGTGAAGAGCTCGACCGCGGAGGAGGCAACCGTGAGCGCGGGTCTCACCGCAGGGGAAAAGGTTGTCGTCGACCCGCCGAGGGACCTGGCCGACGGCGCAGCAGTGAGGGAGACCAATCCATGAACCCAACAGCCGAGCCGAACGGAGCGCTGGTCGACGTCGACCGCGTCGAGAAGGTGTTCCTGCGGGGATCCGAGGAGATCCACGTGCTCAAGGACTTAAGCCTGAAGGTGCCCGCAGGGGAGTTCCTCGCCCTCATGGGGCCGTCGGGCTCGGGCAAGAGCACTCTCCTGAACCTCATCGGGGGACTCGACAGGCCAACCCGGGGAACGCTCAGCATCGCGGGCGAGCGGGTCGACGAGCTCTCGGACCGCAGGCTCGCCGCGTGGCGGGCGCGCCACATCGGCTTTGTCTTCCAGCTCTACAACCTGCTTCCCGTGCTGACCGCCGAGAGGAACGTCGAATTGCCGCTCCTCCTGACCCACCTGACCAAGGCGGAAAGAAAGAAGCATGTCGCGACGGCGCTCGAGGTGGTCGGCCTTTCGCACCGAGCGCACCACTTCCCCCGCCAGCTCTCGGGCGGCGAGCAGCAGCGGGTCGGCATCGCCCGCGGGATCGTGACCGACCCCACCCTCCTGCTGTGCGACGAGCCGACAGGCGACCTGGACCGCAAGGCGGGCGACGAGATCCTCGTCCTCCTGCAGGCGCTCAACCGCGAGCACGGCAAGACCATCATCATGGTCACCCATGACCCGCACGCCTCCGCAAAGGCCTCCCGCACGGTGTTCCTGAACAAGGGCCAGCTCACGAGCCAGCCCCTGGACTAGGCGCGCGAAAGCCCGACAGGCCAATGAAGTTCCTGCACCTGATCGGCAGCAACCTGCGGCGAAAGAAGACCCGCACGGTCCTGACCCTCCTCTCCATCGTGGTGGCGTTCGTGCTCTTCGGCTTCCTCTCCGCGATCAAGCAGGCCCTCACCGGGGGCGTGGTCATGGAGGGCGCCAACCGGCTGATCGTCCGCCACAAGGTCTCGATCATCCAGATGCTCCCGGAAAACTACAAGATGCGCATGGAGCGGATACCCGGGGTGGCGGCCGTGACCCACCAGACCTGGTTCGGGGGTGTCTACCAGGACCCGAAGAACTTCTTCATGCAGAACCCGGTCGTGCCCGAGGAGTTCCTGGACATGCACCCGGAGATGCTGCTGCCGGCAGCACAGCGCCAGGCCTGGCTCTCCACCCGGACGGGGGCCGTCGTCGGCCGTAGCACCGCGGACCGCTTCCACTGGAAGATCGGCGACAAGGTGCCGATTCGCTCGACGATCTGGGGCCAGAAGAACGGCAACTTCACCTGGGATTTCGACATCGTCGGGATCTACGACGGGAAGGAGAAAAACACCGACACGACGCCCCTCTTCTTCCGCTATGACTACTTCGACGAGGCCAGGCGCGGAGGCACGGGCACCGTCGGCTGGTACACGATCCGGGTGAACGACCCCGGACAGGCCGCCGAGATCGGCAAGCTGGTCGACGCCGAGTTCGAGAACTCCTCCGCGGAGACGAAGACCGAGCCCGAGGGCGCGTTCATCCAGGCCTGGGCCAAGCAGGTGGGGGACATCGCCCTCATCACGGCCTCGATCCTCTCGGCCGTCTTCTTCACGATCCTGCTGGTGACCGGCAACACGATCTCGCAGTCGGTCCGCGAGCGGACCGGGGAGCTCGGGATGCTCAAGGCGATCGGCTTCACGAACACGCTCGTCATGTCCCTCGTGCTCGCCGAGTCGTGCCTGCTTGCGGTCCTTGGCGGCGTCACCGGCCTGGCGATCGCCTGGTTCATGACCTCGCGGGGCGACCCCACCGGGGGGCTGCTTCCGCTCTTCTACATGCCCTACAGGGACCTGCTGGTCGGCATTCTCTTCAGCGTGGCCCTGGGAATCATCACGGGCTTCTTCCCGGCGCTCCAGGCCATGCGGCTGCAGGTGGCCGAGGCCCTGAGAAAGGCATAACCATGGCAGGAACCAGAAACTGGATCTCGCAGGTGCTGGCGGTCACCCAGTTTGGGATCCTCAGCCTGCCGCAGCGCCGCGGCTCGGCCGCCGCCGCGACCTTCGGGATCGCCGGCGTCGTCGCCGTGCTTGTCGGCGTGCTTTCGGTCGCGGAGGGCTTCAGGCAGGCGATGAACGCCTCCGGGTCGCCGGACACCGCCCTTGTCCTCCGGGGCGGGGCCGACAGCGAGATGGTGAGCGGCTTCACCCGGGACTCGACCCGGATCATTGCCAACGCGCCCGGGGTCGCCTCGGGCCCCACCGGGCCCTCGGCCTCCGCCGAGCTCTTCGTGATCATCAACCTCCCGAAGCTCTCGACGGGCTCCGACGTGAACGTCCCCTTGAGGGGCGTCGAGCGCCCGGCGCTCGGCGTCCGCGACGACCTAAGGATCGTCGAGGGCAGGATGTTCGAGTGGGGCAAGGACGAGGTGATCGTGGGCCGCGGGGCCGCCCGCGAGTTTGCGGGGCTCAAGGTCGGCGACCAGATCAAGGTCGGCCGGTACAACTGGCCCGTGGTCGGAATCTTCGAGGCGGGCGGTGGCGCGGCCGAGTCCGAGATATGGTCGGACGCGGCCGTCCTCCAGGCGGCCTACCACCGGGGGGACAGCTTCCAGTCGGTCTATGTCCGGCTTCAGTCGGCCGACGCCTTCGGGCGCTTCAAGGATTCCGTGACGGCGGACCCGAGGCTGAACGCCCAGGTCTACCGCCAGACCGACTACTACGCCGAGCACTCGACGGCAGTGACGAAGCTTGTCACGACCCTCGGCTACCTGATCGCCTCGCTGATGGCCGTCGGCGCCGTGTTCGGCGCCCTCAACACGATGTACAGCTCAGTCTCCGCCCGCGGCCGCGAGA
This sequence comes from uncultured Opitutaceae bacterium, assembly GCA_903887455.1. GTDB lineage: Bacteria > Verrucomicrobiota > Verrucomicrobiia > Opitutales > Opitutaceae > Palsa-1447. Next base: position 556 of record CAISPT010000164.1, on the reverse strand, counting down.
TCGCCACCCTGCGCGCCCTGGGCTTCGGCAGCACCGCAGTCGTCGTGTCGGTCATGCTTGAGTCCATCGCGCTTGCGGTCCTCGGCGGCACCTTGGGGGCCCTGATCTCCTTCGTTGCCTTCAACGGGTTCCACACCGCCACCATGAACTGGCAGAGCTTCAGTCAGGTCACCTTCGCCCTGGCGGTCACCCCGCCCCTCCTGGTCCAGGGCGTCGTCCTGGCGACCCTGATCGGCTGCGTAGGGGGCCTCCTGCCCGCGCTCCGCGCCGCCCGGCTGCCGATCGCCGCCTCTCTGAGGGAGCTGTAGGCGCGGCGGGCGGGTAGGCCGCTGGGAGAGCACGGCGGGCCGCGCCGGTGCTCCCCAACCCCCACCCCATTACCCTGTTGCAGAATTACCTCATCATCAGGATATTTCCGGATCGCCCGCCGGCGACCGGCCGACGGCATCCCCCGTCCCAAAGAGTCCCCGGCTGCCGAATCCCACCCTTGACACCCCCCCTCAGGTAAGGCACCTCAGTCAACTCTTAAACGCCACGATACCATGCAACCCACCTT
>CAISPT010000163.1 GCA_903887455.1 uncultured Opitutaceae bacterium | reverse complement strand
GTCACCGTCCGCTGCCAGTCCGTTCCCACCGTCGGGTTTCGAAATCATCACTTGAGCAAACCGCTCAGCCAACGACTCACCAGAAGCTGTCACCAAAACGCTATCTCTAACGATGCTTGGCACGGTGCACGACCGCGACCCGGGCGCAAGACTATTCCGCACCCCCCCTTGGAGGGACCGTCTCAGGACTTATTCAGCTCCCGCAACTTAGACCGGACCCAATCATCGAGCATGGCCTTTTCATACCGGAGGGGGTCCGAGGCGTCGATCAGCAGATGGGTGTCGAAGGCCATGTCGCGCCGGCTTTCGGATCCCTGGAGGACGACCTTGCCGGAGGCGTCGGTGACCGTGTAGGTGAACTTGAATGCGGGCGGGTAGATGGCCTTCACGATCCTCACATCCATCCACTCCGGCCCGCGCCAGGGCTCGAAGTCGCCGGCCAGGTCGATGTCGGTGAAGACCACCTTCAGGTGGTCGCCCTCGGGCAGCCTGGAGGTGGCATCCCGCTCGAGGTAGTCCCGGATCTGGGAGAGGATCGAGTCGCGGCCCTTTTCAGTGGGGCTGCTCATGTCCTTCACGTCCGTGAAGTTCTCGGGGTGGTCAAAGATGACCTCGGTGCGCGAGGCCGCCCGGGGGGCGTCGGGCCCTAGGGCGGCGCAACCCGCCAGCAGCCCGAGAAGCGCAAGGGAAAGAAGGCTCACTGTTTTCATGATGGTGGAGATGGGAGGCGCTTTGCCCCCTTGCTCTTGGCTTATACGTGAAACCCGTGGTTTCAGCTGCGGGTTCCACGCAATATACGCCCGAAGGGGGCGTTTTCCATTGAAAACTCCCCTTTCGAGCCCATTCCGGGTTCCTTTTGGGCTTCGCCCCGGCGCCGCTCCCCGCAAGATGGGGGTCATGACACTAGGCACGAGCAAGGGCGAGGCTCTCTTCAACTGGCTCTCGGAGCGTTCAGCTGGGGTCCTGCTTCATCCGACGAGCCTTCCCGGCAACCAGGGGATCGGCACGCTCGACGCCTCGGCCATCGCCTTCCTGGATTTTCTGCAGGCCGCAGGCATGTCCTGGTGGCAGGTGTGCCCGCTCGGCCCCACCGGGTACGGCGATTCGCCCTACCAATGCTTCTCGGCGTTCGCCGGGAATCCCTACCTCATCGATCTGGGCGACTTTGTATCGCGCAAGCTTCTCACGGCTGAGGAGATCGCACCGCTGTCGCGGCTGTCGCCGGCCGCGGTCGACTACGGCGCGCTCTACCAGCTGAAGTGGCCGCTGCTCCGAAAGGCCTACGAGCGGCATGCCGCCGCGGGCGCCCCTCCCCTGGGGACGGAAACCTTCGCAGCGTTCAAGGCGGCACAGGCGTCATGGCTGGAGCCCTACGCCTATTTCCGCGCACTGAAGGACCATTACGGCGGGCGGGCGTGGTGGGAATGGCCCGACGAGGCGAAGTCGGTGTCGGCGCTTCCCGCGGCGCTCCGCACGAGCCTCCGGGTCGACGTGGAGGCGCACCAGTTCTACCAGTACGGGTTCTTCATGCAGTGGCGCCGCGTGCGCGCCGAGGCCGCCAAACGCGGGATCGGCATCATTGGGGACATCCCGATATTTGTGGCCGCCGACTCGGCCGACGCCTGGGCGAGCCCCGGGCTTTTCGAACTGGGAAAGGACGGGCGCCCCGTCGCCGTGGCCGGAGTCCCGCCCGACTATTTCTCCGCGGACGGCCAGCTTTGGGGCAACCCGCTCTACCGCTGGGACGTGCACGCGAAGGACGGCTATGCGTGGTGGAAGGAACGGTTGCGCGCGTCGTTCGACATGTGCGACATCGTCCGCATCGACCATTTCCGGGGCTTCGACGCCTTCTGGAGGATCCCGCTTCCCGCGAAGAACGCGAGGACCGGCGAGTGGAAGCCAGGGCCAGGCCTCGATTTCTTCAGGTCCGTGAAGAAAGCGTTCCCCGACGCCAGGATCGTGGCCGAGGACCTCGGACTGCTCACCCCGTCCGTGGAGTCACTGCTGAAAGAAACGGGGCTGCCGGGCATGGCCGTGCTCCAGTTCGCGTTCGGCGGCGACGCGAAGAACGGTTACCTGCCCCACAACCTAGAGAAGAACGGGGTCATCTACCCGGGCACCCACGACAATGACACGACCCTCGGATGGTACGCGCTCGCCGACGAGAAGACGCGCGACCACGTGCGGAGGTACCTGCGGGTAGACGGCCGGGAGATCGGGTGGGACTTCATCCGCGAGGCCTACTCCGCCGTGAGCCGGATTGCGGTGCTGCCCATGCAGGACGTGCTCAGCCTAGGCTCAGAGGCCCGCCTGAACTCGCCGGGCAAGCCCGACGGGAACTGGCGCTGGCGCCTCGGCACGGGCGAGATCGAGCGCCTGGCGTCCGGCGGGACCGCGGCCTACCTTTCCGGTCTGGCCGAGCTCAACGGCCGGGCGCCCGAGCGCGCGGCCCCCACCCTGAAACCCAGGATTTGAAACCGGCACGCGTCCGGCTAGGCTTCTGGTGGGCCACACCTTCATGTTCTCGGAACTCATACGCCTCGTCAGTCGGCGCTCCCCCGAGCAGTACGAGCAGGGCTTCGTCCGTTCGGTGAGCGTGCGCCGCAAGGCCCCGCGAAACCCCAGCGTCGAGCGGATACTGAAGCTCGGCTGGGCCGTGATCGTGGTGAAGAGCCTGGCGGTCGTCTGGCTCTTCGACAGGTATCACGTCCAGGTGAACGCGCTGTGGGTAATAGCGCCGACCGTCGTCTTCGCGTGCCTGTGCACCGCGGTCTACCTTCTCAGGGACTAGCGCCAGACCATCCATGCCCAACGTCCCTGGACTGAGGAGCCCGCACGCGAAGGTCGGACGCATTGTCGTCTTCGGCCGCATGGTCGACAAGATACGCCTCCACGCCCGCGGCGAGCTCCCGGCGGACTACCAGCCGAACCTCGGCGAGGTACGCCTGCCCCTCTTCGACGCGCGCTGCTGCCGGTTTCTCGGCGTCCCCTACGAGGACATCCGCTCGCGCGTGCTCCAAGGCGGATGCGACGAGGAGATCCTCTCCTGGGCACACGCGCACGGCGCCGCCCGGACGGACGAGGAGTGCCTCATCTGGAACCGCTTCATGACGAAGATCGGCTGGAGGGACGACCGCAGCGACCTGCTGAGGGACCGCGCCGCCGAGTACGGCCTCTCGGGACCGCCGCCCGAGACCTTCTTCGAGCTGCTCGACCTGGACGAGGGCCGGCCCTGCGGCGCCACGCGCTCGTGGGAGCCCCACCCCGTTTCGGTCGTCATCGTGATGGGGGTGGCCGGGTGCGGCAAATCGACCGTGGGCCGCGCACTCGCCGACAGGCTCCACTGGGAGTTCATCGAGGCCGACCAGCTCCATCCGGCGGCCAACGTGGAGAAGATGTCGAGGGGCGTGCCCCTAGGGGACGCGGACCGGGCCCCTTGGCTTGAGGCCGTCCGCCAGGCCGCCGGCGACTGCACGAGCCGCGGGCTGAGGGCCGTGGTCGCCTGCTCGGCGCTCAAGGCGTCCTACAGGAGGACCCTGGCGCCCGACCCGGCCGGCGTCCGATTCGCCCACCTGCGCGGGGACACCCCGCTTTTCGCGGGCCGCCTTCGCTCGAGGCAGGGCCACTTCATGGGGGAGTCGATGCTGGCGTCGCAGTTTGAGGCCCTCGAGCAGCCCGCCGACGCCCTCGCCCTCGACGCCCGGCTTTCGCCGGCCGAATTGACTAACAGGATTATGAGCGTCCTCGCGCTGCCATGACCCCCGGACGTCCCGCGCTACGCGCCCTCCAGGCCATAGGGGTCGCTTGTCTCCTTCTTCTCGCAGCCGTTGGTTCGCTCGGCGCGTGGCTTCGCGGCCGCGTGCGGGCGAGCCTGCCCCGGCTGGAAGGCTCCTCCGAGGTCCAGGGTCTGACGTCCGGAGTGACCGTCACCCGCGACGCGCTCGGGGTCCCCACCGTGTCGGGGTCGAGCCGCCTAGACCTGGCCCGGGCAACCGGCTGGCTCCACGCCCAGGACCGGTTTTTCCAGATGGACACGCTCAGGCGGCGGGGCGCCGGCGAACTCGCAGAGCTCTTCGGCAAGGACGCGCTACCTCTTGACCGGGAGGCGCGCATGCACGCCTTCCGGGACGTTGCCAGGAAGGTCGTCGCAGCCGAGACCACGGAGCACCGGGCGATGATTGCGGCGTACACCCAAGGGGTGAACCAGGGGCTCGCCGCCCTGGGCGCACCCCCCTGGGAGTACGCTGTCCTGAGGGCCACCCCGAGGCCCTGGACGGAAGAGGACACGGTGCTGATCACCTTCGCGATGACCCTCGACCTGCAGGAGGGCACCGGTCGCTACGTGCGCAACCTCGCCGCGATCAGGGACCACCTCGGCCGCGCCAGCCTCGCCTTCTTCGCGCCGCTCTCGACCCCGGGGGACGCCCCGATGGACGGCAGTGTTTCGCCGCTGGCGCCGATCCCTCCCGCCTCCGAGATCGACCTGAGTTCACGTGCGGACGCGGGCGGCGAGGCCACGGCGCAGGCGGCCGGGGCAAGGCCTTGGGAGGAGGGGATGTCGCCGGGGTCAAACTGCTTCGCGGTGGCTGGCGGACCCTCGGGCGGCGCACTCCTGGCCAACGACATGCACCTGCGGCTTTCGGTCCCGAATATCTGGTACCGCCTCCGGCTCAAATGGCCTGGGCACGACGAGACCGGCGTGTCGATCCCCGGGGCTCCGTTCATCGTGGCGGGCAGCACGGGCCGCATCGCTTGGGGCTTCACCAACTCGAACGCGGGCGTCGGCGACATCGTGGTCATCAACCCGAGCGTCTCTCCCGACCTCTACCACGGCCCCGACAAGGAGGCCCTCGTGCCCTACGAGCACCGCAGGGTCCAGGTGGCGGTGAAGGGCTCCAAGCCCGAGGAGATGGACTTCCTGTGGACGGTGTGGGGGCCGGTCGTCGGACAGACGCCTGACGGCCGCGTCCTGGTCTTCCACTGGACCGAGGACGACCCCGCTGCCACCAACATGGAAATCGCTGGCCTGGAGGACGCCGCGGACGTGACAGCGGCCCTCTCCGTCTCGCACCACGTCGGCATCCCGGCGCAGAACTTCGTCGTCGCCGACTCGGCGGGCCGCGTCGCCTGGACGGTCGCCGGCATGCTGCCGCGGCGCGTCGGCTACGACGGCCGGCTCCCCGTGTCCTGGGCCTTCGGGGACCGCCGATGGGAGGGTTTTCTCTCGGACGGTGAGGTCCCAGCAATCGTGTCGCCCGTCGGCGGCCTGGTGTGGTCCGCCAACAACCGCAGCGTGGGCGGCAAGGCCCTGGAGACGCTTGGCGATTCGGGCTATGCGATCGCGGCCCGGGCCGCCCAGATCCGCGACGACCTCCTCGCTCTCCAGCGAGCGGGGCGGCCGCCGGCCCCCGCCGACCTGATGGCCGTGCAGCTCGACGACCGCGCCGTCCTGCTCTCGTGGTGGAGGGACCTGCTGGTCACCACGCTCACGCCGGCCGCCCTCGACGGGCACCCCGCCCGGGCCGCCATCCTCTCGGCTGCCCGCAACTGGGAGGGCCGGGCCGACACAAGCTCGGTAAGCTACCGCGCGGTGCGGGCATTCCGCCTGGCCGCGGCCCGCAGGGTGCTCGACCCGATCTTCCGGCCGTGCCTCGAGGCCGACCCGGGCTTCACATGGTGGCGGCTCAACTACGAGGCGCCGCTCGAGACTGTCCTCAGAGAGCGACCCGCCCACCTCCTGGACCGAACGTACAAGTCGTGGGACGAACTCCTCTCCGCCGCCGTGGACGATGTCGCCGCCTCCTATGCCAAGGAGCACGCCGACCCACGGACGGCCACGTGGGGCGAGCACAACGTCGCGCGGATAGAGCATCCGTTCGCGCAAGCCCTGCCGCGGTGGCTTTCAGGCTGGCTTTCAATGCCCGCAGACCCCTTGGCCGGCGACGACCACATGCCTCGCGTAGTGAACCCCACGTTCGGGGCGAGCGAGCGCTTCGTCGTCTCGCCCGGCCGGGAAGCCGAGGGACTCTTCAACATGCCGGGCGGCCAGTGCGCCAACCCCCTGTCACCGTACTTCAGCGCCGGGCACGAGGCCTGGGTTCGCGGCGAGCCCGTCCCCTTCCTCCCGGGAACCGCGGTCCACACCCTCGAACTGCGGCCGGCGCGCGCGGCAATTAATTGAATTGTCCGCGCGGGGGCTTGCCCGCTTAGTGGAGCCATCAGCGCCATGAAGAAAAAGCCGCGCAGCCTAAACGTCTTCTTTGCGGGCGAGCTCTTCAACCTGAAGCACCTGATCGGCAACGCCTACCTGGCGGAGG
>CAISPT010000162.1 GCA_903887455.1 uncultured Opitutaceae bacterium | reverse complement strand
TGTTCAGGGACGTGCTCGCCCTGGACCCTGGACGCGCCGCGGCCCACAACGGACTCGGGCTCTCGCTGGCGGCGCTTGGCCTGCGGGACGAGGCGGCCGCCGAGTACAAGAGGGCGGTCGAGCTTGATCCGGACCTCAAGGAGGCCCGGCTCAACCTGGGCAACGCGCTCTTCCGCTCCGGCCGGCTCGAGGAGGCCGTGGCCGAGTACCGGCGGGCGATCTCAACAGACCCGGGCTACTCGGGTGCGCACTATAACCTGGCCCAGGCGCTCCGGGCGCTCGGCCGCACGGACGAGGCGGCGGCGGAGCTCTCCCTCTCGCGGGGCCCCGCTAATCGTTGACTCCGGGGGCGAAGGTCGGAGCTTTGAACGCGATGCGCCGATTCGGATATTCCCTGGTGGTTGCGCTCGGGATTGCCCTCCTTGTCCTCTGGGCCTACTGGCCGGCGCTTCACGGCGGTTTTGTCTGGGACGATGACGCCCATGTGACGCGGCCGGAGCTCCGCTCGGTCGCCGGGCTTGTGAGGATCTGGTCGGAGCCCGGGGCGACCCAGCAGTACTACCCGGTCCTCCACAGCGCATTCTGGGTCGAGCACCGCCTCTGGGGCGACGCGGCCCTGGGCTACCACCTGGTGAACGTGGCGCTGCACCTGCTGGCGTGCGCGCTCCTTTACCGCCTCCTCAGGCGCCTCTCGGTGCCCGGCGCCGCCTTTGCCGCGGCGCTCTTTGCGCTCCACCCGGTCTGCGTCGAGACCGTGGCGTGGGTTTCGGAGCAGAAGAACACCCTCTCCACGGTCTTCTACCTTCTTGCTGCGCTCGCCTACCTGAGGTTCGACGCCGGACGGAGGGTGGGGTGGTACTTGGCTGGCTTCGCCCTCTTCGCCCTCGCGCTCCTGAGCAAGAGCGTGACCGCAACCCTTCCGGCCGCGATCCTGGTCGCCCTCTGGTGGAGGCGCGGGAGGCTCACCCTCAGGTCCGACGTGCTGCCGCTCGTCCCGTGGTTCGCGCTCGGGGCCGGGGTCGGACTTGTGACCGCCTGGGTGGAGCGCACCTACGTCGGCGCCCGGGGCGAGGCCTTCGCGATGGGGGCGCTTGAGAGACTTCTCGTCGCGGGCCGCGCGACCTGGTTCTACGTCGGCAAGCTCGCCTGGCCCTCGGACCTGGTCTTCCTCTACCCGCGCTGGTCCCTCGATACCGGCAGCGTGTGGCAATACCTCTTTCCGCTGACCCTCTGCGCTGCGCTCCTGGCCCTGTTTCTCCTTCGCGGGCAAAGCCGCGGGGCGCTCGCGGCCGCCCTCCTGTACGTCGGGACGCTTTTCCCTGCGCTCGGATTCGTGGACGTCTACCCCTTCGTGTTCTCGTTCGTGGCGGACCACTTCCAGTACCTCGCGGCCGCCCTTGGCGTCGCGGCCGCGGCCGCGGGGGCGTCGCTCCTTGTGGCGAAGCTCCCGTCCCGGGCCGCCCGACTGGCGCCGGTTGCGGCGCTGCTCCTGGTGGCGCTCCTCGCGTTCCTCTCCCGGCGCCAATGCGCGAACTATGCCGACGTCGAGGTTCTCTACCGGTCGGTCCTGGAGAGAAATCCGGCGAGCTGGCTTGCGCACGACAACCTGGGCGTCGTCTTGGCCCAGCGGGGAAGGCCCGATGAGGCGCTTGTCCACTACCGCGAGGCCATCCGCCTGAACCCCGCCTATCCCGAGGCCTACAACAACCTGGGCAACGTGCTCGCCAAGGCCCGCCGTTTTGGGGAGGCCGAGGAGGCCTACGCCGGGGCCCTGAGGGCAAGGGCGTCGTTTGCCGCGGCGGAGTACAACTGGGGCTACGCCCTGAACCAGGAGGGCCGGTATGCGCAGGCCGAGCAGCATTTCCTGAGCGCACTCCGCCTGAAGGCCGACCTCGCGGAGGTCCACTTCGGCCTGGCGAACGCCCGGGCCAACCTGGGACGGGTGCCCGAAGCGGTGCCTGAATACCGCCAGGCGATCGCGATGAAGCCCGAGTTTGCGGACGCTCACGCCAACCTGGGGCTTGCCCTCGCCGAGTCCGGGAGCCTCCAGGAGGGCCTCGCCGAGCTCGAGGAGGCCTTACGACTCCAGCCAGGAAACGCAGAAGCACATGCTTATTATGGTTTTGCCTTATCTGAATCCGGCCGCTTCGACCAGGCTTTGGCGGAATACGAGGCGGCGCTAGCCCGCGGACCGGCAAGCGCGGACCTCCACTACCAAATGGGGGTGGTCCTTCACAAGCTGGGCCGGGACGGGGAGGCCTCGACGCACTTTGCCGAGGCCCGTCGCCTGGAGTCGGCCGTCCCGGGACCACGTCGCTAGGCGAAAGCGCTCCATGGAAGGAATCCCCGCGATCGTTCACCTGGACGCCGACGCGTTCTTCGTCTCCTGCGAGCAGGCGAGGGACCCCTCGCTCGTCGGGAAGAAATGCGCCGTCGGCGGGACGCAGAGGGGGATCATCTCGTCGGCGAGCTACGAGGCGCGCGCCTGCGGCGTCTACACGCCGATGCCGACCGTCCGGGCGCTTCGGGTCTGCCCGGACCTCGTCATGATCCCGCACACCGCAGGACTCTACGGCCACG
>CAISPT010000161.1 GCA_903887455.1 uncultured Opitutaceae bacterium | reverse complement strand
GTCGAGGCGGGCGTGGGCGTTACTCGAGAGGAAGTAGCCGTGCGTGCGGGAGGCCTTCCTGAAGACGATCCGCCGGAGCTTCACCTCGGAAATGCGGGTCAAGAGCTCGATGTGCTCAAGGAGATCCGGGAAGTAGTCGAGGAGGAGCGTGTCCGCGTCCTTCGGCGCGTTGTCGAGCGCCTGGATCATCGTCCGGTGGCCGCACGCCCCGTTGTTGTCCGCGTAGAGCTTCTTCACGTCCTCGGCGCTCCCGGCCTTCAGGCAGATCGAGAGGTTCTCCATCGTGGCGCTCTGGCCCTTGACCGAGATCGTGGTCTTGGGCTTCGCCTCCGCCGAGTCCCTCGGCGGGCGGGCGTCCAGGTTCGCGTAGAGCTCGGTCGTGGCCCCGAGGAGCCGCTGGCGGCGCCGGCTGAGCGAGGCGAACTCGGGGTCCTTGGCCTCGGGGGCGCGGTAGATCTCGACCGACACCATCGGGTTCACCACCGGGTGCTCTCCGGTGTTGTAGATCTCGAGCATGATGTTCGTCCCGAAGGTCTTCACCGGGTCAAGGAGGACGGCGCTCGTGTGGATCCCGAAGTTGCCCGCGCCCTGGTTGAGCACCACGAAGTGCTCCTTCAGGTACATGGAGCAGCTGGTGAGGAGCCCGGAGCGGGGCGGGATCGTGAGGGGGGAGGCGTCGTGGCGGACCTGGACCTTGTCCAGGAAACCGCGGCCGGCCGCGCCGCTCACGATGAGCTCGAAGTTCACGCGCTGCAGGCGCGGGTTCAGGGTGTAGCTCACCTGGTGCGGCGTCAGAAAGACGCTTCCCTGACGGTCGATCGAGATCGTGTTCGGGAGCTTCAGGCGGTTCTCCTTGATGGCGGCCCAGATCTCGTCGGAGGAGAGCTTCGCGACGGCCGGCGCGTGGAAGAGGCGGCCGACCGGGATCCCGGAACGCATGAGCTTCTTCCAGTACCCCGAGTTGGGGAAATTCATGTCGAAGGCGAAGGCGTCGACGGCAAGCGTCAGCCGGTTGCCGTCGACCTCGAGCACCCCGGTCACCAGCATCTCTATCCCGATCCTGGCCAGGGAGCTGCGCTCCGTGAACTTGAGCTCGCCGCGGAGCGACTTCATGAAGTCGAACTCGGCGGGGTTGCGCGGCCAGAACGCGAGCGTCAGGGCGACCGTGTGCTCGTCCTTGTTCTTCACGGTCAGGATCTGTCCGTCCTGGCTGGTCCAGAATTGGTCGGGGCTAATCATGGGAGCCGGGCACAATGGACCGGGCCCTTCCGGGACTCAAGCGGCTAACGCCGCTAAAGAATTGCAAACGGCGGCGCCCCGGGGCATGTGTCCTCCCTTCCCCGAATGAACATCACCCACCTCCCGAAGGTCCTGGTCCTTTGCCTGGCCGCCGCCTCAACCGCCCTTGCCGACGACGCGAAGGCCGTGGCGCCCGCCGCGCCCGCAACCGCCCCCGCCGCAGCGGCTCCCGCCGTGGCCCCAGCGCCCTCCTACACGGATGCGCAGCTCCTCGAGGAGTTCGGATGGTACATCGGCAAGCGCACCGGCCTCTCCGAGCTGAACCTCACGGGCCCCGAGTCCGACCAGCTCTCCAAGGGCCTGATCGCCGCCGTCTCCGGCAAGGAGTCCCCCTACGAGATCCAGAAGGTCGGGCCCGCGATGACGGAGTTCATCCAGAAGAAGCAGGCCGTGGTCATGGAGGCGATCAAGACGAAGAACATGGGCCAGGCGGCCGCGTACTTCACGAAGCTCAAGGAGATCAAGGATGTCGTGGAGCTCCCGTCGGGCCTGCGCTACCAGATCGTGAGCCCGGGCACCGGCAACCCCCCGAAGCCCACCGACACCGTGAAGGTGAACTACACGGGAGCGCTCATCGACGGCACCGTCTTCGACAGCAGCGACCGCCAGGGCAAGCCGCTCGAGTTCGCGCTCAACAGCGTGATCCCCGGCTGGACCGAGGGCCTGCAGAAGATCTCCAAGGGCGGCAAGATCAAGCTCTTCGTCCCGCCCTCCCTCGGCTACGGCGACGACGGCCGCCCCGGGATTCCCCCGGGCTCGGTGCTGGTCTTCGACGTGGAGCTCCTCGACATCTCCAACACCCCGCCCGCGGAAGTCCCGCCCGCGGCCAAATAGGGCCCGGGCACCGGGGCGCCTCCTCCTGAATCCCGAGGACGTAAACCTTTACCTGGTCGGTTTCATGGGGACCGGCAAAACGACCGTGGGCCGCACGGTCGCCCACCGGCTCGGCTTTAGGTGCATCGACAGCGACCACGAGATCGAGCGATCGGCCGGAAAGCCGATCTCGCGGATCTTCGCCGAGGACGGCGAGAGCCACTTCCGCTCGCTTGAGCGCACCTTTGTCGAAAAGGGCCACGCCGGCGACCGCCTGGTCGTGGCCTGCGGCGGGGGCCTGGTCGTCCAGCCCGGGATGCTCGCGCTCCTGAGAGACCGGGGCGTGGTCATCTGCCTTCACGCCTCCATTGAGACCATCCTCTCGAGGGCCGGCCGCCACGGGCCGACGCGGCCGCTCCTCGACGTTGAGGATCCCGACGCCCGCGCCCGTGCGCTCTACGCCGAGCGCGAGCCGATCTACAAGTCCGCCGGCACGGTGATCCTGACGGACGGCCGCCCGCTGCCGGAGGTCGTCTCCCACGTGATCCGCGTCTGGCGGCGCGAGGCTCGGGACTTCGCCGCGGCGCGGGGGGCGAGCTAGACCCCATGGCCGGGGACAAGGAGCACCTTCGCCGGAGGCTCCGCGACCTGGGCTTCGACGAGGTCCGGTTTGCGGCGATCGAGCCCGGGGTGGGGCGCGAGGGGCTCGGGGCGTGGCTAAAGGCCGGGCACCAGGCCGACATGGACTGGATGGAGCGTACGGCAGAGAAACGGCTCAATCCGGACCGGGTCCTTGAGGGCGCGCGCACGGCGATCGTCCTCGGGGTGTCCTACTTTGACCCGGCGCGCGACGCGCCCGCGGAAGCGGGGCTCCCGGTCTGGGCCCGCTACGCGCTCCATGCCGACTACCACGACACCATGAAGCCCGCGCTCGTCTCAGCCGGGCGGGTGATCGAGGAGGAGTGCGGGGCCTCGGCCTCCGACTACCGCTACTATGTGGACACCGGTCCCGTCCTCGAGCGCGCCTGGGCGGCAAGGTCAGGCGCGGGGTTTGTGGGGAAGAACGCGATGCTCATCTCCCGGCGCGAGGGCAACTGGCTCTTCCTCTCGTGCATCCTGACCCGGGTGGCCTTCGAGCCGGACCCCCCGCTCGCGTCCCGGGGCGTACCGGAGCGAGTGGGGCTTCTCTGCGGCAAGTGCACGCGCTGCATGGACGCCTGCCCCACGGGTGCGTTCCCGCAGCCGGGGGTCCTCGACTCCCGCCGGTGCATCTCCTACCAGACGATCGAGAACCGGGGGATCATCCCGCAGGAGCTCCGGGACGCGATCGGGATGAGGATCTACGGGTGCGACACCTGCTTGGAGGTCTGCCCGTGGAACCGCTTTGCGAAGGGTGGCCGGCGGATGCTCCTGGCCGCGCGCGGGGAGATCGCCGCGCTCCCACTCGCCGAGCTTCTCCGGCTGACCCCCGAATCCTTCGCGAGGGTATTCAAGGGCACGGCGATCAAGCGCGTGAAGCTCGCGGGGCTCCTGAGGAACGCCTGCGTCGCGGCGGGCAACTCCGGGGACGCCGCGCATGTGGACGCGCTTGTCGTGCTGGCCACGCATGCCTCCCCGGTCGTCCGGGCCCATGCGGTCTGGGCGGCTAAGAAGCTGGGTGCAGCGGCGCGCCTCGCCGGGATGCGGTCCACCGAGACCGACCCCAATGTCCTTGCCGAGTATATATAGTCTGTAGAGAATGGGTCGGTCGGAAGGCCCCGCCGACCTACTTTTGCCACATATCCCAGGAAATCGGAGGCTAGGTTCGGGCTCGGGGCAGGCGCTGGCGCTCGCCGCGGTGCTCGGCGCCGAGTTCGCGCTCTTTTTGTGGTCGGCGGGAAGGCATTACGCGTGGATCTATCCGCGCTGGTTCGATCAGGTGCAGTACCTGCGCAATGCCTACGACGCCTTTGATGAGGCAAGTCTCCACGGGTTCGGCGCGGGGGTTGGCGCCGCGCTCTCCGAGGTCTCGCCCCAGGGCCTTCTCCACAGCCTCTTCGGGTTGGTCTCCTGCGAGATCCTCGGTCCCTCGAGGGAATCCGCGCTGGCGGTGAATATCGCCGCCTTCGTGCTTCTTCAGGCGGTCACGTTCGCTGCGGTGCGAAGGAATTCCGGCTCATGGGCCCTTGCCTGGGCCTCGGTGGGTCTTCTCGCGGTGATGAGGGTCCCGTGGTCGGAGGAACCCGGATCGGCGGCCGACTACCGTCTGGATTGGCTCTCCACGTGCCTCTACGGAGCCGCTTTGGGCGCAGCGGTCCTGGCCCGGGGGTTCCGCTCCACGCGGGGAGCAGTCGTCTTCGGGCTGCTCGTCGCCTTCGTCATCCTGACGCGCTTTCTGAGCGCTGTGTACTTTGCCGGAATATTTGCCTGCTGGTTGACTCTCCTCCTCGCTCGACGGCAGCCGCCCGCCCGCACGGCCAGGCTCCTGCTTTCGGGGGCTCTCGCGGCGGGGCTCACGTGCTGCGCCTTCTGGAGGGCGAGGCACCTGATCTACCAATACTACTGGGTGGGGCACTACAGTGGTGCAGAAAGGACCGTAAGAGATTCGCACTATTCCCTTTGGGGCTCATTGGCCTGGAGTGCGCAGGGATTATTCCTCAATCATCTCGGGGTTGCCTTCCTGCTTTTGGCTGCCGTTGCCGGGGTGGCGCTTGCCGTCACGGGCCGCCGAGGCGGCGTCCCGGCCCCGCAGGGCCAAGATGGAAACAGGGGCACTTGGGAGGCCCTGGTGCCGGTCATCCTGTTCCTGGTGGCGCCGCTCGGGGTGCTCCTCCAGCATCCCGAGAAGACGCTGGCGACGCTCGAGATCGCGGTCGTGCCGTTAGTGTGGGTTTTCATCCTGGCGCTTGGGAAGCTTGCGCGACGGGCGCCAGGCACGCTGGGATGGGTGGGCGGTGGGGTGGCTGCCTTCGGCCTTCTCAGTTTCGCGGTCGCACAGGTCAGGGACTCGGTTCCGGCGGATCTCAGGGACGAGTACCGCGACGTGAACGCAATCGATGATTACCTGTACTACCGCTCCGAGGAGGCGGGCCTCGTCAGGCCCAGGGTCGCGGTGACGTGGATGCTCGACAGCCTCGGTGCGGGCGCGTTCACCGTTGCCGGTAGGGAGCGCCACGGCAGGAGCCTGCGGTTCCTGGAGGTGATGCCGACCGGGATCTTCAGGACGTCGGAGCAGTGGGTCTGGGACCGCCTGCCCACGTGCGACTTCGTGATCCTGGTCACACGAGCTACGGCCATCTGGCCCGTCGACCAGCAGATGCTCGAGATGCTGCCAAGGACCAGCGCATGGTGTGAGGCGAACCTCCGGAGGGTGGGGAGCGTGGACGAGCCCGAGTTCGCAGCGACTGTCTACGAAAGGCCCTTGCTAGCAAGGGGACCGGAGGGCAAGCGCCCGGATTTCGCCGAGATTCTTGCGGGGGCAAGGCGACGCCCGCCCCAAGCCCCCGGGATGCCCTTAAGCGCGCCCTTCATTCCGAACCCGGGAACCGTTCTGTGGCCCCTAGAGCTGGGGGTTTCCTGGCCGGTCCGGGCCGCCTACAGCCCGTGCCGACTCGAGGGCCTGTCTTTTCCGGACGGAATCTCACTGGACGCGCAGGTGGCGGAGCTCAAGGGACGCTTTGCGAAGGCCGGAAGCTATGGGGTATCGCTCAGGGTGGCCAATGCGCTCGGCGCCACTAGTGAGACGCTCATGTTCGAGGTCGTGGATTCCGCTTTCGACGCCAGGGTTGAGTGTCCCGCCCGCTGCGAGGTGGGGGAGCCGGTCGAACTGGTGCTTCGCGCCTGCGACGCCTCGGGGACGTTGGATTTTGTGGACGTCACCGACCTGACGGCCGTCAAGGTCCTCGGCCGCCTGGTTGTGAACGACGGGGAACGGCAGTCCTGGACGGGCCGGCTCCGGGTGGCGTTCGCCTCGCAGGGGACCCACCTCCTGGCGATTCGGGTGGTGCGCTACCATGCGGGCGACAAGGACCCCTACAGCTTCGTGGATAGGAGCCTCTCGGTCGAGGTGGGGCCGCCGGCCTCCCGGCAGCCGCGCTGATCGCCCGCCTCGGCGGGCCTACTGCCGTCCGTTTCGGGGACAAAGTGCTTTTCCCGCCGGGAGTTCCGTCCATGATGGGAGGATCCCATGACCCGCGTCCTCCTCTCCACGACCTCGTTCCAAGACACCCCGGGCGTCCACCACGACCTCCTGGCAAAGACGGGCTTTGAGATCGTCCGCGAGAGGGGCCCCCTCTCGGAGACCCGGATGCTGGAGCTGGCGGGCGGCTTTGACGCCTACCTTTGCGGGGATGACGCCCTCACGAGGGCTGTGATCGCGAAATCGCTCCCGAGGCTGAAGGTCATCAGCAAGTACGGCATTGGCCTTGATAAGATCGACGTCCAGGCGGCGACCGACCTCAAGGTGCCGGTGCTCTTCACGCCCGGGGTTAACCACACGACCGTGGCCGAGCACACCTTCGGCCTCCTCCTTGCCGCCGCGCGCAACATTGTGACCGAGGCCAACCACACCTCCCAGGGACGGTGGACGAGGATCACCGGAATGGAGCTCTTCGGGAAGACGCTCGCAATCGTCGGTTTCGGTCGCATTGGCTGCGAGGTGGCGATCCGTGCGCGGGCCTTCGGGATGAAGGTGATCGGACTCGGCACCCACTGGGACCCCGCGTTCGCGGTCCAGTACAAGGTCGAGCGGGTCCAGTCGATCGAGGACGTCCTGCGCCGCGCGGACATCGTGACCCTTCACACGAAGCTCACTCCCACGACGAGGCACCTGATCAATGCGGGAAACATCGGCCTCCTGAAGCGCGGTGCGGTGATCGTCAACTGCGCCCGGGGCGAGCTGATCGAGCTAACGGCGCTCGTCGCCGCGCTAAAGTCGAACCATCTTCTCGCCTACGCGGCCGATGTCCTGGACCAGGAGCCGCCCCCGGCGGGCCACCCGCTCCTCGGCCTCCCGAACGTCATCATCACCCCGCACATCGGCTCGCGGACAAACGAGAGCGTCCAGCGGCAGGCGACCTGCGCGGTGGAGAACCTCTCGCTCTTCCTCGCGGGAAAGCAGCCCGTGGCCCGGGCGAACCCCTTCTGAAGGGGCCTTTAGAGATCCGTGATCGGGCGGTGCCGCGGCACCAGGGCCTTCATGACGCCCCAGGCTATCAGGTAGCTCGTCGAGCAGACGACGAACATGATCACGTAGGCTGTCTTCGGCGTGGACGCGAAGGCGTCGGTCAGGGCGCCTGTTAGTTTCTGCACGAGGACGCCGCCGAGCCCACCCGCCATGGCCCCGATCCCGGTCACCGTGCCCACGGCCTTCTTGGGGAACATGTCGGAGACAGTCGTGAAGAGGTTGGCCGACCAGGCCTGGTGGGCGGCGGCGGCGATGCAGATGGTCCCGCAGGAGAGGACGGCGGCCATCTTTCCAAAGTGCCCGACGTCCCCGAAGTACTGGGTCGTGAGGACGACCGTCGGGAAGACGGCGATCGTCAGCATGGCGCGCATGCGGGCCGAGTAGACCGAGTAGCCCCGCCGGATGAAGCCCATCGGGATACTCCCCCCGTAGATGCTGCCGACTATCGAGACGCCGTAGACCAGGAAGGTCGGCAGCCGAACCTCCTCGGTCGTCATGCCGAACTGCTTGCGGAAGTAGTCGGGCAGCCAGAAGAGGTAGAACCACCACACCCCGTCCGTCAGGAACTTACCCCAGAAGAAGGACCAGGTCTGGCGGTAGCCGAGGAGCCTTAGCCACGGGATCTTCACCTGCTTGCCCGAGGCGTCGGTGACGCCCGGGTCCTCGCAGTCGCTGTGGATAAGCTCGAACTCGGCCTGGGAGAGGCGGCGCTGGTTGGCCGGCGTGTCGTAGAGCCAGAACCAGAAGATGAGCCAGACGAAGCCCACGGCGCCTGTCAGGATGAAGGCCATCTTCCATCCCTTCTCGTAGCCGTAGTGCACCATGCACCAGGGGACGAACAGGGCGGCGATCATCGCGCCGGCGTTCGCGCCGCTGTTAAAGATGCCGGTGGCGAGCGCCCGCTCCCGCTTTGGGAACCACTCGGCGACCGTCTTTATCGAGGCGGGAAAGTTGCCCCCCTCGCCGATCCCGAAGGCGCTCCGCACGACGATGTGCATCATGACCATCCGGCCCACGAAGGCGTTAGCGATCCCGAAGACGGACCAGGTGACGAGCGAGAGCGCGAGGCCGAGCTTGGTCCCGATCTTGTCGATCACCCAGCCGGCGAAGATCGTCATGCCCGCATAGAACGCGGTGAAGAAGGAGGTCAGGTTGGCGAAGTCCGTGTTCGACCAGCCGAAGCCCCCCTGCGCCAAGGGCGTGCAGTAATACGCCTTCAGGTAGCTGATCACCTGGCGGTCCAGGTAATTGGAGGTCGTCGAGAAGAGGAGGAGTCCGCAGATGATCCAGCGGTAGCGGCTGAGCTGCGGCCTGTCGGGGGGCGGGCTTGGAGGCATGGGGTGGGTGCCCGGAAGAAAGTGCGCCCAGAGGAGACAGGGAAAAGCCGGGTGCGGAAAGCTAAAACGCGCGCCCCCTTGGGGTGGGCCCGTGCTACCGCACGACGCGCGCGCTTCCGCCCTTCATGAGCTTCTCGACTTCCTTCTGCGTGGCCATCGACGTGTCGCCCGGGGTCGTCGAGGCCAGGGCCCCGTGCGCAGCGCCGTAGTCCACCGCGGCCTGGGGATCATTCTTCGAGAGGAACCCGAAGGAGAGCCCGCTCGCAAAGCTGTCCCCGCCGCCGACCCGGTCCAGGATCTCGAGGTCGGGGTACTTGCGGCTCTCAAAGAAGCTCCCGTCGTGCCAGAGGATGGCGCTCCAGTCGTTCCGGGTGGCGGTGATCACCCGGCGGAGGGTCGTGGCGGCGACCTTGAAGTTGGGGTAGGCCGCGACCGCGGTCTCGATCATGGCCTTGAAGGCGCCCGACTCGATGTGGCTGATCTTCTCGTCGACGCCCTTCACCTCGAAGCCGAGGGACGCCGTGAAGTCCTCCTCGTTTCCGATCATGACGTCCACGTGCCGGGCGATCTCGCGGTTCACCTCCTGGGCCTTCTTGAGCCCCCCGATCGTCTTCCAGAGCGACGGGCGGTAGTTCAGGTCGTAGGAGACGATGGTGCCGTGCTTCTTCGCGGCCTTCACGGCCTCGACCGTGAGTGCCGCCGTCGACTCGGAGAGGGCGGCAAAGATCCCGCCTGTGTGGAACCAGCGGACGCCGCGGCGCCCGAAGATGTACTCCCAGTCGAAGTCCCCGGGCTTAAGCTGCGAGGCCGCCGTGTTGCCACGGTCGGGGACGCCGACGGCGCCGCGGATCCCGAAGCCCCGCTCCGTGAAGTTGAGCCCGTTGCGGACGGTCCTGCCGATGCCGTCGTCCTCGCGCCACTTGATGAAATCCGTCGAGACGCCGCCCTGCATGATGAAGTCCTCGATCAGGTGGCCGACCTCGTTGTCGACGAACGCCGTGCAGACGGCCGTGCGGAGCCCGAAGCACTTCCTGAGGCCCCGGGACGTGTTGTATTCGCCGCCGCCCTCCCACGCCGTGAAGGCTCGGGCGGTGCGGATCCGCCCCTCGCCCGGGTCGAGGCGAAGCATCACCTCTCCAAGGGAGAGCTGGTCCAGGGCGCATTCTGAGGCAGGTCGGATCTTTAGGCTCATGGGGAAGGGGCTAGGTGATTCTGGTGATTACGATAAAAAAGGCTGCTTTCGTCCACCCTTGAAGATTGTGAGATCGCTGATTTGGGGCCGCGGGTGAAATCGAGGAAGGGACGACCTACCGGCCCGGCGGAAAGAGGCTAGGGAAATAGGTCCCCAGCACCTTGGCCGGCAACGCCAGCCTGACCGGCGTCTTGGGCGACGGGCTCTTTAGTAAACCCAGTTCGATTGCCTTGGACAACGCAGCGCGTCCCGTGCGTTCCTTTGCCCCGGTGATCCGCGCCGCTTCACCCCGGGGAAACTCGCCCCGGTAAAGCGCCTCGCGCAGGAGCAAGGATACCCGGGCTGCGTCCTCCTTGAGTCCTGACTCGACGAAAACATACCGCTCGATCCGATCGGCAAGGGTGTCCAGAGCAAACAAACCCTCCATGAAGGAGATCTGGTCCAGCATCACCCGAAGCACAAATTCGCAGAACTCCCTGAGCGCGCGTTCGCTCAGATGCCCGCGCCCGTCCTCGGCTGACGACGAGCTTCGCTCTTGGTCCGCATTCCCCAAACGTGCGTAGTACTCCGTCCGCTGGAAGGACAGGCCTCGGGAGAGGGACCAGAGCCCTCCGGAATCAATCCCGAGGTTTCGGATGAGAGCGTCCGAAAACAACCGCACGACACGGCCGTTTCCGTCACGGAAGGGGTGGATCCAAGCGAGACGGTGATGGCTGGCTCCTACCGCCACGATCTTCGCGGCGCGCGAGAATCCGGTCGCCTCATAGCGTGCACGGAAGTGGGAGAGGAGGGCGGGCAGGAGCTCGTGCGGCGGACCGATATGGTTGCCCACACGGACATCGGTCGAACGCAGGACCCCGGGTTCGAGGGGCGCGGTCATTCCGCTGCCGGTCGTTGCCACCCGCATCGACGGCGGCAGCGCCTGGTGGAAGCGCTTGTGGAGCCCGCAGAGGAATTCCGAGGCGAAGGGGGAGCCTTGATAGCCGGCGGCCCACCGCTGGCAATCGAGGTGGGCCAAGGCCAGCGACTGCAGGTCCCGTTTCTTCGGTTCGGCGGAGAAATCGTTTCGAAGGGCGGCCTCTATGTCGAAGACGTGTGTCTGCTGGCCCTCGATCAGGTTGGAGTAATAGCAGTGCATCCACCGGGTGAGCTCTGCAAGGTCCTCCCTGAGGGGATCGCGCACCAGTCCCTTTAGGTGCGCCGCCTTTTCAATCACCGAGCTTGCGAGCTCCTCGAGCGGAGCGGTTCCGAGTTCCGGCATCGCCGGTTCCAGAGCTGTGGCGGTCAAAGGCATGATGCCGATCCTATTGATAAGCTAATGCAACACGTAGCAATTAACAATCAATAAGTTACACGACTATATTGCAATCCAGTCGCCAATAATCGCCGATCTTTTTGCCGGTGTCAATCAGGCGGCCCCGATCCACTCTTATAGCTTTATTATCAATAACTAAAAACAACCCTTATGCTCAAATTGTGGTCGATCGGGCTGCCGAGCGGGCCCAGCGGGGAAGGCCGGCCTCCGCGGCCAGCTCGTTAAAGGATTCGACCTCGGCCTCCGTGAACAGGAGCCCGCCGGCCTCGGCCGACCGCTTGGCCCAGGTGGCCTCGGGCTGGCCCGGAAGGACGCACCGCTCGTTCCCGTGCCCGAGGATGTCCTCGAACACGGCCTTCACATTGGCCGCCTGGTTGCGGCCCTTGGCAAAGGCCCCGCCGCTCACCGCGTCGGGGTGGATCACCTGGAAGAAGAAACTGCAGGTGTGCTTCTCCTCGGGGCTCCGGTCCCAGCGGCTCCTCAGCGTGGGGAGCGATCCCCCGATGAAGCCGCCCACCAATTCGTTGATGAGCGAAAGCCCGTAGCCCTTGTGGGCCCCGAAGGGCAACAACGAGGTCGCCTGGTGGGGGTCAACCGTGGGGTTGCCGTCCTTGTCGAGCGCGGCGTTCGGCGGGAGCGGCAGGCCCTCGCGCTTAAGCTGCTGCACGCGGCCCATGGCGATCACCGAGGTCGCCCAGTCGATCACGATCGGGAAGCCGACGGCCCCTGTGGTCGGGAATCCCCAGGAATGGGGGTTGGTCCCCAAGGTCGGGAACTTGCCGCCGAAGGGGACGACCTCGGCCAGGGCGGCCGTGCAGTTCGTGTAGGCGATGTAGCCCCGGCGCGCGGCGTCCAGCACGTAGCCGCCGCCCCAGAGGTAGTGGAAGGCATTGTCCACGGAGACGGTCCCGACCCCGTAGGTGTCGGCGAGGGCAATCGCCGCATCCATGGCCCGGTAGGCCGTGGATTGGCCGAGCTTGCGGTTCGCGTTCCACGCCTTGGCGGCGGGGAAACGCGACGGGAGCTCCTCGATCTCGGCCGCGGGGACGCACCCCTTGGACCCGGAGCCGAAGAGGTGGTCCAGGTGAAGGGCCTTGATCGCATTGTGTGTGCGGATCCCGTGCCGTGAGGCCTCGGCGCACAGGCGCGCGCCATCGGCCGCCTCCGCGGCGGTGTAGCCCCGGTGGCGGTAGACCGCCTCCGTGAGGGCGTTGTGCTGGGCCTCGGGGATGATGAAGTAGGTCTCGGGCATAGGAAGGGGATGGGGTCAGCCGACTTTGCTGTACCCTAGGAGCGCGGAGGCCTCCTCGGCAACGGCGCAAACGGAGGCCGCAACCTCGGCCAGGCGGCGGTCGTCCATGCGGACGGAGGCCGCCGTGATCCCGATCGCGGCCACCACGGTCCCGTCGGAGGAATAGATCGGGGCGGCGACGCACCGGACGCCGGTGTGGCACTCCTCGTTGTCGATGCTGTAGCCCCGCGTGAGCGTGGTCTTGATCTCGCGCTCGATGTCGGCCCGTCGCGTGAGCGTCCGATCGGTGTGCCTGAAGGGGGACCGCATCGCCTCGAAGCGGGGATACTGCTCCCGATAAAGGTAAGCGAGGAAGACCTTTCCCGTGGAGGAGCTGTGGAGGTCGGTCAGGAAGCCGGCAGGGGAGACGGCCCTAAGGGGATGGGGGCTGTCCTGCACCGCAATGATGAGGGAGCGCTCATTGCAGGGGACGGCCAGGTGGGAGGTCTCGCCCGTCACAAGGGTGAGCCGCGAGAGGAGGGGAAGGGCCGCCTTCCGGATGTCCGTCCCGGCGAGGGCCGCGCTCCCCAGGTGGATCAGGGCGGGGCCAAGCGCGTAACGGCCCTCGGTCTTCCCTGCCAGGCCCTCGATTTGGAGGGTCGCCATGATCCGCATCGTGGTCGTCACCGGGATCCTGAGTGTGCGGGCCAGGTCCGAGGCCTTGAGCCCCGCCGGATGCTCCCTGAGGAGCTTCAGCACCCGGCAGGCGTTGCGCAGGTTGGGGATCACATAGCGCTCCAGGGATGCGTTCGGAGAAGGCTCCTTGGCGGGCTTTCGCATCGTGGAGGGCGATTGAAGGGTTGGGATTTCCGGGAAAAGGGGATACAGGTGAGGGCGTCCGATTTTCTGGTTGCCGAGGATATTGTTCACCTATGAATAGCAAGTTCATTAGTGAAAGTCAGGTAAACCCCCACCTTGATGCCCATGAATAACGAAACGTATCTCGGGAAGCTCTTTGGGCTCACCGACCGGGTGGCCGTCGTGATCGGCGGGACCGGAGAGCTCTGCGGGGCGATCGCGGAGGGCCTGGCCCTCGCGGGTGCCGAGGTGGTCCTCGTGGGCCGCAACCCGGACAAAGCGGCGGCACGGCTTAAGGCCGTGACCGACGCGGGTGGCCGGGGCTACTTTCACGCGGCCGAGGCCTCGAGCAAGGCGGACCTCGAGGGGCTCCTCTCCGAGGTGCTCAGGCGATCGGGTCGGGTGGACATCGTGATCAACGGGGCGGGCACCAACTCTCCGACACCCTTCCTCGACATCAAGGAGGACGAGATCGACCGGATACTAAACGTGAACTTGAAGTCCGTTTTCCTCGGCTGCCAGGTCCTCGGAGGCCACCTCGTGAAGGCGGGCAAGGGGGGCTCGGTCATCAATGTGGGCTCGCTCTCGGGACTTGTCCCTCTCTCCCGCGTCTTCACCTATTCGGCCACGAAGGCGGCGGTCCACAACCTCTCGAAGAACCTCGCCCGCGAGTGGGCCCCGCACCGGGTCCGAGTGAACACGCTGGTCCCGGGATTCTTCCCGGCCGAGCAGAACCGCAAGGTCCTAAGCCCCGATCGGGTCGCAAGCATCATGGCCCACACGCCGATGGGTCGCTTCGGGAAGGCCCAGGAGCTCGTGGGGGCGGCGCTCCTGCTGGCGTCCGACAGCGCGGGCGGCTTCATCACCGGTTCCGAGCTCGTGGTCGACGGGGGGTTCAACGCCCAGAGCATATGAGGCCGATCAACCGGTTTCTGGTGACGCACGGGATCAGGATCGCGGAGAACCCCTGCGTGAGCCCGGACTTTTGCCTGGATTGGAAGGCGCTTGGCCGGCGGATCGCGACGGGGGACCGGGCGGGCATCGTCCGGCACCCGAAGTCCGCCTTCTCGACCGCCGCAGGGGACTGGATGCTTGTCGAGGACACGGCGAGCGGCGACTGCGCGTGGCGGCTCGAGCCCAAGGCGAGCGGGGCCTTGGGGACCCTTGCCGACGGGATCGCGGGCAAGACGGGGATCTACTTTCCGGCCACCTGGGAGAATCTTCTGGTGCTGAAGAACCTGGTCCAGGAATTCGACCCGGGATCGACGATTTTTCCCACGGCCGGGGGCACGCTCGGCCAGGGCACGCTCGGGATGGGCGCCCGCTTCACGACGCTGCACTGGCCTGCGGTCGAGTGGGCGATGAGCGCCCTCGAACTCGGCGTCACGGCGAACCAGAACAGCATTCCCCGGGAGCTGGTCTACGACACGGACGCGATGCTCGAGAACCGCCTGGACACGGTCCCGTTCCCGTTCATCGGCACGAAGGTGCCTGAGGGGCACCAGGGGCAGAGCGTCGAGGGGATGAGCCACGGCTGCGTGCTCTCGAAGCTTAGGAACGGATTCCATCGCCGCAGGATCGCCTGGAGCTTTAACGCCGACCACCAGCCGATTGGCGGCGCCTTTGACGCGCGCGAGGAGGCCCTGGTCCGCGGCTGCCTCCTGGCGAGCTACATCACCTTCGACCTCTCCCCTGAGCTCTCGACCCAGCGCCCGGCGGCGCTCTCCGAGATCGACCCCGGGCTGATCGGAAGGATCCGCGCCCGGGTGGAGGCAGCCGGCTTCCGCCTGGACGAGGGCGCCTTTTCCGCGCTCCTGTGCTCCGTGTGGCCCGCCGCGAGCAAGATGAAGCGCCGCGACGACCTCTACCGCCAGGCCCGCGAGCGGACCTTCACGACGGGGGAGGGCAGGCGCTACCTGCGCGAGCTCTCGATCGACGAACTCCCCGGGCTCACGACGCCCGAGACCACGGCCGTCATGCTCGCCCTCTGCGAGGAGCTCGCCATGCCGGTCAACTTCATCGCCCCGGCCTTCGGCTTCCAGAAGAACATGCCCTATCCGGACAACGCGGGGCTAAGGGAGCTCGTCGAGCGCCAGTGGCGGGTCGCCGAGAAGTTCGGGGTCAGTATCGGCTTCCACTCGGGCTCGGGCAAGTCGGCCGAGAACTACCGGGTGATGGGCGAAGTGACGGGCGGCCGCCTGGAGATCAAGACCAGCGGGCGCTACACCTACGAGATGGGGATTGCCCTCTTCTCGTCCAGGAACCCGTCCGACAAGGCGCTCTGGAGGGACTGGTACCGCTTCACGCTGGAGCTCGCGCTCTCCGGGGCCTTCAGCTCCGACCCGACCGAGCAGAGGATGGCGAGGAGTTTCATCACGGCCTCCCTGGGCGGGGCCGGGGCCTCGGATCCCTTCGCCTCCGCGAAGGCGTGCCGCGACGCGCTCGAGGCGCTCCCCGAGAGCCCGGACCACATGTTCTTCTTTGAGTACAACTTCCTCTTTGTGTTGGCCGCGGGCGGGCGGCCGGAGAAGGCGGCCCTCGGGGACCACTCCCCGGCGGGCTACGCCCAGAGGGCGCGCTTCTACGCGATCAGCCCCGAGGCGCGTCTTCTCTTTGCCAAGGGGGTCGCCTCCTACATGGTGTTCCTCGCCGAGAACACCGGCCTCGTCGCCGCGGAGCGCTGCCGGGCCGTGAAGGCGCTTCTTTCCCGGATCAGTTCCTACGACGAGTTCCTTGCTGAGATTTCCCGATGAAGCCCTTTATCCACGACGATTTCCTGCTGCAGACGCCCGCGGCCCGCGAGCTCTTCCACCACTACGCGAAGGCCGAGCCGATCTATGACTACCACTGCCACGTCTCCCCGGAGCAGATCGCCTCGAACCACCAGTTCCAGGACCTGGCCGACATCTGGATCGGGGGCGACCACTACAAGTGGCGGGCCATGCGGGCCAACGGGGTCGACGAGCGCTTCTGCACGGGCGACGCCACGCCGCACGAGAAGTTCATGGCCTGGGTGGCCACGATGCCCCACCTGCTTGGCAACCCCCTCTACCACTGGTCGCACCTGGAGATGAAGCGCTACTTCGGGATCGAGGACATCATCAACACCCAGTCGGCGCAGGGAATATGGGAGCGCGCGAACGCGCGGCTGCCCTCGCTCCGGGTGCACGACATCCTCGCGGCGAACAAGGTGGCCGTGATCTGCACGACCGACGACCCGGCCGATCCGCTTTCAACACACGAGAAGATCCGGGGGCTCGGCCTAAAGACCCGGGTCTACCCGACCTTCAGGCCCGACAAGGCGCTCGGCGTCGCAAGGCCCGAGTCCTTCAACCCCTGGGTGGAGCGCCTCGCCGCGACCGCCGGGACGAAGATCCGCTCCTTCGGGGACTTCATGGACGCCCTCAAGAGCCGGCACGACGCGTTCCACGCGTTCGGCGGCCGCCTCTCCGACCACGGGCTTGAGACCGCGCTCAGCGAGCCGTGCACCGAGGCGCAGGCCGCCGCGGTATTCAAGGCGGCCCGCTCGGGCAAGGCCGCGGACCCCGCGGAGAGCGCCCGCTTCGGCTCCTATCTCATGCTCGCGTTCGGACGCTGGGACGCCCACCGGGGCTGGACGAAGCAGCTGCACCTGGGCGCCCTCCGGAGCACAAACACCCGACTTCTGGGCAAGCTCGGGCCCGACACTGGCTTCGACTCGATCGGGGACACGCCGCAGGCCCACGCGCTCGCCCGCTACCTGGACCTCCTCGACTCGACCGGGGAACTCCCGCGCACGGTCCTCTACAACCTGAACCCCGCCGACAACTACGTCTTCGCGACCATGACCGGCAATTTCCAGGACGGCTCGGTCGCGGGGAAGGTCCAGTTCGGCAGCGGCTGGTGGTTCCTGGACCAGAAGGAGGCGATGGAGTGGCAGATCAGTGCGCTGGCGCACATCGGGCTCCTCAGCCGCTTTGTCGGCATGCTCTCCGACTCGAGGAACTTCCTCTGTTACACCCGCCACGAGTATTTTAGGCGCGTGCTCTGCAACCTCCTCGGGGGACAGATCGGGCGCGGGGAACTCCCGGGGGACCTCTCGCTGGTCGGGGGCATGGTCAGGCGCATCTCCTTTGAGAACGCCCGCGGCTTCTTCGGCCTGGCGGTTGACCCGGCCTACTCCGGGACCTCGACCTAGCCGAAGGCGGCCTGGATCTTCTCGGCGACCCAGGACGGGGGCCGGACCGGCCTACCGGCCGTGTCGACGAACGCGTGGACGCTCGTTCCCGTGACGAGGAGCTCGTCCCCCCGGCGCACCTCGTACTCGAGCCGTATCCGAAGCAGGGGCTTTTCCCGGATCACGGTCACGATCTCGACCGTGTCGTCGTAGACGGCCGGGCGCAGGTACTTGGCCGAGATCTCAAGGACGGGCAGGCGGAACCCCTCCTCCTCAAGCTGGCGGTACGGCACGCCGATTTCCTTCAGGAGCGTGGTCCTTCCGACCTCGAACCACGGCAGGTAGTTGGCGTGGTAGACGATCCCCATCATGTCGGTCTCCGCGTAGCGGACGGTGACCTGGGTCCTGGACTCGATCATGCCTGCTCCTCGGCTCTCGAGAAGAGGGCGGTCGCGTTCTCCTCCCAGCGGTTGCGCATCGCCCAGATGCGTCCCGCCACCCCGAGGCGCTGGCGGAGCGCCGAGTCGTGGATCAGCTTCTCAAAGGCGGCGGCGAGCTCGGCGGGGCGGTCGGGCGTCACCAGGAGGCCCGTGACGCCGTCGCGGACCGCCTCGGCGACCCCGCCCACGTTGTGGGCGACGATCGGAAGGGCGTGCGCGGCGGCCTCCAGGTAGACGAGGCCAAAGCCCTCGACGCTCACCCCGTGGGCCACGCTCGTGAGCGCGAAGATGTCCGCGCGGTTGTAGACGTCGGCCAGTTCCCCGTCGGGGATGTTGCCGAAGAAGCGGACGGTGAGCGCCCGGTCCATGGCGGCCTGGTTGCGAAGGAGGTCCTCGTAGTTGCCCTTGTTGCGGCCGCCGACGATCCAGTACTCGATCCGGGAGCGGACGTCCTTTGAGAGCATCTGGAGGGCCTGCAGCGTGATCAGCTGGCCTTTCCGCGGGTGGAGGCGGCCGACCGTGAGGATCACGATCTTGTCCTCGGTACGGGTCGCCCGTTCCCTAACGACCGCGAAGTCGGAGCGGAGCGCCCCGGGCGTCAGGAAAGTCTTGTCGGCGGCGCTCGGGAAGTGCTCCAGGAGGAGCTCCTGGGTGTAGGTCGTCAGCGTGCTCACGCGGGTCGCGTGCCGGATCAGGCGGCCGGCCAGCCAGCGCCGGACCGGGCTCCGGGCGAAGTTCAGGATCTCGGTGCCGTGGAAGGTGAGGACCAGCCGCTTCGGCCGGAAGGCCTTGAAGAACTGGAGCAGCATCATGGCCATCATCGGGCCGGGCTCGGGCAGGTAGACCGTCGCGTTCCGGAGCTCCCGGCGGTGGGCGACGAGCTGCCAGGCGAGCTTGATCTGGCAGATCAGGTCGTGGGTCCCCTTAAGCGGCAGGCGCCGCACCTTGAAGGGCCATTTTTTCTCAACGCCGGCCGGGGCCGACTGCGCCCAGACCTCGACGTCATAGCCCAGCTGGACCGAGGCCTTTGCGATCTCTTCCGCGAAGGTGGCTATCCCCCCGCTGACCGGGTAAAACTCATGGGTAATGAGAAAGACTGGGGAGGGAGGCTTTGCGAGTGAAGGTGCGCTCATTGAGCGGGTTGGAGAGTAAGGGGTATTCCCTAGACGAGGGTTTATCAAGCACGGTTACCGTACGGCCTTTCTGCAACTCGTTCCCAATAAAAGGGGCCAAACCGGGCACCGGAAGGGGGGCTTGGTGACTAAGAAATGGGTTTACTTTATTGGCCATCGGAACATACAAAGACCGACAGATGCCTGACCCAGTCCAATCTAACCCGGGCGGAAACAAGACCTTAACGCTTGCCACCAAGCCGTTTGCCCCAGACGACGAGGCAGCACTGCGAGAGGCCCTGAAACGGTGCTCCCCCTCGACTTTCGAGGCGGCGGTGCAGTTTCGGAAGACCGGCAATGCCGACCATATGCCGGCGGTGGTGATTGGCGTGATCGAGCGCTTCGTGGAGCCGGACCTGAGGGCCAAGCTCAAGGACGCCGACGATGACCTTCGCCTGATCGAGGACCTGGGGATCGACTCCCTGACCATGATGGAGATCGTGATCCTTGTAGAGGACGTGCTCCAGCTCTCCATCAACAACGACGAGCTCCGGAACCTGCGCACGGTCGGGGACGTGAAGACCTTCATCGACTGCAAGATCAGGGGTCTGCCCCTGCCGCGGCCGACCAAGTTCCTGCCCATCGAGCACATCGGGGCCGTGATGCCCGTGCAGCCCCCCTTCCTTTTCCTGAACGAGGCCTCCGTGAGCTCCACGGGAGCCAACGGGAAGTACAAGATCACCGGCCAGGAGTTCTTCCTCCAGGGCCACTTCAAGGACAACCCGATCATGCCGGCCTCGATCATGCTCGAGGCCCTGGGGCAGCTTGCGGTCCTTTACCTGATCGAGGGAGCCCCGACGGAGCCGGGCAAGGCCATCGGCCCGAACACGATCTTCTTCACCGGCTGCGAGGGCGTCCGCGCCCACCGCATGTGCAAGCCGGGCGACATCCTGACCCTCTCGATCAAGCCCAAGCGCATGAAGATGCCGCTGGCGACCTTCGAGGGCTCCATCAGGGTGGGCCAGGAGAAGGCCGTGATCGCCGAGGACATCACGCTCACCTTCGCCTATGTTGAATCAGCGGTTGCCCCGGCTGCCATCGAGGCGGGCGGCCAACCCGCTCCCGAGGCCGACGCCTCGGCGAACCCGCCCCTGCGGGTCGCCATCAACGCCTGAGGTTGACCGGATCGTGACGATGGTCACGATGGGTCGGGCATCCCGACCTTAGCGCATGCCCAGAGTCTACATCACCGGCGTTGGTTTCGTCACGAGCATCGGCAACGACGCAGCGAGCGTCGCGGCAAGCCTGCGCGAGCAGCGGCACGGGTTCGAGCTCTACCCCCCCTTCCAGAAGCCGGAGATCTCCTGCAAGGTGATCGGCACCATCAAGGGCTTTAGCACCGACTCGACCGACCCGGAGGACTGGACCTATCCCTCGGCCTACACGGTCAAGCGGGAGACGATCCGCTCGATGGCGCCCCACGGGCTCTACACGCACTGCGCCATGCTCCAGGCGATCGCCGACGCGAAGCTCGGGGACGCCGACGTGTCGAACGCCGACACGGGGCTCTTCGCGGCCTCCGGCGGCTCGCCGATGCTCACCTACTACCACCACGAGCGCCTGCTTCGCCTGGGGCCCGCCCGCTGCTCGCCGCTCGGGATCGTGGCCTCGATCGTGGGCACCCTGAACTTTAACTTGGTGGCCGCCTTCAAGATCCAGGGGGCCTCGACCGGATTCTCGTCGGCCTGCGCCTCCTCGGCCCACGCGCTCGCCTACGCCTTCGAGGAGATTTCGCTCGGGCGGCAGAAGCGGATGTTCATCGCCGCAGGCGAGGACGGCAACCGGGACGCGATCCTTCCCTTTGCCGGCATGCGGACCCTTTCCCTGCAGACTGACCCCGCACTGGCGTCCCGGCCCTTTGACGTCGCCCGAGACGGCTTCGTCGGCACGGGCGGCGGCACGGTCCTGGTCCTTGAGAGCGAGGAGGAGGTCTCCCGTCGCGGGGCCAGACCCTACTGCGAGCTCGCCGGCTGGGGCCAGGCCTCGGACGGCTACAATGTCGCCATCTCGCACCCCGACGGCACCGGCTCCCGGAACGCCATGGAACGGGCGCTCAAGGCGGCGCGGATCTCGGCCGCGGAGGTCGA
Organism: uncultured Opitutaceae bacterium; assembly: GCA_903887455.1. Classification (GTDB taxonomy): domain Bacteria; phylum Verrucomicrobiota; class Verrucomicrobiia; order Opitutales; family Opitutaceae; genus Palsa-1447. The sequence goes on along the minus strand of CAISPT010000161.1, from coordinate 2,654 downwards.
CTACGTGAACGCGCACGCGACCTCGACCCTGATCGGGGACGTGTCGGAGGCCCGGGCGCTCCGCTCGGTCTTCGGCGAGATGGGGGTGAGGCCGGCCGTGAGCAGCACGAAGAGCCTGACCGGGCACGGCCTCTCGCTGGCCGGGGCCATGGAGACGGGCTTCTGCGCCGTCCTCATGAGGGAGGGCTTCATGCCCGGCTCGGCGCACATCACTAACCTCGACCCGGCCTGCGAGGGGCTGAATATCCTCCGGGCGACAGTGCCCCAGGCGCCGAAGGTGGTCATGAAGAACAGCAGCGGCTTTGGCGGCGCGAACGTCGCCCTCCTGATGAGGCGCGTCTGATGGGAGGGGCCCGAAACCTCCCCACCGGCGGGCGCCAGAGCAACCTTGCAAAGCGGCCCGGGAGCTATGGCCTTGGAAGGGCCGCGCGGCGCGGCACCTGACCATGTCCAAAGTCCGCATCCTCGTCCTTACTTCCTCCACCGGCGGCGGCCACGACGCCCGGGCCGAGGCCTTCGCGGACTGGTGCTTCCAGCTTTACAAGCATGACGTCGACGTCCGGATCGAGCAGATGCTCGAGAAGTCGAGCGTGTTCAACCGGGCCGGGGTCAACTTCTACAACAAGATCCAGGCGAGCGCCCCCTGGGTGCACAAGGCCTTCTACGCGTTCGTCGAATTGCAGAGCATCCTCAACAAGGACACGGTCTCCCTCGGCAGGCGCTACTACGTGAACGTGCTAAAGGAGTACAAGCCCCACCTGGTGCTCTCCGTGCACGACTGCCTTAACCGGGGCTACTTCCAGCTCGCCCGGAAGGTCCTCGGCAAGGACAAGGTCAAGTGCGCCACCTACTGCGGCGAGTTCTCGGGGGGCTGGGGCTACTCGCGCAACTGGATCGAGCCCACGGTCGACATGTACTTCTCGAGGACACCGACCGCTCAGGACTACGCGGTGAAGAAGGGGATCACCCCGGACAAGGCCAGGGTGCGGGGCTACCTCATGCACCCCCACGCCCACTTTGAGACCGTGGCGCCCCACGAGCGGGGGATCTTCCGGGAGGAGCGGCTCGGGCTTCGCCCCGACCTCTTCACGGTCTTCCTCGCCACCGGGGGCAACGGGGCCAACAACCACTTCGACCTCCTGCCGGCGCTCGTGAAGCGGGCCGACCGGTGCCAGGCGATCGTCATCTGCGGCAGGAACAAGCAGGCCTACAATGAGCTCGTCCACTGGAGGGCCAACCACCCGGAGTTCAACTGCTACGTCGAGGGCTACTCGGAGATCGTCCATCTCCTCATGCAGGTGAGCGACGTGATCGTGACCCGCGGCGGGACGACCACCTGCGCCAAGGCGCTCCACTTCAGGTGCCCGATCATCTTTAACGCCTTCGGCGGCATCATGCCCCAGGAGGAGCTCACCTGGAAGTACCTGAGGAATGGGGCGGCGAGCGACAAGATCGAGTTGGGCGGCGACTTTGACAGGATCATCGGCTCCTGGCTCTCAAAGCCCGAGGACTACATCCGCATGCGCGACAACTTCCTGAGGCTGCGCTCGGAGGAGGACCCCACGGTCCTGATCGACGAGCTCGTGGGTCTAGGGGCCATGGTCTCGGAGGAGAAGCCGACCCGGCTCCCCTTTAAGCCGCACTCGACGCCCCCCTTTACCGGGGTTTTGTGACCTCGACGAAGCAGGTGACGACGGGCTTTTGGGCCCCGTAGCACCAGTTCTCGCGGGAGAAATCCGGGCGGTTGCGCCGGGACGTGACGGGGTAGGGGGCGAAAAGCGCCTCGATCTCCGGCTCCGAGAAGTAGCGGACCCCGTCCGTGTAGGGAACCGCCTCGGGCGCGCAGTCGGTCGTGATGAGAAGCCTGCCGCCGGGCGCCAGGACGCGGTACATCTCCGCGAGGGCGCGCTCGACCGCGGGCACGTGCTCAATCACGGAGAGGGCGACCACGCAGTCAAAGGAGGCATCGGGGCAGCGCAGGCCCGTGAGGTCCAGGTTGCGGACGGGCACCTTCGCCCTGCGGTAGACGCCGAGCCACTCGAAGAACGGGGCCTCGGTCGCCTTAGCGGGTGCCAACCCAAAGCGCCGCTCGTAGCTCTTCACGAGCCGCCTCCAGATCAAGTCCGAGGCCGTGAGCCGGTAGCCGTAGGAGGCGAGCGCCAGGGGGAGGTAGGTGTTGAAGGAGCCGGTGTCCAGGATGCTCGAGCCCACCGGGACCGAGCGCACGGCCTCGAGGACCCGCGTGAGCTCCCAGTCGCGCATGCGGATGGGGTTCGGGTAGCCCGGGCCCACGAATTTCCGCACGGTCTCATCGTAGCGGGCGAGCACGCCGTCCAGTTCGGCTGTGAGTTCGCTCCGGCGATAGTAATTCATCGAATAAGGGTCTGAACGCATCATAGGCCGTAGTGCCCGGCGAGCGAAAAAAAGGGGGGCCTTGGGGCCGGAGCGGAAGAATCTTTCCGAGCGCCCGCAAAGCCGTCTAAAGTCCCCGGGAATTGAACTCCGAAGGCCCCTCGATCACCTATCTCTTCACGACCTTCCCCAAGACGACGGAGATGTTCCTGCAGCGGGAGATCGCGGCGATGCGGGCCCGGGGGGTAAGGCTTAGGATCTACTCGATGTGGGGCGGGGGCGGTACCTTTAGGGGGCTCGAG
>CAISPT010000160.1 GCA_903887455.1 uncultured Opitutaceae bacterium | reverse complement strand
GCCATTTACCCTTTATTGAAACTAAAAACCCGCCGCGGGACACGGCGGGCTTGGCCTATTTCTGCCACGTACGCTTTTTGTGGCGATTCGACTTCAAGCGCTTCCTGCGCTTGTGCTTGTTCATCTTGAGGCGGCGCTTCTTCTTGAGATTTCCCATGGTGAATTAGTCCGATGAACGTGCGTTTGCAGCGGGGGCCTGTCGAGTGCAAACTTCCCCGGGGTATCCGGGAGGGGGGGAGCCTAGGACCGCGGCGAAAGCTCAGTCCACTCCCCCACCGCGGTCGAATAGACCCAGAGCCGGACCCTCGATCCGGGGAAGAACCCGGCGGCGCTTGAGCCGTAGGCCGCGAGCTGGCTCTCGTACTCGGTCGCAAGGCGGGCCAGGGTCGCTCGGGGGTCCTCGCCGGTGGCCTGGCGGTTGGTCTTCCAGTCCACAATCCAGAGTTCCCCGGACGAAGGGTCGTGCAGCACCAGGTCGATGACGCCGTCGATCCACCCGTCGTCACCCAGGGGCGCGAACACCCCGACCTCGGCAAGCCGGGTCCATCGGGCCTCCCGCATGAGGCGCCACGGCTCGCTGCCCAGGAGCCTGCGCCACTCCTGCCCCGCCCTCTCGCCGAAGCCCCGCTGCTCCGCAGCCCTGACCGCAAGGTCCCCGTGCGCGGCGACGGCGGCGTCATCCCCCGTCCACGGGACGAATTCGAGCATCTCGTGCCACCACACGCCATACTCCAGGGGGTCGACCCCCGGCCCGACCGGAGGCGGCTGGTCCAGGGAGGCCTCGTGGAGGGCGCCTCGGGGGCCGTCGGGAACGACGGCAAGCTGGTGCGGCAGGACCCGCCTCGGGAACGCGGGAGCCGGCTGGCACACGGGCGCGATTCCCCCCGCCTCGGCCGGCACGGAGGCCGGCACCGGGGCCTCGGCTTCGGGAACGGTCCCCTCGGGAACGGATTCGAGCCCCGAGAGGTCGGGCTCCCACAAGTCGGCGAAACTTCCTGGATCGGGAGGCTCCTCGGACCAGGGTAGGACCAGCGCCTTCAGCGGGCGGGTGAGCGTCACGTAGAGTAGGCGGACGAGCTCCCTGATCCGCTCCCTCTCCAGCGATTCCGCGTTCTCAGCGCTCACGCCCTCATTGTCGAAGACGACGTGCGAGCCGCCGTCCCGGTCGCGGAGGAGGCGGAGGCCCGATTGAGTGCGGGAGCCGATCTTGCGCCACAGGCCGACCGGGATCACGACGGGCCACTCCAGGCCCTTGGCCGAGTGCGAGGTCATGAGCGTGATCGCGTCCGGGGACGGCCGGCCGTAGGCCCTGAAGGCATCGATGCCGGCCAGAAGCTCTCCGAGCAGCGTGCGGGGGCCTCCGCCCTGAAGTCCGAGCTCCGCCGCGCGCGCCTGGATGCGCAGGACCTCGTCCTCGAGACCGCCCTCGGGGTCAACCGCCCTCGCCTTCGCCCGGAGGCCGCAGGCCTGGGCGAGCTCGGAGACGTAGCGCTCCAAGGACTCCCCCTCCAGGTCCGCGCGGTCGATGAACGGCAGGAGGATCGCCAGGGCTCCGGCAATGGCGGCCGGGTAGGCCGAGGGTTCCTGCCAACGGAACTGGCGGTCGCTCCCAAGGGACCGGGCAATGGTCGCGTCGTCGACTGCGAAGACTTCGCGCAGGACCCCCACCCATTCGAAGGCGTTGGCAGGGTCGCAGGCCACGGCCAGAAGGCCGCTCATCCAGGCGTAGGCGGGGTTGTCGCCGTTCCGGTTGCGCCTCATCTGAAGGGAGGCCTTTAGGCCCGCGGCCTCGAGTTCGTCCCGGATGAGGCCAAGCCAGGCCTTGCGCGGTGCCAGGATACACACCTCACCCCAGCTGCCGGCTCCCAAGCCGCGGGGACCCACCCGGGCAAGCTCGGCGGCCACGTGGCGGGCCTCGTGGGCAAGCTTCCTGTCGAAGAAGCCATCGCCGCGCGGCGACGCGAAGGCCGGCACCGGCAGAAGGAAGGCGTGGCCCTCGGGGTTGCCGGGGCCGGGGACCAGCGCCTCGTAGGGGACCTGCAGGAGCTTCGCCGGGGCGCCGTCCTCGGAGGGAAGGCCCATGTTGTGCTCCCGGTCCCCGCCAAAGGCGCGGGGAAGGGTGGCATTAAGGAGACTGACCACCCGGCCCGGCGAGCGGAACGTGACGCCAAAGGTCAGCTTTTCCCCACCGAGGCCGCTGGCGAAAGCGTCGACGTGCCTCTGGAAGTTGCGGATGTCCGCGCGGGTGGAATAGATCCCCTGCTGGGCGTCTCCCACCATGCAGAAGTGGCCGGGCTCTGGGCCGCGCGCCCCCGCCGCCGGCCAGGCGCCCCGCTTCTCTCCAGGCGGACGCGTGATCTCGACAAGCACGGCAAACTGCTTGGGGTCCGTGTCCTGGGCCTCGTCAAGTATCACCCGCCATCCCTCGGCGCGGATCCGCTCGAGCATGCGCGGGTCCTCCAGCACGGAGAGCGCGGTCTCGACCTGGTCGGCATAGGTCTGAAGTCCCCGGTCGAGCCTCCACGCGCGGTAGCGCGCGGAAAGCTCGGAGGCCAAGACGCCGCCGGCGGCGGCCAGCCAGCGCTTCACGGGGGCCAGGAACCCGCGGTAGAGCTCCTTGATTCCCGCGGCACTGCCCTCGGGCGAAGGAAGCGGCAGCGGGCCGGGCTCCTCGTGGAAGCGCTGGGCCCAGAGCTCAGCGGTTAGCTTGTTGCGCTCGAGCGCCTCCGTGCCCTTTCCCTTGCGCTTGGGGGCGGCGTCGCGGATGCGCGCCAGGTACGCAGGGTCCGGGCCCGGCGGCAGCCCGGTCGGGCGGGCCGCCTCGATAAACCGGGACGCCCCGGTGTCGAGGTCTCGCGCGAGCTCGAAGATGTCGTCGAGCGGCGCGTGACGGATGAAGGCGTCGACCTGGGCAGGGTCGAGCGAGCGGAAGGTCATCGGGTCCTGCTCCAGGAACTCCTGCCAACACGCCTGATCGTCCTCCTCGACCAGTGTCGGGTTCAGATGGATGCCGATCGCGCTCCCGTGGCGCCGGGCCAATAGCAGGCAGAAGCTGTGGATCGTCCCGAAAAAGACCCGGTCCAGCCGGGCGAGCGCCTCGACGTCCCCCTTTTCCGGCCCGGACATCCGGTTGAGGAGCGCAGCCCGGGCACGCTGGCCGATCTGCGCGGCCGCCTTTTTCGTGTAGGTGACGACCGCCGTGCGGACGAGCATGTCCCCGCCCCTCGGGGAGAGCGCCATCTCCGCGAGCCGGTTCGAGATGGCTGTCGTCTTCCCCGAGCCGGCGTTGGCGACCACGGCGAAGTTCACGCCCCACTCGGTCGCGAAGCGGACGCGTGCAGCCTGGTCCGACGGGGGCCTATTCATCGGCGCCCTCCCCGGGTTGCGAGCCGAAGGTCGCCGCATACTTGCCCTGGAGCACCGCGTAGGGCACCGGGCTCGACGCCAGCGGCCACTCGAAGACGCGGGTGTACTCGTCGCGGTCGCGCGTGAGGGCCCCGTAGAGCCCGCTGGAGAGGTGGACGCCCACGTCCTCGAGCTTTCCGGTCGCCTCGCCGGCCTCCTCCGATCCGATGAGGGCCGGCCTTTCCCCGGGCTTTAGCATCCAGACGGCGCCCGAGGCCCCAGCGGAACCGGCCGCCAGGAGGTAGACACCCAGCTGGAGGGCCAGTCCGCTCGAGCGCATGCGCTCGGCCGAGAGCCGGGCCCCGCCGCCGGTCTTGAAGTCGACGATCGCGACGCGGGCCCCGGCCCAGGCCGGCCGGTCGGAAAGGACGAGGTCCATCCTTCCGATGACCGGCACTCGGCCGGCCCGGCCCATCGCCACCGTCGATCCCTTCGGGACCGGGATCTCCACGGCCACGAATGCTGCGGCGGGCATCGCGTAGACCTGGGCCAGGAGCTCGCGCGCGGACTGCGCCACGTCGCCGTGGAAGGAGTCCCAGTACCGGTCCATCGGCCAGGAAAGCCGGAGCCTCGCCAGCTCGGCCTCCAGGCGCGCCTCGGCCTCCCCGCGATCGGGGAAGAAGCAGAAATCACCCTCCGCGGGCAGCCCCTTCAGGCACGCGGCCAGGGCGGCGTGCACCCGGGTGCCGACCGCCTTGCGCCGGGCGCGGGCAAACGGGCGCCACTCGACGCGACGGACCCCGAGAACCGCGTCAAACCAGAGGGTGGCCGGGTCGGAGACCGCACGCTCGACCTGGCTGGCCGAAAGCCGTGTCGGGCGCGACGCGCCCGAGGGGTCTCCGAGGAAGTGCTCGTCGAAGGGCGCCTTCGGGTCGCGTCTGCGCCTCCAGACCGCGGCCCACCCGTCCGGGAGCTCTCCGGGGTCGGAGGGGGGCCTCGCCCTCGAGAGGCGCAGGAAGGCGTCGGAGCCTCCGCCCGCCGCGGAGAACAGGCCCTGGTCCCACATGACCCGCTCGAGCCAGGCGTTGGGACCGAGCATCAGCTCGGGCTCCTCCTCGCTAGCGAGGGCTGCCGAGAAGGACACGCTGCGCGCGGTGTCCCTGGCGATCGAGCAGTAGAGGCTCCGCTCGAGCGCCATCCGCTCGTCGCTCGTGGGAAGCGAGATCGAAAGCCTGTCGGCCTCCCGGACGATCTTTCGCCGCTCCTCGTCCCCCAGCCAGCAGCTGGGCTCGCGGCGCTCCGGCCAGGATCCCGCGTTCGACTCGGTGAAGATGCAGTCGGACCAGGCGACACCCACGGCGCGCCGGAGCGTCGTCAGGGTGACGCGGGAAAAGCCGCCCGCGCGCCCCGGGGACGCCTCGGGCCCCTTTTCGGGGATGAAGGAGCGGATGGCCTCGAGTATCGCGGCCCGGGGCATGGGCTCCGGCGCCCGCGCGGCGAAGTCCCTGAGCGCGTACCAGCCGTCGGGCACCGCAAGGCCGAGGCCGCGGTTCGCGGCGTCAAAGCGCAGGAGGGCGTCGGAAAGCGCCAGGCTCGCGGGCCAGGAGGGCAATAGCAGCAGCGCAATCCTGCCGACCTCCTTGCCGTCGGGGTCGTCCGAACCTGCCAGGCCCGCGGCATGGGGCTCCAGGCTGTGGGACTGGTGGTCGTCAAAGAGGCGCTCGCAAACCCGGCGCGCGCGCGCAAGCGAAAGGGAGGTCAGGTTCGTCGCCTGCAGGAGCGGCCAGAGCTGCAGGAGCTCCTCCATGCGGCATCCCCTCTCGTAGAAGTCGGCGAGGGTCCTCTGGATCCGGGTGTCCACCGGCGGCGTGCCGGCCGAGCCCACCAGGTCGGCGAAGTCGATGCCCCGCTCCGCCAGCTCGCGGCCCAAGCGGGCGACGCCCGCCGAGGCACCCGGGAAGACGACCGCGACGGACTCCGACCCGGACTTAAGGAGCCGCTCGACGCGGTCGGCAACGAGCTCCGCCTCCTCGGCCCTCGAGCGGGCGACGATCGCCGAGGCCCCCGTGGAGGAACCCTCCCCGCCAGCCCAGAGCGCGGCGACCCCCGCGCAGCTCCGGGCGGGATCGTCCGCGTCGGCGACCTCCTGCTCGACGCCGAGTGCCTTCTCCCAGATCCCCGCCCACTCCTCGCCTGCCGTGCTGCGCCCTGAGAACTCGGGCTCCGGGACAATGACGCAGACGCAGGGGCAGCGGCGCGTGAGCGCGAGGAGGCCGAAGAACTCCGGCCAGTTCTCGGGGCCCCCGGCGACAACAAGGAGGCGCTCGGCGGGGGGTGCGGCCCCCTCGGGCGGCCCGCCGAGCGCCGCCTGGCGGTCGAGGAGGGGCCCCAGGGCGAAGCCGTGGCCCTCCACCCAGTGTTCAAGGCCCGTGAAGAGCTCGCGCAGCTCCGGCGTCGGCAGGTGCTCCGCCGAGTACTCGCCGCGCAGGAGGTCCTCGTAGTCGCGAAGGGCGTTCTCGAGGTCGCTCGAGAGGCTTTTCCAGAGGAGGCTCGAGGGGTCGCCCGGGCCGAGCGCCGACAGCCGCCCCTCGATGAGCGACCTGAGGACAAGGACCTGGAGGCTCCGTCCAAGCCCGTTTGGCGCACCGCGCTTCTTGCGCGCGAGGCCCGGCGTCAGGAATTCGACGCCGAGGAGCGAGATGCCCTCAGCCACGCAGCGCTGCTTCAGGGCCTGGGTCTGTCCGCGGGTCGGCGCGACCACGATCGAGCGCGCCAATGTTCCCCGGCCGGCCAGAAGCCAGGGACGCACGATCCCCCGCCAGTCGCCGTCGGCGAAGCGCGAAAGGAAAAGTTCTGCGCCGGGAGGTGTCTTCAACTTGGGATGGCACGCAGCCATCCCAAAATCGGGGCTACTTCGCGAGCACGTACTTCGACGCGTGCGATTTCGCGCGCGAGGCGGCGTTCTTGTGGACGACGCCCGACTTCACGGCCTTGTCCATGGCGGACAGGTACGCCTTGCCGGCGGTCTTGGCGGCCGCGGCGTCGCCCGACTTGACCGCAGCGTCAAACCCCTTGTGGAGGGTCTTCAGACGGGTCTTGAGCGCCTTGTTGCGGAGGGTCAGGCGCGTCGCTTTGCGGGCAGCCTTGATGGCAGAGTGGGTGTTGGCCATGGTCGTTGTGAAGTTCGGAGCCGGTCAGAGACTCAAACCGGGGGGGTCGAGTCAACAGTATTGTGGGAGGAGGGGCGCCGGTGCGGCGCGCCCGAGATGCCCTAATGGGTCCCGGCCGCGAAGGCCCCGTTGCCCTCGTCCAGGTAGCGGACCCCGTTCACCTCGCTCACCTGGAGGTACTGCTTCCAGGAGCCCCCCATCGTGGTGCGGGAGGCCTCCAGGCGCTTGACCTCGTACGACTTGAGGGGGGGCGCGTCGACCGCCAGGGCCTCGCCGAGGACGCGCCCGTCCATCGTGGAGGCCTCGGACTTAAGGCCCAGGATCCACAGGACCGTGGGGGCCACGTCGGTGTTGCCCGAGGGCAGGGTGTCGAGGACGCCGGACCTGAAATCCGGTCCCGCGGCGAAGAGGATGTTGTGCATGTCGGTCGGGCAAAGGCTCGCGTGGTTGCCCTCCTTCTTGGCCGTCGGAGAAAGGTCGGAGGTCTGCAGCCCGGGGGCCCCGGTCCGGCTTTTTCCAAGCGTCCACCGCAGGGAGACCACCAGGTCGGGGGCCTCGGGCGAGTCGATGTGCGCCTCGGAGAGCGCGAAAGTCCCCGGAAGCGGGTCCCTTGAGAAGACGACGCCCGCCCAGTCCTGGAGCTCCAGGTAGGCCGAGAGGCGGCGGCAGACCTCGGGGTCGTGGCCGCCCACGTAGAGGAGCGTGCTGCCGCCGTTGCTGACGGCGACGACGCTGCCCGGCTTTAGCCCGCCCATGGCCACCCGCCCCACCTGGAAGCCGGCCTGGGAGAGCTCGGCAGCCACGTCGACCTTCCAGCCGATGGTCGAGAACCCGTGGTCGGAGACCACAAAGACGTCGGTCGTCGCCGTGAGCCCGCGTCGGTCGATCTCGGAGAGGACGCGGCCCAGGTTATCGTCGCTCGACTTGACGGCCCTTAAGGACTGCTCGGATCCGGGGCCGGTGGCGTGCTGGGAGAAGTCCGGCTCGGAGAGCCACAGGATCGTGTAGGTCGGCAGGCCCGCCTTCCAGAATTCGCCCAGGAGGGCGCCGGTGGTCCAGGCGTCGCGCGCCCCCTTGAACTGGTCCTGGGGCACCGGCGGAAAGTCTCCCAGGAGCGCAGAAAGAGGAAGTTCGGCGGAGGGCGGAAGGGTCGAGCCCTCATAGAGGACCGGCGAGTCGGAGGGCCCGTTCGGGCGCCTCGAGCGGTCGTGCAGGAGGGCGACCTGCTTGGATCCCGCAACCACGGTCGGCAGCCCGTGGGCGCGCAGGATCTCGGCCACTGTCGGGACCGCGATGTAGCGGCCCCCGCTCACATCGTCGCCGCGGCGAATGATCCCGGGCGCCTCGATCGCGACCGTCAGCTGCGGGTCGATCCGGGGCCGGAAGTCGACGTTGGCGATCACCGTGCTGTGCGAGGGGTAGGCCCCGGTGGCGATCGCCGTCCCGTTGACCTCGGTCGAGCAGAGGTAGACCGGGTGGTGGTGGGCGAAGGTCACCCCCCTGCCGGCGAGGCGCCACAGGTTGGGCGTCGTCTCCTGGGAGACAAAGTCGGGCCTCATGCCGTCGAAGACCACGACCACCACGCGGTGGGCGGGGACCGGTGCGGCGGAGAGGGAGGCTGCCGCGCAGAGGAGGAGGGCCGCGAGCGCCGTCAAGGCAGGGAGGCGGGTTTTCATGGGTGGGGACTTGGCCGGTTTCCGGGAAAAGGGAAGGCCCCGGGGGAGTTCCGGCATGCCGCTTAGCATGCTGAAAGAATCCGCCGGGGCCCGTGAAGTCACGTTTAGAACTCCGTGGAGAGGGTGATGAAGTAGTTGCGGGTCGGCAGGACGTTGTAGCCGTTGCTGGCCGGGTTAGCCGAGACCGAGCTCAGCAAGAGCACCTTGCGGTCGAGGACGTTGTCGAGCTGGAGCTTAAGCTTCACGGAGTGAAGGTGTGTCCAGCGCGGCGTCTTGTAGGCGTAGCCGACCGCCAGGTCCGTCATCCAGAAGCCGGGGTTGGTGGCCTGCGCCACTGCGACCGGCTTCCCTCCGACCTGTCCCGTCGAGGTCTGGCCGTAGAGGCCGAGGTCCGGGTTGGTGAGCGCACTCGAGTAGATCACGTAGGAGCCCACGTACTTGTTCTGGAGCGAGGCGAACCAGCCGCCGTGGTTGTAGATGGCGCCGATGCTGGCCGTGGAGTTCGGGACGCCGTTGGCGCCGAAGGTTCCCAGGGAGCCGACGTTGAAGCCGGGAATGCCGGGGTTCGTCTTGTAGACGGCGCGGTTGAGCGAGCCGTTGGCGTAGACGCTGAGCCCGCCGCCGATGTAGTACGTTGCCTCGGCCTCGATGCCCTTCATCCACGCGCCCTTCGACTGGAAGAAGAGGAGGTTCGTGGGGTCGTTCGGGTCTGTGACCGAGGACACGAGCTGGTCGATGTTGATCAGGTAGAGATCGACGTCGGCGTTGAGCCTGTCGGTCTTGTAGACGGTGCCCACCTGGTAATTGATCGTCTTCTCCTCCTTGAGGCTCTGCGGCGTGTAGCTCTTGCCGGTCTTGGCGATGTCGAGCGGGTCGTTGGGGACGTTCTCCTCGTCGGTCACGATCGGGTAGGCCATGCCCTCGGCCAGCTGCACGTAGGCCGACCAGTTCGAGGTGATCGAGTAGTTGGCGGAGAAGTGCGGCTCCCAGTTCGTGTAGGTGTAGTTGTTATAGTCCCGCTGCAGGGTGCCCTGGTTGACAGGCGCCTCCAGGTCGATCGTGAAGT
>CAISPT010000159.1 GCA_903887455.1 uncultured Opitutaceae bacterium | reverse complement strand
GCGTGGCCCTCCGGGTCCAGGATAGGGTAGCGTGCGTTGTAGGCCTTCAGCAGCGGGCCGAGCGGGGGCTTGTCCATCTGCGCGCTCCCGATGAAGCGCATGTTGGTCCAGGGCGTGACGTCCTTGTCCGTGAAGTGGTCGATGATGGTCATCCCGGTGCCGCCGACCACAAAGCAGGCGAGGACGACCAGCCGGGTGCGTAGCCGGCGGGCGACCAGGAAAACGGCCCCGGCGAACGCCGTGCCGCCGAGCGCCACGAGCAGGCAGTAGGCGAGGTTGTACGCCGAGCCAGGCGGCAAGAGGAGCACGCGCCCCATGAGCGCGGCGCCGTAGTGCTGGAAGCTGTAGTACTGCGTCGACAGGTACGGGCTGTACCAGGCGTCCGGAACCGGGATCGTGGTGCCGGCGTAGTAGCTGCAGATGTACGAGAAGTCCGCGATCTTCTCGGAGCCGCCGTCCACGTCGGGGAAAGTGAAGCGCCACATGAGCGCATAGGCGAAGACCGCCGAAAACACCAGGACGCAGCCGACAATCCTCGTGAACGCGAACTCGGAGCGCCACTCGCGCACGGCGGAGAGCGCCCGGCCGCCGAGCCAGCGGGGCTCCCAGGCGACGAGGGAGAAGCAGGCGAGGCCGGCCGACAAAACCGTCGAGAGGAGCTCAAGCCCGGGCAGGGAGCGGCCGAGGCCGTGGTGGCACTCGATCGCGTAGACGGCGGTGACGGCGAGCAGGGGGCCGAGCGGCAGAGCGAACCAGCGGTTCCGCCAGTAGAGGCCGGCCGCCAGCATCAACCCCCAAAGATTCACCGCGAGAAGGGCCAGGGTGAACAGCAGTCCTAGGTATTGCATGCGTCGATGAGGGGCCTCGTGTCAGCCGGCGGCCATCATGGAGGTCCTCGGCCCGCGGGCAAGATATAGTCCTGCCCGCCGAGCCTTTAGCGAAATATTGCCGATCCGCCCCCTGGGGGCGCCCGGCTAGCCCGACTTCGAGGTGTAGAGCGCCACCAGCGCGGCCCCGATGGACTGCGAGAGCTCGCCCAGCTCGGAGGCCGCGAACTTGATGGTGGCGCGCTGCGCCGGCCAGAGGTACGGCATCGCGGACTCGCGCAGCACGTTGATGTAGCGCTCGCGGAACTCCGGGGTCGTCGACTCGTGGTCCATCAGGCCCCCGCCAATGACCACGAAGCCCGGGTCAAGCGCCAGGCAGAGGGTCGCCGCGTGGATGCCGAGGGCCCGCGCCTGGAAGTCGAAGATCTCCGTGGCAAGCGGGTCGCCCTTCTGGGCGAGGCCACGGATCGAGAGGGCCTTCTCCTTGGCCGAGAGCTTGGAGGTGGCCAGCTCGTGGTCGGGGTGCCGCTTGAGCATTTCCTCCACCAGGTGGGGCATCCCTGAGAGCGTCGTGTAGGCCTCGACGCAGCCCCAGGTCCGGCCGCAGCCGCAGGGCAGGGGGCGCATGCCGAGGAGCTGCAGGGGGGCCGGCATGTGCGCCGCCTCCATGCCCGCGAGCGTCTCGCCGTCCAGGGGGAGGCCGTTCTGGTCAATGTAAGCGCAGCCCAGGCCGGAGCCGGGGGCGAGCATGAGGACAGAGGACTTCTTGCCCGCGCGGACGAGCTTGGCCTCGGCGACACCGCCGAACTTGCCGTCATTGCCGACCACCAGGGGCACCGCGCGGCCCGCCGCCGCCGACAAGGCCCTGCTGTAGTCCTCGTGGAAATTCCAGCCGTCGAAGGCGGCCGGCAGGTTCGCCGCCCGGCCCAAAACGCCGTACCTCTGGTAGGGCCCCGGGATCGCCAGTCCCACGCCGCGGACCTGGGGCCACGTGAGGTTGTTGTGGGCCATGAAATCCACCACTCCCTTGACCCAGCCCTTCACCACGGCCTCCGTGCCAGCCTGCGAGTTTGTGGAGCTCTGCATGAGCTTCATGGAGACCATGGAGCCGTCGGCCCACACGCCTCCGGTTTTCGACGTCGTGGCGCCGCTGTCTGTTCCGATGTAGACGAGCCTTGGAGAGGTCATAGGGGCTTTGGGAGATCAGAACATGCCGCCCACTAACTGCAAGTCCGCATGAAACCCCGCGCCAACTTGGGGAAACCGTTTGCTAGAATTGCGTTTACGGGGCACGGTCCCAGCGTATGAGCCCGTTCACTGTGCCGGAGCGCCTGGACCTCACGGTTAGAGTGGGCTGCAGCCTCGCCTACGAGTCCACCGGGCCGGCGTCGGTCTTGCTCAACGTGAGGCCGCGCGCCGACGGGCGCCACCACGTGATCGCCGAGGCCCTGACGCTCGGAAACGACCTCCACTCCGACGAATTCACCGACAGCCACGGGAACGCCTACTACCGGGTGGCCCTGGATCGCGGCACGAACTGCTTCCGGCACGACGCGATCATCGCGGTCTCTTCCAAGCCCGACAACTTCGGGGTCCCGGTCCTTGCGGCCCAGGACCCCGGAAGCCTTCCGCTGGCGGTGCTCCGCTACACGCTCCCGAGCCGCTACTGCGACTCCGACAAGCTGATCAACTTCGCCTGGGAGAAATTCGGGGCCGTTGAGCACGGCTGGACCCGGGTCCAAGCGATCAGCAGGTGGATCCACGAAAACATCGAGTACCGCTACCTCTCGGGGCGCCCCGACCTGTCCGCCTGGGACATCCTGCAGCGCGGCTACGGCGTGTGCCGGGACTTCGCGCATCTCGCCGTTGCGCTTAACCGCACGTTCAACGTGCCCACCCGCTATGTGACCGGCCACCTGCCCGACATCGGGTTTCCCGACCCAGAGGGCCATATGGATTTCCACGCCTACGCAGAGGTGTTCCTTGGCGGCCAGTGGCTCACCACGGACGCCCGGTTCCACGTCCCGAGGATCGGGCGGGTGACGGTGTCCTGCGGGATGGACGCGGTCGACGGCGCGTTCTCGACGATCTACGGCGGGGCCACGCTCACCTATTTCCAGGTGTGGGCCTACCAGGTGCCGCGCGGGGGGGTGGGGGTGGGCGACCCGCTCGACCTTTCGAAGCGCATGGACAACACCTGGGCGGTCCAGTTCGACACAAAGCTGTAACAGTGGAGGGCTGGCGCGTGGGCATGCCGCCGTGCAATCATTCGCTGAAACAACAACCGAGCATGGACCAACCCCCGACCCGCAGCCGATGAGAATAGTGTACGGCGTTTCAGGGGAGGGGTTAGGGCATGTTTTCGAGGCCAGGGAGATCGTGGTGCGGCTGAGGCGGGAGGGGCACCAGGTGATGGTGCTCACCTACGGCCCGAGGGCGCTCGCCTCGCTGGCGGAGTTCAACCCGACCCGCATCGAGGGGATCCACCTGTACTTCGGTCCCCGGGGGATGTCGCTCTGGCAGACGGTCACCCGGAACCTCAGGTGCATCCCCTTCTTCCTGCGCAACTGGGGCAGGCTTCGCCGGGAGATCCTCGCGTTCGGCCCCGACGTCTTCCTGACCGCCTACGAGCCCTTCAGCATGGTGGCCTCCCATGTCCTCGGCAGGCCGCTGATCAGCATGGACAACCAGAACGAGCTCCTGCACATCGACCCGCCGGTCGGCACGAACCTCCTGTCCTTCCTTCTCGCCCGCGCCGCCACGCTCGCGTGCACGCAGGGCGCCGCCTTCTACATCGTCAAGTCCTTCGGCAAGCCCGTGCGGGACACCGAGCGGGTCCGGTTCGTCTCGCCCATCATCCAGCAGGAGATCCGGCGCCTTTCGCCCACGCGCGGCAGCCACATCTTCGCCTACCTGACCAAGCCCAACCCGCCCCTGGAGGCCGTCATGAGGTCGATGAACGAGCGCTTCATCGTCTACTGCAACAACCGCGTGGAGGAGCTCGGCAACATCTCCTACCGGGCTCAGGGGGGGACCTACCTGTCCGACCTGGCGGGGTGCAAGGCCATCATCGCGACCACCGGGTTCTCGCTGATCGCCGACTCCATCTTCCTGGGGAAGCCCTATTTCGGGGTCCCGCTCAAGGGCCAGTTTGAGCAGACCCACAACGCACGCTTCCTCGCGCAGTCGGGTCTCGGTGAGTATGCCGAGGACCCCACTCGCGAGGCGATCGAGGGGTTCCTTGCCCGCCTTCCGGTCTACGAGGGGCGGCTCGCGAGGCACCGGATCGACCCCGCGGAGCAGGAGGAGACCCTCCTAGGCCTACTCCGGGAGCTCGGCCGCGGAGGCGCGGTGGACGCCAGCACGGTCTAACCCGGCCTACTCCTCTTCGGTCAGGAAATGGCAGCCCTTGCTCACGGGGTTTAGCGCTGCGGCGTGCACCACCAGGAGCGCGGTCTGCACGGCGTTGCGGAGTTCGACTAGTTCCCGGGTGGGGGCGCAGCCTCTGTAGAATTCCTGGATCTCCTCCCTCAGCTCGAGGAGGATCCTGCGGGCCCGTGAGAGTCGCCTGCGGGAGCGGACGACGCCGGCGTAGTTCCACATCGTGTGCTGGATCTGGAGCATGTCCTGCCGGACGAGGACGGGATCGGCCCGCCTGGTCGGGCTCTCCCAGGGCTTCGGTACCGGTGCCCCGAATGTCCCCGAAGCGATGTCGGCCGCGTCGGCCGCCGCCGCGAAATGGGCCCCCGTCACGCACTCGAGGAGGGAGGTGCTAGCGAGGCGGTTGGCGCCGTGTAGCCCGGTGCAGGCGGTTTCGCCGATCGCGGAGAGGTGTCGTATGTTCGTGTGCCCCTGAAGGTCGGTGTGCACCCCCCCGCACGCAAAGTGGGCCGCTGGAACGACGGGGATCGGGTCCCGCTCGATGTCCACGCCGTGGGCGAGGCACCTTTCAAAGATCGTCGGGAACCGCGCGCGGGCGAAGCCGGCCGGCATGAGCGACAGGTCCAGGTAGACGCAGGGCTCGCCGCTCGAGGCAAGCTCCGTGCGGATGGCGCGCGAGACGATGTCGCGCGGGGCCAGCGACCCGCGGGGATCGGCCCGGTCCATGAAGCGCTCGCCCCGCGAGTTGACGAGGACCGCTCCCTCCCCGCGGATGGCCTCCGTGATCAGGAATCGGGGCGCGTTCTTGGCCGCAAAGACGGTGGGATGGAACTGGACGTACTCGAGATCGATCAGGCGGGCGCCGACCCGGTAGGCCATGGCGACACCGTGGCCGACGCTGCCCGGCTGGTTGGTCGAGTGCAGGAAAATCTGCCCGAGGCCTCCGCAGGCCAGGACGGTCTTCTTCGCCACGACGGCCGAAACCTCGCCGGTCCCGGTGTCGAGCACGTAGGCGCCGAAGCAGGTCAGGGGGTGGTACTTGTCGGTGGGCTCGGAGGAGCTGTGGGAGAGCGTCAGCAGGTCGATCGCCACCCATCCGGCCCTCCGGCTGATCGACGGAGTCTTGTCGACCCGCCGCGCGACTGCGGACAGGATCGCGTGCCCGGTGGCGTCCTTGGAATGGATGATCCGCCGCTCCGAGTGCCCTCCCTCACGGGTGAGGTCGAGGCCGCCTGAGGCGTCGCGGTCAAAGTCGACACCCGCCTCCTCGATCAGGAGGCGCCGGACGATCGCGGGTCCCTCGCGGACCAGCTGGCGGACAGCCGCCGGGTTGGACATGTGGTCGCCTGCCTCCATGATGTCCCTCTGGAGGGCCTCGGCGCCGGGACGCGTGTCGTAAATTATTCCCCCCTGGGCCCAGTCGCTGTTTGCAGCGAGCGGATCCCCGAGCGAGAGGAGCTCGCAGGACAGGCCGGAGGCGGCCGCCTCGAGGCAGTAGGCCGAGCCCGCGAGTCCCGAGCCAATAACCAGGCAGTCGGTCCTTAGGACGTTCATGGGCCCTTACCTTGCGGCGGCGATCGTTAGGCTGAGGTCGGCCGCCGGAGCGGAGTGGGTCAGGGCGCCGACGCTGATCACGTCGACGCCGGGAAGGGCGTAGTCGAGAAGCGTTTCAAACCGGACGCCGCCTGAGACCTCGACAAGCGCGCCGCCTGCGATCAGGGCCACCGCGCGGGCCACCTGCAGCGGGTTCATGTTGTCGAGGAGGATGACGTCGGCTCCCGCGCGGAGGGCGCTTCGGACCTCCGCCAGGGTCTTCGCCTCGACCTCGATGCGGCAGAGGTGCGGGGCGCCCGCCCGCGCGCGGGCCACGGCCCTCCCGAGTGAGCCGGCTGCCGCGATGTGGTTGTCCTTGATCAGGACATGCTCCCCGAGGGAGCTCCGGTGGTTGGCGCAGCCGCCCAAGCGGACTGCGTATTTCTCGAGGGCCCGGAAGCCGGGGGTGGTCTTGCGCGTGTCGACGACGCGCACGCCCGTGCCCTCCACGCGGGCCGCGTAGCGGCGAGCCTGGGTGGCGATCCCCGATAGCCTCTGGACGAAGTTGAGCGCAGTGCGCTCGGCCGTGAGGATGGGCTCGGTGAGGCCCCGGACCTCTAGAACTTTGGAGCGCCGAGCCACCCGCGAGCCGTCCGGCGCGAGGATGCGCACGCGGGCGGCGGGATCGACCCGTGAGAACACCCGCGCGGCCACGTCCACCCCGCACAGGACGAGGTCCTCGCCGGCCTCCATGTACGCGCGGCTCCTGTGGCCCCTCGGGAAGATGGAGCGGCTCGTGAGGTCGCCGAGGCCGGCGTCCTCCTCTAGCGCAAGGTCGATCAGGTGGTCAGTTCTGGGGTGCAAGGGCGAACATCCTTTCAATGCTTCGGGCCGCCTTCAAGCGCAGTGGCTCGTGAAGGGTGATGATCTGTTCGGGTCGGGGCGAATCGAGCGCATCCCTAACCTTCTCAAGCGTGTTCATCTTCATGTACGGGCACAGGCGGCACCCGCCGATGAAGGACTTCTCCGGGGCTTCGACCTCGAGCCTCCCCACCAGTCCGCACTCGGTGAGCATAAGGAAATAGGGAGCCTCGGTCTGCTTCACGTACTTCATCATGGCGCCCGTGCTCCCGACGAAGTCGGAGGCCGCGGCGGTATCGGCAGGGCACTCCGGGTGCGACACGACCTTAAGCCCAGGAAACTGTGCCCGCGCCTCAGCGATCTGCGCCGGTGTAAAGGAGTCGTGCACGATGCAGGTCCCGTCCGAGGAGATCACTTCCTTGTCGACCCCGCGGCGCCTAAGATCTGCCCGCAGGTTTTCCGCCATGAGGCGGTCGGGCACGAAAATGATCCTCCGCGCCTCCAGGCCGGCGACGATGGAATAGACGTTGCCCGAGGTGACGCACACGTCCGACTCGGCCTTCACCTCGGCCGTGCAGTTGATGTAGCACACGACCGTCGCGTCGGGATAGAGGGTCCTGAGCCGGCGCACGTCCGCCCCGGTGATCGAATCGGCCAGGGAGCACCCCGATCCGCGGTCGGGCACGACGACGGTCGCCTCCGGGCAGAGTATCTTGGCGGTCTCCGCCATGAACACCACGCCCGCAAAGACGATCATCGAGGCCTTTGACCTCTTTGCCTCGAGGCTAAGGGAATAGGAGTCCCCCTTGTAGTCGCCGACTCCGTAGATGATCTCCGGTTCGACGTACGAGTGGGTGAGGATCACGGCGTTCCTCTCCCGCTTTAGCCGGTTGATGTCGAGGGTGAGGGGCGC
>CAISPT010000158.1 GCA_903887455.1 uncultured Opitutaceae bacterium | reverse complement strand
CCGATCATCGTGATCGCCCCGATCCTCATCCTCTGGGTCGGCCCGGGGCTTAGGAGCGTCGTGATCATCACCTTCCTGATCTGCTTCTTCCCGATGGTGGTGAACACGACCCAGGGGCTCATCTCCACCGACTCCAATCTCGTCGCCTTCTTCAAGATGTGCAGGGCGAGCAAGGTGCAGACCATCCTCTTCCTGCGGGTGCCGGCCGCGCTGCCGTACTTCTTCACCGGGCTCCGGATCGCGGCCACCCTGGCGCCTATCGGCGCCATCGTGGGCGACTACATCGCGGGCAACAGCGCGGGAGGGCAGGGGGGCCTTGGGTTCCTGACGATCATCTACAGCTCGCAGTTCCAGATGGGGGCCCTCTTCGCCACTGCCGCGGTGGGATGCCTCCTCGGCTTCATCTTTGTCATGGGGGTGATAGCCCTCAGCTGGCTCGCATTGCACAAGTGGCACGATTCTTTCAGTCATGGGGACACCTGATGAGTCCCCGAACCCTGCTTAGAACCACCCTTGCGGCCCTGTCGGCGGCCCTCGCCGCGGGCCTTGGCGGCTGCTCGAAGCCGTCGCCGGCGAACCTCCCCGAGGAGGCAGCTGCGCCTCCCGCCAAGGTCAGGTTCAAGACCGACTGGTACCCCCAGGCCGAGCACGGCGGGTTCTACCAGGCGCTCGCCAAGGGGTACTACAAGGATGCGGGCATCGACGTGGACATTGTCCCCGGCGGCCCGGGCGTCCTTGTGCCGCAGCTCATGCTGGCCGGCGACACCGACATCGCGGTCGGGCGCAGCGACGACGTCGCCGTCTTCGTCTCGAAGGGCCTGCCCTTCGTGATCGTCGGAGTCTACATGGAAAAGGACCCCCAGGCCATCCTCGTGCACGGCGAGAGCCCTGTCCGAACCTTCGCCGACCTGAATGACAGGAGCATCATGGGGGTGCCGGGCTCAAACTGGATCGACTACCTGAAGGTCCACTACCACATCGACTTCAGGCTGATCCCGCTGAACTTCGGCATCGCCCAGTTCATGGCGGACAAGGACTTCATCCAGCAGTGCTTTGTTACAAACGAGCCCTACTATGTGACGAAGAACGGGGGCCACCCGCGGACGCTCCTGATGTCCGACTCGGGGTTCCGCCCGTACCGGATCCTTTTTACGACCCAGGGCTACCTGAAGGGCCACGAGGCCCAGGTGAGGGCGTTTGTCGCAGCATCGACAAAGGGGTGGGCGGACTTCATGTCGGGCGACCCCGCCCCTGCGAAGGCCCTCATCGCCAAGAGCAATCCGAACATGTCGGAAGAGTTCATGGACTACTCCATCAAGGCGATGCGCGACTTCCACATCGTGGAGGGCCGGCCGGAGGACGGCGAGCGGCTCGGGCAAATGACCCGCAAGCGCCTCGAGGAGCAGGTGAACGACCTTGTGCAGCTTAAGATCATCCAGAAGCCGGTGCCCGTCGACACATTCGTCCGATTTGACCTGACGCCCGGCGACCCCGCACCCGGGGCCAAATAGGATGATCTAAATCGTTTCTGGTTAGTAGGTTGTAAGTCTAGGATATCAGACTGGCGTTTGGGCTTATTAGGTGCAGCAATTGCATCAGTCAGGTAACATTCAGAAAACCTACTCATGCATCCGACTACTAAGAAGTTCCTCCTCAAGGGCCCTGCCGTCCTGGGCATCGCAGCCGCGCTAGCCTCCGGCCTCGGGGCGCAGTCCTCAACGCCTCCGCCAACCGATGTGTCGGGCTCGTCCCCGAGCTCGGCGTCCACGGCCAACACCGGCCCGATCACCAAGCTGGAGAAATACACCGTGAGCGACGTCCCGATCGAGGACCAGATCCTCCCGACGGTGCGCCCCATCAGCAGCGTTTACGGCGACGACCGGAGCATCATCGACATCCCGCGCTCGGTCTCGAGCGTCAACAAGGCGTGGATGGACGACCGCCAGGTGAAGAACGCCATGGACTTCGGGCAGTTCTCGCCCGGCGTCTACGCCGCGGCCGACTACGGGATCCCCGGCGTCCCCCAGATCCGCGGCGACTACGCCCAGGTCTACGTCAACGGGCAGATCATCCCCTGGTCGCGCAACAGCGTCCCGCTCTCGTTCAACAACGTCGAGGCCATGGACATCGTCAAGGGACCGGGCTCGGCGGTCTACGGCCCCCAGGGCAACGGCCCGGGCGGTTATGTGAACTTCGTGTCGAAGCAGCCCTATTTCGACCGTGAGCACGACGACATCTCGGTCACCTTCGGCTACCTGACGAGCGGCCGCTCCAAGTCGAACCCCGAGTACACGATCGACTTCGGCGGCCCCCTCTCGGACAAGCTCGCCTACCGCGTGAGCTACCTCGCCCGCTACGGCGACTCCTACTACGAGAACGTGAAGGACGAGACCCAGGACGTCTACGCGGCGCTCACCTACCTGGCGAGCGGCAGCCTCAAGTTCGAGTGGTGGGGCCAGGTCTACTCAGACCGCACCAACGAGATCACGGGCACCAACCGCGTCACCGAGGACTTCATCAAGAACGGCAACTACATCGCGGGCGGGGCGATCCCCTCGATCTCCCAGTACGGCTTTCCGTTCGGCGTCGACATCTTCGCCAACGCGAACGACCCGTACCCCACGATCGCGGACGGGACCTACTCGATCGTCGACCCGGCGCAGGCCCATACGGTGAAGCTCTCCCCTTCGAAGACGATCGTCGGCCCGAGCGACTCGGCCCGCGGCAAGCTCTTCCACACGCAGCTGAAGACGACGCTCAACCTCACCCCCGAATCGAGCCTGGTGAACCTGACCTACTACGGCCTGGAGAGCTCCAGGAAGTTTGAGACGTACGGCTACGACGAATGGTACCCCCACACGGAATCCTTCCAGAACCGCACGGAGTACCATTCCAATTTCGACCTTGGGAAGGTCGCCAACTCGATCATCGCCGGCGTCGACTTCCGCTACACCAACATCATCGCCTACGATGACTACCAGTCCGAGCCGTTCCCGTACTACGACCTTTCCAAGCCGCTCACGCTCGCCAACATCTTCTACCCCGGGTACTACGCCGAGGGGAAGACCTTCGGCGGCGGCTCGCAGGTCCCGGGGGCCCCGGGCTACGCCTCGGTCGAGCAGCAGGAGACGACGATCTATGACCTCGGCCTCTTCGCCCAGGACGACGTCAAGTTCACGGACCGCATCTCGATGATCCTCGGCTTCCGCGAGGACTACATCAGCGCCCAGACCGAGAACCCCCCGCTGACCCAGGTCGGCTACTATGACTCCTACTTCGACTACATCCCGACGCCGGCGACCTATTTCGGCAAGGGCGCCCTCTACCGGTACAGCGCCTCCAAGTGGGATCCCTCGTATTTCACGAGCCTGATCTTCAAGATCACCGATACCCAGTCGGTCTATGCGACCTACGACCGCGTGGACGCCATCCACGGCGCCGCCAATGTCGGCGGCGTGGAGAGCGGGACAAGCTTCCCGTTCTCAGGCCCCGGTTCTTTCGGGCTCGGCAGCAACGCGAACGTCGACAAGTCGATCTCCGTGGGCAGCACGCTCTACGAGGTCGGCTACAAGGGCAGCTTCCTGCACAACACGCTGTTCGCGGGCGTCTCCCTGTTCCAGCAGCAGAAGATCGAGGCCCAGGTGCGCGGCCCCGCGTTCCGGATCAAGGACAACGGCATCGAGTTCGACATGGTCTACCAGCCGACGAAGGCATTCTCGGTTAACTTCAACCTCACCTTCCAGGACGCCACGGCGTTCGGCGACTACTTCTTCCAGGAGACGGGCAGTTACCTGGATGACTTCGCCACGTCCACCATGGTCGACGGGACCCACGGCACTGGAGTCGGAGCCACGAACTTCACGGGATGGTCGCCCCCGGGCGGCCGCATGAGGGCCCCCGGCGTGCCCGCCTTCGTCTCCAACCTCTTTGTGGAGTACAAGTGGCGCAACGGGTTGGGCGTCGGCGTCGGACCGAACTTCATCGGCAAGCAGTACGCCAACGACAACGACACGCTCTACATCCCGAACGAGTACCAGATGGATGGCTACGTGATCTACGCCCCGAGCAAGAAGTGGGACGTCCGCCTCAACATCACGAACCTCACCAACCAGCGGGTGCTCGACCCGATCGACGTCAGCTTTGCCGGCAACGACGTGGTCTTCGTCCGCAAGCCGATCTCGGCCTCGGTGACGATCCGCCTGCACCTCTAAGGGAGGCAGACCGACCGTTCTCCCATCCAAAAGGGGGCCCGAAAGGGCCCCCTTTTTGTTTCCCGGGATGAGTTAAGAACCTAAAGGTGGGGCGTTTATTCGCGCCGGAAGGCTCCTGATGGCATGGGGGTTGCTAGATAAGTTCCAAACCGGAACTCATAAAACAACCCACTACACATGCACCTACTGACTAAGAAGACGCTTGGGGCGCGCACGGTACTCTGCGCGGCAGCCTGCCTGCTGGCCTCTGGCCTCCATGCCCAATCTTCAACCCCTCCGCCGTCCAGCTCCTCCTCGAGCAGCACCTCGGCCTCGGATGCCGAGAAGCAGAAGGTCACCAAGCTTGAGAAGTACACGGTGAGCGACGTCCCGATCGAGAGCCAGATTCTCCCGACGGTTCGCCCGATCGACAGCGTCTACGGCGACGACCGTAGCGTCATCGACATTCCTCGCTCCGTCTCGAGCGTCAACAAGGCCTGGATGGATGATCGCCAGATCAAGAACGCCATGGACTTCGGCCAGTTCTCGCCCGGCGTCTACGCCGCGGCCGACTACGGCATCCCGGGCGTCCCCCAGATCCGCGGCGACGAGGCCCAGGTCTACGTGAACGGCCAGCAGATCCCGTACTCGCGCAACAGCGTTCCGCTCTCCTTCAACGGCGTCGAGGCCATGGACATCGTCAAGGGCCCGGGCACGGCGGTCTACGGACCCCAGGGCAACGGACCGGGCGGCTACGTCAATTTTGTCTCCAAGCAGCCCTACTTCGACCACGAGCACTACGATTTCTCGGCCACGCTCGGCACCTGGACGAGCGGGCACTCCTATAGCAACCCTCAGTACACGCTCGATTTCGGCGGCCCGCTGTCGGACAAGCTCGCCTACCGTGTCAGCTACCTTGCGCGCTACGGCAGCGAGTACTACGTGAACGCCAAGGACAACACGCAGGACATCTACGTTGCGCTCACCTACTTGATGACCAAGGACCTCAAGTTCGAGTTCTGGGCGCAGGGCTTCGCGACCAGGACCAACGAGGACACCGGCGCCAACCGCGTCACGCAGAACTTCATCTGGAACGGGGGCTACATTGCCGGCCCGACCTACCCGGTCGAATCCGGCCCGCTGGCTTTCTACGGCTATGACGTCTACCTGCCGTCGGACGGCAATCCTGCCACGAACTACGCGAGCGGCACAGACGGCGCCTTCCAGGTTGTCGACCCGGCCAAGGCCCACGTGGTCAAGCTTCCGGCCTACGACTCCCTCGTCGGACCCAATGACACCGCACGCTCGAAGCTCTTCCAGGGCCAGCTCAAGAGCACGTACACGATCTCCACGGACGCGAGCCTCGTGAACATCGCTTACTATGGGCTTGAGCACTCCAACAAGTTCGAGACCTACGGCTATGACGAGTGGGTCCCGAGGAACCTGAACCTTCAGGACCGTACCGAGTTCCACGACAAGTTCAACACGGGCTCGGTCGCGCACAGCCTGATCACGGGCATCGATCTCCGCTACCAGTACGTCCGCTCGGGCGACGACTACAGCGCGGAACCCTTCTCCTACTACGACCTGAGCCTGTCGTTGAACAACATCTTCTTCCCGGGCTTTGCCAACGAAAACAACACCTGGGGCTCGGGCCTTCAGATCCCTGGCCACCCGGGCTACAGCTACCAGGAAATGCAGGACACGACGATCAAGGACTATGCGGCGTTCATCCAGGACGACGTGAAGTTCACCGAAAAGTTCTCGGGCATCTTCGGCTTCCGCGAAGATGCGATCAACGCCAACACCGCGAATCCTCCGTTGGTCCAGGCGGGTGTTAACCTCAACGACAACCCGTCCGGAATCTACGGAACCATTCCCGTGTACAACTACTACGGGTACTATTCTCTTCCGAAACCCGTCTACTACAACACCGGCGCGCTCTATCACTATTCGGCGTCGAAGAACGACCCGTCGTATTTTGCCAGCCTTGTTTACAAGCTGACCGATACCCAGTCGGTCTACGTCACCTATGACCGGGTGGATGCCATCAAGGGCCAGACCAACTTCGGCGGCATCGGCAGCGGCTACCAGGGCCAGGCAAAGGTTCAGACGGAGATCGAAAACGTCTCCGTCCTCTACGAGGCCGGCTACAAGGGCAGTTTCCTCAACAATACGCTGTTCGGAGGCGTCGCGGTCTACCAGCAGGTCAAGACCTCCCCCGCGCAGCCCCCCCCGCATGGCGAGCCGCCGCTGCCTAACACGATCATCAAGAGCCAAGGCGTCGAGATCGATCTGGTGTACCAGCCCACGAAGCGGCTCTCCATCAACGCGAACTTCACCTACCAGGAGGTCACCGACTTCGGCGGCTTCTTCGAGGAAACGGGGAACTACCTGGACGCCTATGCGACGACGACCAAGGTTGACGGGACGTACGGAACGGGCGTGGGCGCCGTCAACTACGGAGCCTATCAGGGCTATGCGTACACCCCGCCGAACGGCCGCATCCGCGCCGCAGGCGTGCCGTCGCTCCTCTGGAACGTGTTCGTGGATTACAAGCTCCCCCACGGCTTTGACATCGGTGCCGGCCCGAACTTCATCGGCCGCCAGAACCAGGATGACGAAGGCCTGATCCACATCCCGAGCGAATACGAGATCGACGGCTACATCGCGTACGCCCCGACCAAGAAGTGGGATGTTCGCCTGAACCTAACGAACGTCACCAACAACCGTATCCTGGACCCGATCGACACGAGCTTCGCCGGCAACGACGTGATTTTCGTCCGCGCCCCGATCTCGGCCTCGCTCACGATCCGGGTGCACTATTGATCTCCTAGCGGCCGAATGGCCAAGGAAACCGGGGGCCCCGAACAGGGGCCCCCTTTTTTGTGATCCGACTCCTCCTCCTTCTCGCCCTGCCTGCTGCCGCGGCCCTCTCGGCCGAGCCCTTCACGTATTTCCAGGACTGGTTCCCGGGCGCGCAGTTCGCGGGTCTCTACGCGGCGGTGGACCAGGGCTATTTCCGCGACGCCAGTCTGGACCTCACGATCCACGCCTTTGCGTTCGGGCAGGACGTCTCCGCGCTCATGGACCGGGACCCCGCCAGGGCTGCCGTCGGGACACTGGAGGGATACATCCTCCTGGAAAAGCGCGCGAAGGGTGCGGACCTGGTGGCGCTAAACGCGGTCCTCCGCCAGAGCCCCGCGGGCTATATGTCGCTCCCTAAGACCGCCGCCCGATCGGCGCGGGACTTTGCCGGTCACAGGGTCGGGGTCCACAAGTACGGAGACCCCCTCTACCGCCTTTTCCTGAGGCGGGCGGGCATGGCACCCTCGGCGGCGACGATGGTGTTCGTCGATGACGACATCGGGAGGCTCCTTCGGGGCGAGGTTGATTTCATGCAGGGCTACGCGATAGAGGAATTCGTGAAGCTCCGGCGGGTCGAGCCCCGGGCTCGGTTCCTGCCCTTTGCCGCCCTCGGGTTTGACGCCTATTCGCAAGTCGTCTTCACGACGAGGGCGCAGGTGACGGCCCACGCCAGGGCCCAGGGCGCCTTCGTCGACGCGCTTCGCCGGGGCTGGTCGTACGCGCTTAAGCACCCCGAGGAGGCGGCCGAGGGAGTCCTGAGGCGCATGCCCGCCGGAGCGGACCGCTCCCTTGTCCGGGACATGATCAGCGCCGAGGCCACCTTCGTGTCCCCTCCGGGGGAGGCGCCGCTCGGGCCGATGTCTCCCGACAAGTGGCTCGGCATGTCGCGCGCCCTGGCGGAGATGGGCCTCGTGCCCGCCGCCGAGGCCCCCGCGGCGTTCCTCCCCCACTGAGGGCTAGGGCGCGGGGCAGGCGCCCAGCGTGATGAACGCCATCAATTCCCCCATCTGCAGGTCGGTGTAGCGGGGGTGGGCCTCCATCTTTGCGCTGGCAACGAGGGACTTCGGGTCGCGGACATACTGCATGAAAAAGGGGCTGTCATAGGCGGCGTAGGCCGCGATCACGGGAAAGGGCCGCCCTGACTTGGTGCCGCCGAAGGTCGATCCCGGGCCCGGGTGGCAGCTTGCGCAGGAGTTGATCCAGATCTCGCGGCCGGCCGCGGCCGGTCCCTCAAGCCCGGCCCACCGGCCGGTGTAGATCCCCTTGAAGCTCGCCGCAAAGTTCGCGACCTCGAGCTTCTGGACGCCCCAGGGCTTCTTGTGCTCGATGTCCAGGAAGCGGGCGGCCTCCGGGACCACGTCCTGGGAGACGCTGATGACGTAGGGGCCCGGGTTGAACTTGAGCCCGGGCGGCGGCCAGTCCGCCGGGCCCTTGCCGTTGATTTCGAGGACGATGAACGGACGGTAACGCGAGATGAAGTCCGAGGTGTAGATCCCGGCGTAGCCGTCGCCGCAGGTGGCGAACAGCGCGTCGGCGCCCGGGGCCTTCGGAAGCGCAGCCCAAAGGTCCGACAGGAAGGCGACTGTCAGCTCCTGGGGACCCTTCACAAACTCGCCGTCGACCCTGAGCTTTGTGGTCGGCAGCGCCCGGATGTCCGCCCAGGAGACGTAACGCGTTTCCCAGGGCGAAGCCCCCGCGAGCAGGCCCGTGACGGCCAGGTCGTAGGGAGAAGACTGCCTTTCCCGGAGTTCCAGGGCGCGGGCTGCGGGGGGTGTTGCCAGGAGCGACAGCGCAGCCGCCGCGAGGAGCAGTTTCATCGGGGTGTTGGATTAGCACGAAGGGTGCCCGAAATGCGAGCATTGCGCAGTTGCGGGAGCGCGGGACCATGCATTACGTATGCGCCCGAATGAGGCATCCCCTTTCCCGAGCCCTTGCGGCCGCAGTGGCCGCGTCGCTGACACTCCTCGGGTGCTCAAAGCAGCCGGGGTCCTCCGCCGGCTCCGCCTCCGCCCCCTTCAGGATCAACGTCCAGCTCGACTGGGTCGCGGAGCCCGAGCACGGGGGCTTCTACCAGGCGCTCGCGAAGGGTTATTTCAAGGAGGCCGGCCTCGACGTGAACGTCCAACAGGGCGGCGCCAACGGCTTCGTGATCCAGAAGGTCGCCACCGACCAGGCCGACATCGGGCAGTCCGACAGCACGAACACGATCCTGGCGAGCAACCAGGGGCTCCCGATCGTCCAGATAGGCGCCGTCTTCCAGAACGACCCCTCGGTCCTGATGCTCCACGCCGACAACCCGGTCACCCGTTTCGAAGAGCTTGACGGCAAGATCATCATGGCCCGGCCGGAATGGGCCTTCCTGCCATACCTGAAGAAAAAGTACCACATCGACTTCAAGATCATCCCCCAGAACTTCGCGGTCGGAAACTTCATCGCGGACCGGAACTTCATCCAACAGGGGTTCTACACGGCCGAGCCCTTCTTCATCGTGAAGGGCGGGGCGAAGTACCCGAAGTTCCTCTACGCCTGGGACGCCGGGTTCGACGCCTACACCTGCATCTTTGCTAACCGGGCCTGGGCGGCGAGGAACGCGGACAGGGTGCGGGCCTTCATGGCGGCTTACATCAGGGGCTGGAAGGACTACGTCGAGGGCGACCCCTCGCCGGCGCACGCGCTCATGAAGCAGGTGAACCCGAACGTGACCGACGACTTCCTCGCGTTCTCGCACAAGATGATCGTCGACGAGAAGCTGGTCGTCGGGCGCCACGCCACGGACGACTCGCAGGTGGGAAGGATATCCCGGGAGCGGTTCGCGGTGCAGATCAGCCAGCTCGAGGACTTAGGCATCATCCCCCGGGGCAAGCTCACCCCCGACAACGTCATGACCACGGACTACCTTCCATGAAAAAGCTCGTTGCAGTCCTTGCCCTCGCCGCGTTCGCCGCCCCGGGATGTGGCCACCTGGATCTCTCGAGTGAGGGAGATCCGCTGCGGGTCCTCGCGGGCCAGGTCGAGATCGCCGGCCAGGCCCCGCTCCCGTCCGACGCCTCGGTCACGGTCAGGGTGGTCGACATGTCGGATGCCGGCGTTCCGCCCCGGGTGCTCGGATCGCAGACCATCGAGCGGCCGGCGTCCTCGCCCGTCGCCTTCCGGGTCGAGTACCGGGCGAAGGATGAAATCTTGAGGCGCGGCCTCAACATCGAGGCCCGGATCTCCTCCGGGGGCAGGGTGCAGTACTACAACCGGGAGCGCTACGCCGTGACGCTCGGCAACGCGTCAGACCCGCACAGCATCACCGTGGTCCCCGCAGGCCGGTGAAGATCTGGTGCAACGGGGATTTCGGGGAGGGCCCCATGGCGCTTTTGCGCCAGGGGATCGGGGCGCACACCCTTGTCCTGCCCGAGAGTCTGAGCAGTTCGGTCCTCGCCGTTGCGGGGCGCGACCCCTCCTTCGTGGGCGCGGACGTCGCCTTCGGCCAGCCTGACCCCGAGGACTGCCTGTCAAACCCGGGCCTCAAGTGGGTGGAGGTATCGAGCGCCGGCTACACGCGCTACGACACCCCCGCCTTCCGCGACGGGATGCGCGCGCGAGGCGCCACCTTCACCAACGCCTCCCAGGCCTACGCCGACGCGTGCGCCGAGCACGCGCTCGCGATGATGCTCTCCCTCGCCCGGCAGCTGCCCGCCTCGCTCCAGACGCAGCGCTCCGACCGGGCCTGGCCCTACCAGGAGCGGCGTGATGCCTCGCGCCTCCTCACCGGGCAGACGGTTGTGTTGCTCGGTTTCGGGGCGATCGGGGTCCGCCTCTCCGAGCTCCTCGCCCCGTTTCGCGTGAAGATCTACGCAGTGAGGCGGAGCATCCGGAGCGTCCCCGGGGTCCACGTCGTCTCCGAGGAGAGCCTGACCCGCGTCCTCGCCGAGGCCGACCACGTGGTGAACGTCCTCCCCGAGAACGACGAGACGCGCATGTACGTGAACGCCCGGAGGATCTCATGCTTCAAGCCCGGGGCCCGCTTCTACAATGTCGGCCGCGGGGCCACGGTGGACCAGGAGGCGCTGATTCGGGGCCTGGAGTCGCGCCGCATCTCGGCCGCTTACTTGGATGTGATGGTTCCCGAGCCCCTGCCCCCCGACCACCCCCTCTGGTTCGCGCCCAACTGTTACATAACCCCGCACACGGCAGGAGGTCGCGACAA
Source organism: uncultured Opitutaceae bacterium (assembly GCA_903887455.1). Lineage (GTDB taxonomy): Bacteria > Verrucomicrobiota > Verrucomicrobiia > Opitutales > Opitutaceae > Palsa-1447. The sequence goes on along the minus strand of CAISPT010000158.1, from coordinate 429 downwards.
CGTGAACGAGGCGCTGGTGCGGCACTTTCTGGACAACCTCAGGGCCTACGAGGCCGGTGCGCCCATGACCGACCGGATCCTGTGACAAAGGGATGACCGGCCCGGGTAAAACCGCTTCCCGGTTGAATATTCGTCCATTCGCGGGAATAATGATGCTTGTAGGCGTTCTTATCCCTACACCGCGCGCACTGGCACGTCGCCAGGGCTGAGCGGGCACTCCGAAACCCAATAATAGAAGTCTGTTATGAACAAATCGACACGTTTCATCGTCACCGCCGCGGCCATGGCCGGGCTCTATGCTGGTTCCGTGGCCTCGCGCGCCTATGCCGATGGCGCTGCCGGCAGCTCCGACTCGTCCAAGGATGCGTCCAAGGACGCGGGCAAGCACGACTGCAAGGGCCAGAACTCCTGCAAGGGCCAGGGCGGCTG
>CAISPT010000157.1 GCA_903887455.1 uncultured Opitutaceae bacterium | reverse complement strand
GCCGTGGAAGAGCGTCACCTCGACGCCCGCCTCCCGGCACACCCGGGAGATCGCCTCCTGGGCCTTGAAGAGCGCCCAGTTGGCGGTGATGTAGCCGCAGTCCTTGTTGCTGTCGGAGTAGCCGAGCATCACGTGCTGGTGCGCGGGCTTCCTGCCCGGGATCGCGAACAGGTCCGTCAGGACCTCGGGTGCGCGCTCCAGGTCGTCCAGGGTCTCGAAGAGGGGCGCCACCGGAAGGGACGAGCCGGCGAGCTTCTGCAGGAGGTCCACCTCGAGGACATCGGAGACCCCGTCGGTCATGCTGATGATGTAGATGCCGAGGGCATCCGGACCGATGACCCCAGAGGCCCTCCCCGCGAGGATCAGGGGCTCGATCACGTGGCGCGTGGCGGGGCTAAGGCCCTCGGTCGACCCGATGCGCGCGCAGCCCGCGATCGCCTCGATCAGGAGGTACTGCTTCTCCTCCTCGCTGAGTCCCGGGTAGTCCTGGCGGGCCAGGAGCTCGGAAACCGCCGCCTCGTGGTTGGAGGAGTGCTGGCGCAGGTCGAGCTTGGCCGCATGGAGCCCGAAGACCTCGAACTGGTTGGTCACCGCGGCGAGCTCCCCGCCCTCGGCGAGCATGCCGGCGCGGCCTGCCTGCAGCCCCGCCTTGATGGTCTCGAAGGTTTCCATGACGGTCCCGCGCGAAAGGCAGGACCCAACCACGCCCCCGCCGAGAAGCAGTCGGCTGTCGCGGACCTCCTCGCGGGCCTGGCCCAGGCGCTCGTGTAGCACCCCGAGGAGGAGCCGGTACGGCTCGTGCGGGTAGCGCTTCTCGAGCTCGTCCATGTGCTTTGAAAGGTGAAGGTCCTCGCGGAGCTCGCGCTTGAGGGCCGGGACCACGGTGTCGCGCCGGTCGCTCACGGTGAGGGTCTTGCTGAGCTCCCCGGCCGCCGTCCGGAGCTTCTCGATGGCGAGGCTCCGGTTCAGGAGCAGCACGTCGGCCGTCGTCGTCGCCGTCACCTCCGGGTTGCCGTCGCGGTCCCCGCCGATCCAGGAGCCGAAGGTGAGCCACTTGGTTGGGGGGCGGACGCCCGGGTAGTGGGTCGCAAGCGCCCGCTGCATGTCGTACTGCAGGCGCGGGAGCGTCTCTATCAGCGTCGTGTCGAAGTACCACAGCCCCGTCCGTGCCTCGTCCCGCACCTCGGGGCGGACCGTGCGGCTGCGGTCGGTCAGCCAGAGGGAGGCGATCTCGCGCTCGATCGTCTCGGGCTCGAGGACGGCAAAGTCGGGGGTGGACTCGGGCTGCGCCCGGGCCCTGAGGATCGCGGCCAGGCGCCGGAGCTTGGCCAGGAGCGTGCGTCGCTTGGTCTCGGTCGGGTGGGCCGTGAAGACCAGTTCGATGCCCAGGCGGTCGACAAGCTGCTGCATCTCGGGGGCCTCGACCCCGGCGGCCTTCAGCTCCATCACCGCGGCCTCGATCGACTCGCGGATCGGCCGCCCGCCGTCCGTCGCCGTCGTCCGGGCGAACCGGCGGCGCCTCAGAAGGATGATGCGGAAGTTCTCCTCCGCCAGGTTCACAAGCTCGAAGTAGAGCGTGAAGGCCATCGCCTGGGTGAACGCGGCCTGGGGGGCCAGGGCGGCCACCTCCTTCGCAAGCAGCCGCTCGGCGTCGGCGTCGTTCGCCCTCCGCGCCTTCGCCAGGCGGCGCAGGAGCTCGACCGTGTCGAGCGCCTCCTTGCCCTCGATGCGGGTGATGACCCGGCCCAGGGCGGCGCCCAGGCTCCGGACCTCCGAGCGGAGCGGGGCCATGTCCCTGACAGCTTTTGACATGCGTATGGTCTTCTTCCTTGGCATTGGGGTGCGCTACGATGGAGTCGGCATCGGGCTCTAAAAAGCCAAAAGTGCGCCATATCGACGATTGTTCCGAAGTTTTTTTCGGGTGGCCCCGCGGGGCTTGCTAGCGCGCGCCCCGCCGACTTTGCTCGTTGCCCAAGTGATCCGCCGCTTTGCCCTCCTCCTGGCCCTCCTCGCCCTGCCCTGCCGCTCGGCGCCTGCACCCGAGCAGGCGGACCTCTCGGCCGACCAGACGCAGGCGGACTACGGCACCGGGGAGACGGTCGCCCGCGGCAACGCCCGGCTGGTGGACGCGGGTCTCCTGCTGACGGCCGACGAGATCCGGTTTAACCAGAAGACCCAGGTGGCCTCGGCGGCCGGCAACGTGGTGCTCACGCGGATCGGCGACCGCCTTCTCGCGGACCAGCTCACCTTCAACCGCAAGGACGGGACCTTCACGGCGACCAACCTAAGGGTCGGGCGCTTCCCCTATTACATCCAGGGGCCGAGGGCCGAGGGCACCCGGGCTGAGGTGACGGTCCACGACGCCACGGTGAGCTACCGGGAGCCCGGCAGCTGGCAGCCGACCCTACAGGCGAAGACCCTGGTCTACTCCCCGGGGCACTACCTGCGCCTCTCCGGCGCAAACATCGGCATAGGGGCCTTCCAGCCGGTGCCGATCTCCCGCGTGGGCCAGGACCTGGCCTCCGGCCGCAGCCTGGTGAACACGACCTTTGACGGCGGCTACCGCCGGAGGCTCGGCGCCTACGTGGACGCGGCCGCCCACATCCCGGTGGCGGCCGGCGCGAGCGTGGGGCCCGACCTCGGCCTCTACACCGCGCGCGGGGTCATGATCGGGCCAATCGCCGACTACGCCATCACCCACGGCGACGACACGGCGGTCGGCTACCTGAAGAGCGGCTATATCCATGACTTCGGCAGCCGTAACCCGGACGTCCTCGGGCTGGCGGTCCCCGCGGACCGGGGCTACGCCGAGTGGCACCACAACCAGCAGGTCACGCCGGACCTCTCGGTGAACGCCGACATGAACTGGTCGACCGACTCCGAGGTGATCCGCGACTTCCACTCCAAGGAGTTCGTGCCGGTCCAGGAGCCCGACAACTTCATCGAGGCCGATTACGCCCACGCCGACATGATCGGCTCCCTCTTTGCCCGGCTGCAGCCCGACCGCTACTACCCGGTGCAGCAGCGGCTGCCCGAGCTGCGCTTCGACCTGCTTCCGACTGTACTCGGGGGCGGGATCTACGTGCGGCTGAATTCTGGCCTCGCCCACCTAGAGGAGAGCCCGCCCGCCGGGGGGACGAAGCTGGCGGCCGACCGCTTTGACACTTTCCTCGGGCTCAGCCGCCCCTTCACCTACAAGGGGATCTTCGATTTCACCCCGGTGGCCGGCGCCCGCTACACCCACTACTGGAACACCGAGGGCGCCCGGGACCCGGGCGGCACGGGACGCGCGCTCGGCGAACTCGGCTTCGACGCGGACCTGAAGGCGAGCGCCGCCTTCGACTACGAGAACCCCCTCTGGCACATCGACGGGCTGCGCCACCTGGTCACCCCGACGCTCAGCTACCGCTACATCCCCAACGGCGACAGGGCCTCGGCCTACATTCCCCCGATCGACCGGAACACGTTCACCAACTACCTCCCAATCATGGAGCTTGGGGACATGCGATCGATCGACCAGCTGCAGGCAAGCAACGTGATCCGCGTGGGCTTCAACAACACGCTCCAGACCCGGGACAAGACCTATGGCTCGAGGGACCTTCTGACGTTCAACGTGGCCGAGGACTTCCGCTTCCAGCGGGCCCCCGGCCAGACGGACTTCTCGGACGTGCACGCCGAGATCACGGCCACCCCGGCCCGATGGCTCGCCTTCAGCCTTGAGGACGCCGTCTCCACGCGCCGCGGCGCGCAGCGCGCGATCGACGCGGACGTGACCGTCCGGGAGGGCGACGTATGGATGGCCCGCTTCGGCGTCGGCTACCTCTCGGACAAGTACGGGACCTTCTACGTGCCGGGCCTAGGCAACAACCCGATCGTCGGCGTCGACACCTACCATCTCGAGGTGAGAGCGCGCCTGAACGAGGTCTACGAGGGCTTTGTGCGCGGGGACTTCGACGCCCGCGACCACCTCTTCGTGAACCAGTACTACGGCGTCGAGCAGAAGATCTCGAACACGTGGATTCTTGAGTACGCCGTCGTGTTCTCCGCCGGGCCGAACAACGGCAACGGGCACTTTGGCCTCGAGGTGAACCTCAACCTGATCCGGTTTTAGGCGACCGCGAGGCAGGCGCCCGACCGATCCCCCTTCGTGAGCCGCCACGGAAGCCAGCAGCGCACCCTCTTCGGGATCCTGGAAAGCCTCCGCCCGCACTGGCGGTCCGAGGCGTCGCTCGCCGGCCGTATCGACACACTGATCTCCAGGGACCGCCGGCTCGGATCGAGGGACCGGCGCCTCTACAGGGAGCTGGTCTACACGGCGCTCCGCTACCTGCCCTGGGTGGAGCCGCTTCTCGACACGGACCCCGACCTGGCCGCCAGGCGGATCGCGTGGCTGGCGGCCGACATTCCGGCGGTCAGGCCCTTCCGGGAGGCCCTGGCGGGCGAGCTCCCACCGTGCCCACCGGACGCCGATGGCAAGGCGGCGGTCCTTGGGACAAGCGTGGAGGACCTTACCCCGCAATGGCTCGGGCTCGAGTGCCCCGAGGCGCTTCTTGCGCCGCTCAGGGACGCCCTCCTCTGCCGGGCGCCCCTCTGGCTGCGCCTACAGACCGACCATAGGGACCTCGTGGAGGCGGAGTTCGCGTCCCTCGGGTGGACCCTTTCGCGTAGCCCACGGCTTCCGCGGGCGCTCGGCCTTGCCGCGGGCACCGACGTCTCGCGGACCCGGGCCTATCTCGACGGGAAGGTCGAGGTGCAGGACATCGGCTCACAGCTGATCCTGGAGCGCGTCGCCCCGGCCGAGGGGGGCCGTTGGCTTGACCTCTGCGCCGGAGCCGGGGGAAAGAGCCTCCAGTTGGCCTCGCTCCTCGGGCCCGGGGGCAGGGTCACGGCGCGCGACATCCGGAGGGCGGCGTTGGACGAACTCGCCCTTCGCGCGGCACGCGCCGGCCTCGGCGAACGGATCGCCATAGGCGGGTCCACTCCGGAGGGCGGCTTTGACGGGGTCCTGGTCGACGCCCCCTGCTCGGGCTCCGGGACCCTCAGGCGTTCGCCGCACCTGAGGTGGGCGACTGCGGCGGCCGACATAGCCCGGGCCTCCGGGCTCCAGGGCCAGCTGCTGGCGGAGGGCGCTTGCCTCGTCCGAAAGGGCGGGACCCTGGTCTATGCGACCTGCTCCCTCTGCCGCTCCGAGAACGAGGAGGTGGCCGGGCGGTTCCTTAGGCAGTCGCCGCAGTTTGAGCCCGTGATTTCAGGGCTCAGGATAGCCCCGCCGGACCCCGACGGGGACGCGTTCTTCCTCGCTTCATTCAGGCGCCTCTAGCGCCTCCAAGGCCCCCTTAGTGGGAGCTCTTCGCGCCCTCGCGCTGGACCTTCAGGACCACGCGGAACATCTGGACCGTGAGCCAGAACACGAGCGAGAGGCACGCGGATGCGGCCGCGCCCCAGAACATGACCATGCGGTGGTCCTTCGACGGCACATGGGTCGAGACGACCGTGTACATGTAGATGAAGAAGGCGATGACGAGGACGGCGTCGACCGCCAGGCTGGCGGGGGTGACGAGTTTGGATTCCTGCTGTTGCATGGCTGAACCACAGCAAAGCCTAGCGGGCGGAGGGTTGTCCACGCAAAATGCCGCTCGAATTTGATGGAGTGAACGGCGCACGCACAAGTAGCGTAACGGCCATGAGATGCCTCACCCTCGCCCTCGTGGCAGGCACCCTGGCGACCCTTCCCCTTCGGGCGGAGGTCGAGGTGGGCCGGATCCTCGTGAAGAACGGGATCCTTTTCACGATGCAGGCGGACGAGACGAGCCCCCGGAAGGGCTACCTGCTCGCGGGCGACGACGGGAAGATCCTGCGCGTGGGCTACGGGGACCCGCCGCCGGGGATACGCGCCGTGCAGACCCTGGATGCCTCCGGGCGGTTCGTTCTGCCCGGGTTTGTGTCCGCGCACAGCCACCTCTACCAGGCCGCCACCCGGGGCCTGGCTCCGGACAAGGAGCTCGGCGGCTGGCTGAGGGCGGGTTTCCCCTACTGGAGGGCCTCCGTGCCCGCCGACCACTATTTCCAGACCCTTGCCGGCGCATTCGACCTGCTCGCCCACGGCGTCACCACCGCGTTCAACTTCAACGACGCGAACGGCGACGACGTCGAGGGCTTCAGGGCCGAGCTCGCCTCGGGGATCCGCTTCGTGCACGGCTTCTGCCTGCCCATGCAGGGCTCCAGGAAGAGCCGTGAGGCCGCCTTCGAGGCGTTCTACGCCTACACACGCCCTTACGCCGGGAAGACCCCTTTCCTGGGTCTCGCGCTCGGGGGCTACGCCTTCTCCGCCGGGGACGAGGACTATATCAAGCTGGAGGGTGAGATCATGCAGCGCTACGGGCTCTACAACCAGGCGCACTACTTGGAGGCCGCCGACCCGGCCGAGGTGGCGGCCCAGCGCTCCCGGTTCGGCTGGTTCCGGGAGAGCGGCGAATTGGGACCCAGGCTGTCCTTCGGCCACCTGGTGCACCCCGACTCGGCCATATTGGAACAGATCGCCTCCTCGGGGGCCGGCATGGTCTGGAACCCGCTCTCGAACGGCCGGCTGGGATCGGGCCTGGCCGACATCCCGGCGATCGCCAAGCTGGGGATCAGGATCGGCATGGGCGTCGACGGCCAGGCGAGCGCCGACCTCTCCGACCCCTTCGAGAACATGCGCGCGGGCCTCTACGGCGTCCGCGCGCGCTACGAGAGCGCCTCGGTCCTTGTGCCGCGCGACGTCCTCGGCTTCCACACCCGCGGGTCGGCCGATGTGATCGGCGTCCTCAGCCGCGTGGGCACCCTCGAGAAGGGAAAGTTCGCGGATTTTCTGGTCATAGACCCCCACCGGATGGAGACCGGACCGGTATACGACCCGTACGCGACCCTCGTCCTGGCCTGCAGCGCGACCAACATCGAGCGGGTGTACGTCGGGGCGCGCCTGGTGGCCGAGAACGGCGCCTGCCTGAACCCCGATTACGCCCACGCGAATGCCGAGGTCCTCACGCGGATGGCCCGGATCAGGGCCTCCCTTGATGCGGCCCCGCGGCCGCACTGACCCCCAAAAAAGCCGTGAGAGCCCTCAGACTGGAACGCCCCGGACACTTTGAACTGGTCGACATTGCGCCCCCGCCCGCGCCGGGGCCCGGCGAGGTCCTGGTCGGCGTGCGAAGGATCGGCGTCTGCGGGACCGACCTCCACGCCTTCGCCGGCAACCAGCCCTTCTTCAGCTACCCGCGCGTCCTTGGGCACGAACTCGGGGTGGAGGTCCTCGCCGCGGGGGAGGGTTCGGGCGACCTGGCCCCGGGCGACCGCTGCTCCGTCGAGCCCTACATGAACTGCGGGCGCTGCGTCGCGTGCCGGCGCGGCAAGCCCAACTGCTGCGTCGGGCTAAAGGTGCTCGGCGTGCACGCGGACGGGGGGATGACCGAGACGATTGTCGTGCCGGCCCGAAAGCTCCACCGCTCCCGCACGCTCTCCTTTGACCAGCTCGCGCTCGTCGAGACCCTCGCGATCGGCTGCCACGCCGTCAACCGGGCCGCGCCCGCGGCCGGCGAGTTTGTCCTGGTGGCCGGCGCCGGCCCGATCGGGCTGTCGGTCATCCAGTTCGCCGTGGAGGCGGGCTGCCGGGTGATCGTCCTCGACGTGAACGAGAGCCGCCTCTCCTTCTGCGGGCGGCAGATGGGCGCCGCGCACCTGGTCGACGGCTCGCGCGAGGACCCGGTGGAGGCCCTGGCCCGGATCACCGGGGGGGAGATGCCCACGACCGTTTTCGACGCCACCGGGAGCCCCCGGTCGATGGCGGCCTCCTTCCTCTACCCCGCCCACGGCGGGACGCTCGCGTTCGTTGGGCTCTTCCAGGGCGAGGTCTCGTTCAACGACCCCAACTTTCACAGGCGGGAGCTCACGCTGCTGGCCTGCCGCAACGCGCTGCCGGGCGACTTCGACCGGATCATCGCTCTCGTCGAAGCCGGGAGGATCGACACGTCCCCGTGGATCACGCACCGCGCGGCGCTGGCCGAGGCCGCCGGGAGCTTCCCGTCCTGGGCGCTCCCCGGATCGGGGGTCATCAAGGCGATGATTTCCGGATAATCCCGGAGGTTTACCGTAAAGTAACGTTTGGGTGGTTTAGGGCGCCGTCTCGCGTAGCACTAGCTCTATGCCCCCTACCCTCGCCCGCCTTTCGGCAGCGCTAGTGCTGCTGGCCACGTCGGCGCTCGCCGCCGCCACCCCCACCGTACTCACCCTGAGTGCCGACAAGCCCGGCCCGGTCATCAACCGCAACATCTACGGCCAGTTCTCCGAGCACCTCGGCCGGTGCATCTACGACGGGATCTGGGTCGGCAAGGACTCGCCCATCCCGAACACGAACGGCTACAGCAACGAGGTCCTCGCGGCTCTCCGCGACCTGCACGTGCCGCTCCTGCGCTGGCCGGGCGGATGCTTCGCCGACGACTACCACTGGAGGGACGGGATTGGGCCCATGGACAAGCGTCCGTCGCTGTACAACGCGAACTGGGGCGGCGTCGTGGAGAACAACCATTTCGGAACGCACGAGTTTCTAGACCTCTGCGAGATGCTCGGGATTGAGCCCTACGTCTGCGTGAACGTCGGCAGCGGCACCGTCCAAGAAGCCAAGGAATGGGTCGAGTACATGACCTCGGACGCCACCTCCCCGATGGCGAACCTCCGGCGCGCGAACGGCAGGGACAAGCCCTGGAAGGTCCACTTCCTTGCCATCGGAAACGAGGCCTGGGGCTGCGGCGGGTCGATGACCCCGGAGTTCTACGCGGACAACTTCCGCCGCTACAACACCTACATCCGCAACTACGCCGCTAGGCCCGAGGACGCGGTGTACCGCGTGGCCTGCGGCGCGAGCGGCAACGACTACCAGTGGACGGAGACCCTGATGAAGCGGGTCGGCCAGCAGATGAACGGCATCTCGCTTCACTCCTACACGATCCCGAGCGGCCAGTGGAAGACGAAGGGCTCGGCGACCGAATTCGGCATCCCCCAGTACTACGAGACCCTGAGCCAGACCCTGCAGATGGAGGAGTACGTGACCCGGCACTCTGCCATCATGGACAAGTACGACCCGGCGAAGAAGGTTGGGCTCTGCGTCGACGAGTGGGGCATCTGGACGGACGTCGAGAAGGGCACTAACCCCGCCTTCCTCTACCAGCAGAACTCGATGCGCGACGCGATCCTCGCGGCGCTCAACCTGCACATCTTCCAGGAGCACGCTGACCGCGTCGTGATGGCCAACATCGCCCAGATGGTGAACGTCCTCCAGGCCATGCTCCTCACCGACAAGGCGAAGGTCGTGCGCACGCCGACGTACCACGTCTTCGAGATGCTGAGCGTCCACCAGGGGGCGACCGCGCTGCCAGTGGCCCTCTCGACGCCGTACCTCCCCGCACAAACCGACGTCAAGATTCCCAATGTGAGCGCCTCGGCTTCGCGGGACTCGGCCGGCAGGATCCACCTCTCGCTTGTCAACACCGACGCCGAGCACCCGGTGGAGGTGAGCTGCACGGTCCAAGGCGCCGCCCTCCGGCAGCCGACGGGCCGCGTCCTGACGGCTGACGCGGTCAACGCGCACAACACCTTCGAGGCGCCCGACGCCGTCTCACCGAAGGCGTTCTCGGGCGCCACGGTTTCCGGGAATCTCCTTAAGATCGAGCTTCCCGCGATGTCGGTCGTGGTCCTGGAACTCTGACCAACCGACCCGCTAGGCCGGGGAGCGCCGCCGGCGCGCCCCGGCGGGGCGCGCGTTCCCGGGGGAGCGCACCGAGCGTCCGTCCATCCAGGTGGCGCCGATCATCGTCGACCTCGGGAATTCCTGGATGCCGGTCTCGTTGTTGTGGATCTGGCTCACCACCATGTCGACGGCGGCCTCCCCGGTCACCAGGTTGTGCTGGTTCATCCCCGCGATCTCCGGCCTTGAGGCCCTCCATTCAAGCTGGATGACCCCGATGTCCTCCGGAACCCGGAGGCCCTCGGCCTTCAGCCACCCGAGCACGCTGTTGTAGAGCGTGAAGACGACGTCCGGCTCGTACCGCTTAAGCCACGACCGGAAGAGCTCCGCCCTCCTCGCGCCCGACACGCCTCCAAAAACCGGGATTCGGTCGGCCCGCCGCACGTTCCTCTGGGCCGCGACGTACCCGGCCGAAAAGCGCCTCTCGACCAGCGCGTCGATCACGTCGTCCAAGACCAGGCCGGGCCTGCGGTAGCCGAGAGAGACCGCCCTCTTGAACGCCGACAGGGCCAGGTCGTAGTGGTCCACGCAGCAGAACGAAAGCGCCGGGTCGCGGGTGCGGACGCCCGTCACGACGCTCGGCAGCGCCCTCCAGACCGGCTCCAGGTGCGCCGGCAGGTGGTTCGTGTCCATGAGCCCCACCAGGACCAGGCCCTTGATCGCCCGCGCGGAAAGGATCCTCAGCCACCGCTCCGCCGTAAGCTCGGGGTCGTGAAGCCAGAACCGGTCGAAGTCGTAGCCCAGTCCCTGGGCCCGTCTCTCGCATCCCTCGACATAGATAGGGATCGTCGGATGCTCCGAGAAGGCGTTCGGGTCGAGGTTGGCGTTCACGAGCGCCAATTTCGCCTGGAGGCGGCTCGTGCGCGCCGAGCGGAGCTGCGCCATGAGCTGCGCCACGACGGCGTTTGGCCTGTAGTCCATGCGGGCCGCCATCGCCCTGACCTTGGCGCGGGTGGACTCGGGGATCTGGGGATCGCCGCGCAGCGCCAGCGATATCGTGTTCTTGGAGTATCCAAGGGCTTTGGCGATGTCGTTGAGCGTGATGCCGAGCACGGGGCTGGTGGGTTCGGGAATGAGACGGTCGACGAAAGGGACCTAACGGTCAAGTGAAGCCCGTCGCCCACGCCCCAAGAAGAGCGGCCGCACGGTCTGATGGACCTGTAAAGCCTCTGTAAAGTGTCACTTAAAGTCGCCAAAATCGGCAAACCGTGAAAATTACTCGGAACCATTTCCTGACCCAATAGTCCGTACGATTCCGTGCACAGATCCCTCCGCCTTTCCCTTCCCTCAGGGCTAAACGCACTCTCCCTCTCGCTGATCCTGCTCGGGGCGATGCCCCGGCCGTCGGCGCGCGCGGAGGGCTCCCTCTCCTACAATTTCGAGGATTACAGCGAGACCGCGGGCCGCGTGGGCGTCCACACCATGGGGATCATGGCGAAGCAGGACCTGCCCGACGGGATCAAGTTCGGCGTCACCGCGATCAACGATGCGATCGCCGGCGCTACCCCGACGGGCGAACCCGCGCCCGCCGGATCAGACCAGGTTCCGCTCGCCGAGCTCCACGACCACCGGAAGGCCTGGGAGACCGACCTCTCCCGGCAGTTCGATCGCGTGAACGTTTCGGTCGGTTACGCCGACAGCCGCGAGCACGACTACATCTCGAAAGGCTGGTCGCTCAATACCCTGACCGACTTCAACCAGAAGAACACGACCCTCCTTTTCGGGCTGGCCGGGCACGACGACAACGCGGAGACCTTCTACGATTTCCCGCATATCTATGTGAAGCGCCACGCCTACAGCTCGATCGTGGGCGTCACGCAGCTCCTCGATCCGAGGACGAGCGTGACCTTTAACGTCACCTGGAGCCGCGACGTCGGCTACCTGAGCGACCAGTACAAGGTCGTCGAGAAGACGGTGGAGCTCGTCCCGGGATCCTTCTTTCCGCTGATTTTCCCTGAGAACAGGCCGAGCGAGCGCAACTCGGGCGTCGCCTACGCGTCGATCAACCGCGCCTATCCGATCCTGAACGGCGCCCTCGAGGCGAGCTACCGCTTCTACGCTGACACCTATGGGGTCAAGGCCAACACGTTGGAAATCAAGTGGCTCCAAAAGCTAGGGCATGACTTTACGCTTGCTCCCGACCTGCGCCTCCACGAGCAAGGCGCGGCCAGCTTCTACCATTACGACCTCAACACGACCAACATCCTCCCCACGTACACGCCGGACCCGAGCGGGCCCGCGTACTCGTCAGACTACAGGCTGTCCAAGCTCCTGGCGACGACCTACGGGTTGAACGTGGCGTGGAAGCCCAGGGACTGGCTCAAGGTCTCGCTCGACTACAGCCGGTACAACATGCACGGACGCGACGGAAAGACGCCCCAGAGCGCATACCCCGACGCCAATATCTACTCCGCGGGCGCAACGCTCTCCTGGTAACCCGACTCCCATGAAGCCCCATCCTCTCCTCCTCCTCTCCGCCGTCCTCGCCCTGACCCCCTCCTCCCGGGCCGAGGTCAAGGTCGGCGACCCGTTTCCTGTCCGCAATCCTGCCATTGGCGGCGCCCTCGCACCGGTACAGGGCAAGGTGGCGGTCGTGGATTTCTGGGCCTCGTGGTGCGCCCCGTGCAGGGCCTCGTTCCCCGCCTACGGCAAGCTGAACGTCGCCTACGCCCCCAAGGGCCTCGCCATCCTCGCCGTCAGCGTGGACGACAGCCCGGAGGAATATGACCGCTTTGTGAAGAAATTTTCGCCGCCGTTTCCCGTGACCCTGGACAAGGGCCACGCGCTCGTCGGCTTGGTCAGCGTCCCGACGATGCCGACCTGTTATGTTCTCGATCGCCACGGCCGGGTGCGCTTCATGCATGCGGGCTACCACGGTTCGGAGACCGACGAGTCGCTCCGACGCGAGATTGAGCAGCTCATCTCGGAAAACTAGCATCCCCTCCCCCCTTTCGACCATGAATCAACCCACCCGCGTCATCCTCGCCCTGGCGGCTGCGGCGCTCTGCGTCCTCGCAACAGGGTGTTCGACCACGAGCGCCGTTCGCGTGCATCCCTGGGAGCGGGGCCTCTTGGCCGACGCCACGATGGATCCTAGCCGTGACGCGCTCGGAACTGCGATGATGGAGCATGTGACCTCCTCCAGGGAGGCCGCCGCGGGCGGACGCGGAGTCGGCGGAGCCGGGTGCGGATGCAACTGATGGCGTGGCCCGGCGCCGGAGGCGCCTGCCAGAGCGGGGCGAATTTTGAGCGCTCGGTAATTCCGGGCGTCCATCCAGCGTCACCCAACTATGATTAGATTCGCCCACTACGGCCCGCGCCTCCGCCGGCTCCACGCTCCCACACTAGCCCTGGTGGCCCTCCTCCAGCGCTCCCCCGCCCTGCGCGCTGTCGTGGAGTTCGGCGACTACGTCATGGAGTCGCCGGCGGGCGCGCTGCTGAAGAGTGCTGCGGCCTCGGCCGCTGCCTTGGGCGCTGTTGACTCGGTGGCGGGGGCGTCATCGACCGGACTCTCGTACACCTACCAGCTTTCGACCGGTACGCCCGGCCACCCCTCGCCGTACTCGGTGATCGTGAACACCGCGATTTCGCCAGTCGCGTTCCAGCTGATTTCAACTCCCGCCCAAAACCCGCCGCAGTCCTGGGCCGTCGCACCCTCAGGGTCCACGTCCCTGCCGCCAGGGATCAAATTCGGCAACAGCACGGTCTCTGTGGACGCCACGACGGTCGCCGCGGGCACGAACGGCGTGAACCTGGCGAATCCCACCCTGTTCGGGACGCCGACTTCGACCGGCACCTATAAATTCCTAATCCAGGCCTACCAGCTGACAAACGCCGGCGGATACTCCTCCTCGGTCTTCACCTATGTGATGGTTGTCACCCAGGCTCCCGCGGCACCGGCGTTCACGACGCAGCCGGCAAACCTCACGCTCGCCTCGGGCTCGACGGCGACCTTCACGGTGGTGACGAGCGGTGCACCTGAGCCGACCTACCAGTGGACGCTAAATGGGATAAACATCTCAGGCGCGAACGCAGCGACCCTCACCATTCCGGACGTCTCGTCGGCGAATGCGGGCAGCTACGCTTGCGTCGCCACGAACTCCGCCGGATCGGTGACGAGCGCGACGGCCACGCTCACGGTGCTCTCTCTGACCCTGCCGACCTTCACCGCGCAGCCTGTCGCTCAAACCATCGCGAACGGAAGCTCCGTCGTATTCAAGGCCGCCGCCACCGGGAGCCCGCTCCCGACCTACCAGTGGAACTTGAACGGTTCGCCGATCTCGGGGGCGACGGCAGCCACGCTGCTGGTGACGGGCGCCACCGCGGCCAATGCCGGAACTTATACCTGCACGGCGACGAACTCGGTGGGCTCCACGACGAGCAGCGGCGCGGCGCTCACGCTCATCAACACCACGAGTCCTGGCCGGCTGGTCAACCTATCGGCCAGGGCCCAGGCAGGCACTGGCGGCAACATCATCTTCGGCGGCTTTGCCATCGGCGGCGCGGGCACAAGCGGATCTGACCGGGTCCTGATCCGCGCCTCGGGCCCTGCCATCGCCGTAGCCCCCTACAGCGTTCCGGGGACACTTCCCGACCCGCAGCTGCAGTTGTTCGACTCCAAGGGTGCCGCGATCCCCGGGGACCTGAACAATGGATGGGCCGGGGACGCCCAGATTGTCGCCACGGCCACACAAGTGGGGGCTTTCGCCTGGAACAACACGTCCAGCCACGACGCCGCGCTCGATCTGCCCCTTCAGGCCGGACCCTACACGGCCCAGGTCTCGGGCCAAAGCGGCGACACGGGCGTCGCCCTGATGGAGGTCTACGACGGAACGCTCCCTTCGGCGTACACCCTCCAGAGCCCGCGCCTGGTGAACCTGTCGGCCCGGGTCAACGTGGCGAGCGGCGCAGCCAATGCGCTCTTCGCAGGCTTTGTTATCCAGGGATCGACCTCGCTCACGGTGCTGATCAGGGCCTCGGGCCCAGCCATCGCGGTCGCCCCGTTCAACGTCCCGGGAACCCTACCGGACCCCGAGCTGACCTTAAAGAACCAGACCACCGGGGCGATCTTGGCGACGAACGCCGGCTGGGGCGGCGACGCCCAAATTTCCAGTGCGGCGGCAAGCGTCGGCGCGTTTGGCTGGAACTTCTCCTCAAGCCACGACTCGGCCATCCTCGTCACCCTGCCGCCGGGCAACTACGCGGCCGTGGCCGATGGCTCGAGCGGAGACGCGGGAGTGACCCTCGTCGAGGTCTATGAGGTTCCCTGAGCGGGTCGCTCCTCACTTGGAAGCCTCGCGGGTAACGGTGAAATCCGCCCACGAGGCCATGGGTCCCAAGGTTGCGCCGGGGTGAGTCCTAAGGAACGCCCCGGCGTTCTCGGACCAGGTTTCCGGGCGCATCGCGCCGGAGACCGGGCTCTCGGCCCAGAGGAGCTTGCCGATCTCGCGGAGCGATTCCTCCTGGTAGGGAAGCGAAAGGCCCGGCTCGTACCGGGAGACGATCATCCTCGCCGTGCCCGGCACGTCAGCCACGGCGGCCCGCCAGCCCCGTCCCGAGACGGAGAGGAATCGCACCAGCTCGCTCCTGTGCCTGGCCAGGAAGCTTTCGGAGACGAAGTACACCTGCGAATAGGCGACGTGGCCGTAGTCGCTTAGGGGAAGGGCCACGACGTCCTTGCCCTCGGTCCTCAGAGCCACGTACTCGTCCACGGTGTAGCCCTGCTGGGCGTCATAGCGCCCGGAGAGCAGGGCGTCATTCCCGTAGTCCTCCTCGTCTATCCTGACTGAGGAGGCGGGCACACCCGCCTTCGCCAGAACGGTCGCCAGGGCCTCGTGGCCGTCGGCGTGCACGACGATGTGGCGGCCGGCGAGATCTCGGGGCCCGCGGATACCGGCCTTGGCGAAGCTGATCAGGCAGAGGGGCGAGGCCTGGAACATCGTGCCCACGGCGACAACCGGCAGGCCCTCGGCTCTCGCCGAGAGGAAGAGCCCGCTCTCAATTGATCCCACGATGTTGTCCGATCCGGCCACCCGCCTGGCCTCGTCGATCCCCGCCTGTGAGCTCTCGATCTTCACCTCCAGGCCCGCCTCGCGGTACCAGCCCTTCTCCTCGGCGAGGAGCAAGCCGGCGAACTGGGCGTTCTTTAGCGGCATGTCGGTCTGCATCACGATCGGGAACGGCCCCTGCCCGCGCGCGAGGGCCGTGGCGGCCAGCACCGCCAGCAGGAGACCGGGAAAGCGGGCGCAGCGGGTGACCACCGTGCGCGGGAAGAGGTCGGGAGGGTTCATGGGATAGGGAGGCGGAGTTACTTGTCAGCCGCCCGGACGGGGAAAGAGGGCGTCAAGGGACCGGAGTGCCTTAAGCTTAGCCGAAGGCCTGGCCTGGGCAGGCGCCGGCGCGGGAACCGGCGCCTGCCGCGGGGGCTCCTCCGGCCTAGCGGCCGGCCCGCCGCCCCCAAGCATCCGGTCGAGCTTGACCTTAGAAACAGGGACCGCCGTCCCCAGCTCCTGCGCGAAGAGGCTCACCCGGAACTCCTCGACGAGCCATCGGAATTCCCCTCCCCGCTTCTCGGCCTCCGCCGCGTAGGGCGCCAGCTCGCGCGCCCTGCCGTCGTCGCGGGCGGGATTCTGGCGGCGGCGCTCCGCCCGCAGGCGCATCGCCTTAAGGTAGCGCGGCAGGTGGATCAGCTGGCCGTAGGGCGTCACCCGGAGGAAGCCCGGGGGCACCAGGCGCACGGCATCGGCTGCCATGCCCGGGTAGGGCCTCGCCTCGACGAGCGCCTCCTGCCTAAGGCCGGCGATCTCCCTTACGAGCTCGACGAACCTCGGGACAAGCCCGCGAAGGTCGGCCCGCGCGCCGGAAACCACCCCGCGAAATCCCGCCTCGTTTCGCTGCTCGAGGGCCCGGCCGCACAGCCACTGGCGGAGGCATACAAACGCGTCCTCCCTTAGCTCCTCGGCAGTCCCGAGCATCGCGATCGCCGCGCCCAGGGATCCGATCGCCTTCAAGTCCCTGTGGAGCCACGCCAGGTCATTTCTGAGCTCGGTGGCCATGAGCTCGAACAGCCCTTTCGCCCCCTCGGCCGCCGCCTCCTCGGGGGTCCCGAAGAGCCGGAGCGCGATCCCCTTCTGCTCGGCCTTGAGCGCCGGGTAAGCGAAGATCGACACCCCTGCCTTCTCGGTCACGGCGACGCGCTCGGGGATTTCCCCGAAGGCCCAACCCTGCTGCGGGCCCCTTTCAAAGCGGGCACGGGCCCGGGCCCAGGCGTCGGGGTCAGTGCGGGGGAGCTGCGCCGCCCCCGCCCTCTCCCGGTCCTCGAGGGCTGCCAGCACTTGCTGGAGCACCCTGCCCGAGGCAAGCTCCTTGCCCCTGTCGTCGACGACCACAATCCTGACCCGGAGCGGGTCGGGCAGCGGCTTCGCGGACCACGCGGCCGCGTCGACCTGGACCCCTCGCGTCTCACGGATCAGGCCCTCAAGCTCCCGGCTGAATGTCCCGCGGGCCTCGCCCCGCTTCCTGCGCTGCGCCAGGCCGGCGGCAAGGCTCCTGGCGGTCTCCGCCAGGGGCACAAAACTTCTGCGCTGGTCCTTCGGGAGCGCGCGAAGGCAGTGCTCGACCTTCTCCTCGAGGTGCCCCGGGACCGCCCAGTCCACGTCGGCCTCGGTGAGGGCGGAGACCTGCCTCACGTTCACCGTGAGCGTCACGCCGTCGTCGTCCTTGCCGGGCCTGTAGGCGTAGAGCAGGGGAAGCGCCCGGTTCTCGATCGGCACCGCCTCCGGAAAATGCTCCCTGTCGGGACCCTCCTCCCCCGGCCCGCGCAGGTCCTCCTCCTCCATCATGAGAAACCGGGGTTCGTTGGCCCGCCTCTCGCGCACAAGGTCCACCAGCTCCCCAACAGAAGACACGCTCTCCAGGCGGGCGGCATAGAAGCGGAAGGAGGCCTCGTCTAGCCCCAGGTAGGTGGCGTCGCGGGTGCGCGTCAGGAGCGCCTCAAGACGCTCCCTGAGCCGGCGGTTGTGGGCGGTGAAGTCGAAGGGCCAGGTCACCGTGTCGTTCACGAGGCCCTCGCGGATGAAGATCTCGGTCGCGCGGGCCGGGTCGATGGCGCCGTAGCCCACGCTCCGGACGTCGATCTCCAGCCCGTAGAGCCTTGTCTTCTGCTTCACGAGGACCCGGCCTGCCTCGGCGCTCCAGAAGGGCTCGCTGTGCGACACTGTCACCAGGTGGGCCCCGATCTCGAGCGCCCACGCGGGGTCGAGACGGGCGCAGGTCCGCGCGAAAAGGCGCGAGGTTTCCATCACCTCGGCCGCCATGATCCACCGCGGGGCCTTCGACGCCTTCTTTTTCGCACCGGCCTGGGGCGGACTCTTGGGCCGAGCGTCCGGGGCCTCCCGGCGGTGGAGAACAGAGCCCGGGAACAGGGCGACCTTCCGGTCGTGCGCGGCGCGGTAGCCCCCGCCCTCCTCGTCCAAGGTCGCGATGTTGCCGAGGAGCCCGGCGAGGATGCTCCTGTGGATCGCCCGGTACGCGGGCGTGCCGAAGGAGGTGCTGCGCTCCGCTCCCGGTCGGACGCCGTCGAAGACCGACGGGGTCTTCCCGTTGGCCGACCGCCCCAGGACCTCGGAGATTTGAGCGTGGACGTCCCTCCACTCGCGCATGCGGGTGTAGCTCAGGTGGTGTGACTTGCAGAAGGCCCTCAGCTTCGCCTGCCCCAGGGTCTCCATCTGGGTGTGGAAGGCGTCCCAGATGTTGAGCAGCGTGAGGAAGTCCGAGTCCGGATGCGCGAACTTGCGGTGCGCGGCGTCCGCCTGAACGCGCTTCTCCTGGGGCCTCTCGCGGGGGTCCTGGATCGAGAGGCCCGCGGCGATCACCAGCACCTCGCGGACCGCCCGCTCCCGTGCCGCCTCGAGGATCATGCGGCCCGCGGTCGGGTCGACAGGTAGCCGCGCGAGCTCGCGGCCGACCTCGGTGAGCTCATGGTCCGGCCCCTGCCTGAGGGCGCCGAGTTCCTCGAGCAGAAGGTAGCCCGAGCGCACGGCCTTCGGGGCCGGCGGCCCGATGAACGGGAAGGTCTCCACGTCCCCCATGCCATACGCCTTCAGGCGCAGGATGACGTCCGCCAGGTTGGCGCGCTGGATCTCCGGCTGGGTGAACTCGGGCCTGGCGAGGAAGTCCTCCTCCGAGTAGAGCCGCACGCACACGCCGTCCGACACGCGGCCGCACCGGCCCTTGCGCTGGTTGGCGCTCGACTGGGAGATCGCCTCGATCGGAAGGCGCCGGGTCCTGGCCTTGGGCGAGTACCGGCTGATCCTCGCGAGCCCCGTGTCGACCACGTAGCGGATCCCCGGGATCGTGAGGGATGTCTCCGCGATGTTCGTCGCAACGACGACCCGGCGCCTCTGCCCGCGGGCGAAGATCCGCCGCTGCTCGTCGTTGGTGAGGCGACCAAAGAGCGGGATGATGTCCCAGCTGCGAAGGCGCCCGGAGAGGGCGTCGCAGGTGTCGCGGATGTCGCGCTCGCTCGGCATGAAAACGAGGATGTCTCCCGAGGACGAGTCGCTTGCGATCCTCTCGGCGCTCTCGATCGCACCGTCAATATAGTGCATCGCCTCGGACTTCGAGCCGCCCTCGTCGCCCTCGACCAGGTCGCTCCCGAGACCGTCGAGCGGGAAATACACCACCTCCACCGGGTACATGCGCCCCTCGACCTGGATCACCGGGGCGCCGTCGAAGGCCCTGCTGAATTCTCCCGTGTCGATCGTGGCCGAGGTCACGACGATCTTAAGCTCCGGCCGCTTCGCCCTGATCTGGCGGAGGTGCCCCAAAAGGAAGTCGATGTTGAGCGAGCGCTCATGCGCCTCGTCGATCACGATCGTGTCGTACTCCCGCAGCAGCGGGTCCCCCTGCGCCTCGGCGAGAAGCATCCCGTCGGTCAGGAACTTGATCACGGTGTCGGCCGAGGTGTTGTCGCTGAAGCGCACCTTGCAGCCGACCTCCCGGCCCCAGGCTACGCCCATCTCCTCGGCGATCCTGCGCGAGAGCGAGAGCGCCGCCACCCTCCGGGGCTGGGTGCAGGCGATCCTGCCTCGGGTCCCGCGTCCCGCCGCCAGGCACATCTTCGGTATCTGGGTGGACTTGCCGGAGCCGGTCTCGCCGGCCAGGATGATGACCTGGTGGGTCGCGATGGCGTCCACGATCTCGGGCGCGCGGGAGCTGATCGGCAGTTCCGGGGCGAACTCGATCCTTAGGGGCGGCCGCCCCGTTTGGGCGGGGCCGGGAGGACTGTTCCGATTCTTGTCCACGTGGGTGGGGGCCCACGATTCGGGGGCTTTGCCCCGATGACAATCCTTAGCTCGGGCTGCACCTCAAAGAACGCGGTTGCACGGGGGAGCGGCGGTGGCAGCCTTCGCAAAATCCAATGGTGAAGCGATTCAAGACGCGGCTCGAGGGCCGGGGCCCCACGGGCTCCTGGACCTTCCTTCCCATCCCCTTCAGCGTCGAGGCAGCCTTCGGGACCCGCGCGCGCGTCGCCGTCACCGGGACGATCAACGGGGTGCCTTTCCGGAACTCGGTGATGCCCGAGGGCGACGGGACCCACGCCATGATGGTGAGGAAGTCGCTCCGGGAGGCCGCCGGGATTGCTAACGGCGACCGGGTTGACGTCGTGATGCGGGCGGACACGGCCCCCCGGAAGGCCGAGCTCCCGCCGGAGCTGCGGTCTGCGCTACGGGGCGACGTCCAGGCGGGCGCGTTTTTCAGGACGCTCTCCTATTCCTGCCAGAAGGAGTACGCCACCTGGGTGGCCGAGGCGAAGCGGCCGGAGACCCGGGCCATGCGCGTTTCGAGGACAATAGCCCTTCTCCGCGCGCGCAAGCGGCAGCGCTAGGGGGAGGACGGCGGGGGCCCCTCGGCAACGGCGACAACCTCCAGCGACTCGACCATCCTCGCCCACCGCGCCGGCCGCTTGTCGCCGGGCACCACGAGGCGGAGCGGCCCCTGCCCGGCAGGCACCGCGTGGCCGTCCTGCCGGTCCACCAGGAGGATCGTTCGGCCGTTGAAGGCGTCGTCAAACTCCGCGAGGGCGAAAACGATGTCGTAGTGGTCCCTGCAATGGACAACGACCACCTGCCTAAGCTCACGGCCCCTGAGCTTCTCGCCGAAATCGACGCCGGCCCGCGAGAGCAGTTCCCTGACGGGCACCCCGGTATAGACGTGGTCCTGCTTCTCGTGGAAGTCGTAGGCGGTCACAGACTGGTGGGCTAGGGCATCGAACGCGGGGGATTCAAACGAGACCGTGGTCGAGCCATTCCTTACCGAGAACAACGGGGCCGAAAGTGCGGAGGCTGCAAGGAGGCCGGCGATCGCAGCCAGAAGGCAGCGGGCTCGGCTGAGGGAGGACATGAGTGTCATGCGGGGTGCTGCTTGGGACGGACCGGTCCTTAGGGGACCCCGTAGCCAAACCGGCTCAGGATCGCCTTGGCCTCGGGGCTCGACAGGAACTCGAGGTAGCGTTTCGCATCCGGGTTAAGGGCCCCTTTCTTCGTGAGGACGCCGGCCTGCAGGATCGGGGTGTAGAGATCGGCGGGGACCTCGACCCACCTGCCCTTGTCCTTTAGCTTGGGCGAGAGGACAAGCGAGAGCGCCACGAAGCCCGCGTCTGCGTTGCCGCTCGAGACAAACTGCGCCGTCTGGGAGACGCTCTCGCCGTAGACGAGCTTCGGCTTAACGGCGTCGGCGATTCCGAGACGACCCAACGCCTCCAGGGCCGCCCGTCCGTAAGGTGCGGTCTCGGGATTTGCCACGGCGATCTTGGCGGCCACGCCCACAGCAGACGAGACGGATGAGAGGTCGACCGCCGGATTAAACGTCCACAGCACAAGGCGCCCTTTGGCGAAGACGAACAGGCTGTCGGCGGTAGCGCCGCCGGCCTTGACGAGCTTCTTCGGGTAATCGGTGTCAGCCGACAGGAAGACGTCGTAGGGGGCGCCGTTCTGGATCTGGGCAACGAGGCCCCCTGAGGCGCCGATCTCGGATACCACGTCGGCGTCGGGGGCCGCCTTGGCAAAGGCGGCGTTTAAGGGTTCTATCACGTAGACTAGGTTGGCTGCGGCAGCCACGGAAACATGCCCCGCACCCAGCTGCCTTGGCGAAGCAAGGACAGCTGCGGGAAGCAGAAGCAGGTACTTAAAAAGGCGCATGGCAGAGCGCCTCCCATGCGTTATCTTTTGTCAAGTATATCGTCAGACTTGCCGCTGATTCAGGCTAGCGTGCGCAGAAGGGCGCGAAGCGACTTCCATTCCCGCTCGACCGCCCGGTGGCAGTCGCGCTCCATGATCCCGTATAGCCTTAGCACCCTCGCTCCGGTCGGCGTAAGCGTCGCCCCACCCCCGGTGCCGCCCCCGCGGAGGCTGACCACTAGCGGCTTCCTAAAGAGGCCGTTCATTTCCCGGACCAGGGTCCACGCCCGGTTGTACGACATGTCCATCTGCAAAGCTGCGGCCCTGATCGATCCCTTAGAGGCGATAAGCCCCAGTAGTTCCGCCTTGCCGGGTCCCAAGGCAATTTCCGAGCCGAGAGTGACGCGAAGGCGCGGAGCGAGTTTGGCGCGGGGTACCGGCATGCCGATAATGCTAGCCGAGGCCGAGGCCCGCGTCATGGACAAAGAAGATGGACCGGCATTTTCGCGGTGGCGGAGCCTCCCGCGCACGGCGAGAGTCTGCAGCCATGACGACCACGCAGCTCAGGCAGTCCGCCGTCTCCTCGGCCGCGGAGCCGCCGCCCGGCCTTGACCGGGCGCTTCGCGCCCTGTGGTTTGACGCGCGCGGGGACTGGGCCCGCGCGCACCAGGAGGCGCAGGAGGACCCGACTCGAGACGGATCGTGGGTCCACGCCTACCTTCACCGCCGGGAAGGCGACACCGGCAACGCGGGCTACTGGTACGCGCGGGCGGGACGCCCTGCAGCCGATGGTCCCCTGGAGCGGGAGTGGGACGAGATCGCCGGCGAGCTGCTCGGGCGGCGGAAGGACGTTCGGCGCCCTAGATCGCCGTCGTGAGCGCCACGACCAAGAGATAGGCCGCCACGGCGGCTACCCCGAGGGTGATGAACCAGAGCCAGCGCTTTTTCGACAAGAGGCACAGGCCGCCTATCGCGAGCGCGATCTGGAAGGCCTGCGCGGCCTGCCCGTACTTGCCCCCGAGTGCCGTCATGCGCTCGGCGTCCTTGCGGTAGCTGTCGCGGGCCTCCTCGAACTTCTTGGCCTCGGCCTGGATTTCGGCCTTCTCCTTGTCGTAACGGGCCACCTTGGCCTTGAGCGCCACCAGCCCGGGATCATCGGCCTTCGCTGCGGACCGCAGGTTGATCTCAAGGTCGGCCAGGAGCTGCTTCTGGGACTTGGCCTCGTAGAAGCTCCACTGGTCCGACGCGTTCGTCTGGTTGTAGGTCGCCTCGCTCAGGTCCTTGGCCACGCGGCCCGCGCAGGAGCCCCCCTTGGAGAAGGTGTAGCCTGCGACCAGGGCGATGAAGGCCATCGAGAGCGCTGCGTACTTGGTCCAGGCCTCGGCTTTCGCCTTCAGCTCGGCCTTGGCCTCCTTCTCGGTCTGGTTCTTGACGAAGGCGCGCACCTCGGTGATCGCGACCTGCATCAGCTCGTTGTTGGATTGGTTCGTTGCGTCGCTCATGGGTTCAGCAGGGATTGAAAAGGGGTAGCAGATTATGGTTTCCGGTCGGGAGGCGAGAGGAAAGGGGGAGGCTCACCGTCCCTACCCCGGGGCTTATAAAAAAATTTGCCCGGGCGCTTGACATGCAACCGTTTGGTTGCATGTTGCCAGTCCATGGAGGCGGTTTTCAAAGCCCTAGCAGACAAGAGCCGGCGCGAATTGCTCGATCAGCTCCACAAGAGCAACGGGCAGACGCTCGGCGAACTGTGCGACTACCTCGACATGACCCGGCAGGCCGTGACCAAACACCTGGCCCTGCTCGAGTCGGCGAACCTGGTCGTGACGGTGAAGCGGGGCCGCGAAAAACTGCACTACCTGAATCCGCTGCCGATCAACGAGATCTACATGCGATGGATCGGAAAGTTCGAGCAGCAGCGGGTCCAGGCCCTCCACAACCTGAAACAAGCCATAGAGGAAAAAAATGAATAAACCCGAACACGTCTACGTCACCTACATCCGTTCCACGCCTGAGAAGGTATGGGCGGCGATCACCACCCCCGAGTTCACCCGCCAATACTGGGGCGGGGCCGCCAACCTGTCGGACTGGAAGCGCGGCTCCTCCTGGAAGCACGTCTTCGACGACGACGGTGGCGTCCCTGCGGTCACCGGCACCGTCGTGGAGAGCAGGCCCCCGGCCCACCTCGCCCTCAGCTGGGTCAGCCCGAAGGACCCCACCGACATCTCCCGCGTGACCTTCGACATCGAGTCGTTCCCCGATATGGTGTGCCTGAAGGTGGTCCACGGCGACTTCGTCGCAGGCTCCTCGATGGAAGGGAAGGTCTCCAAGGGCTGGCCCAAGGTCCTCTCGAGCCTGAAGTCCTTCCTGGAGACCGGCACACCGCTCGACATCTTCTCGGAGAAGTGCGACAGCCCGGCGGCAACCGCAGGCCACAGCAAGGGAACCTGAGAGTGCGGGACCCTAGGCGACACCGTGCGCGGTATCGACCGCGCACCGTATCCTCGCCCAGTCCGTGGACGAGGGAACCGTGCAATCCGCCCCGAGGATGAATCTCCTTGGGGCGGACCCAA
The DNA here is from genome assembly GCA_903887455.1 of uncultured Opitutaceae bacterium. Lineage (GTDB taxonomy): Bacteria > Verrucomicrobiota > Verrucomicrobiia > Opitutales > Opitutaceae > Palsa-1447. The sequence goes on along the minus strand of CAISPT010000157.1, from coordinate 779 downwards.
GCACCCGGCGCACCTCGCTCCGGAGGTCTTGAAGGGAGCCCGAGGCAATCACCCCCTTCCTTTCCATGCCCCCCATTCCTGGCCGGTCGAAGATCGAGGAGACCTCCTGCCAGGACAGCGTCCGCTCCGTGAGCTTGGGGCAGCAGCTGACGACCTGCCCGGGATAGTCCGCCACGGCGGCGTAGTCCGCATAGGGTGCATTGTCGTCGCAGACGTGCACGATGTTGAAGGGGCAGGCCTTGGCGGCCTCGCCCATCCCCACGAGGTCCGCGGGCTTCACAAAGTCCCTGAAGAGCCGGGGCGTGCTGAACTGACCGGTCTCAGACCCCTGCGTCGACATGTAGAATCCGTCGACTCCCGCCGCGACGCACGCCCTGATGAACCCAAGCTGGCTCTCGACCAGGGTGTCGAGACCGCGCTTCACCGCCACGGGATCCTCCTCCATGTGGCGGAGGAGCACGGGCCGGGTCGCGCTGTGGCCGGCCCACATGAACGGGGAGTAAAGGGTCATGATGACCAGCGCCTCGCGCTTCTTGGCGCGCACAATCTCGCGGACGGTCTCAAGCTGCGGCTCGTAGAAATCCAGGCCGTGAGGCGAGAGCCTCGCCCAGTCCGAGGGTTTCTTCAGGAAATCAAGGGGCCGGTACTCCTGCTCGTACTGGATCTTCACGAAATCCATTTCGGTCGCCATGAAATACTCGAGGTGGCGCGCCGCAGCGGCTGAGCCCACCTTGTGCTCCTTGTCGAAGTGCAGGAAGAAGGCAGCCGGCGTGTAGCCG
>CAISPT010000156.1 GCA_903887455.1 uncultured Opitutaceae bacterium | reverse complement strand
GACAACCCCCAGACGGTCTGGCGGAAGACGCTGGCCTCGCACCCGGGCGCACAGGTCATCGTGGCCTTCGAGGTCGCCAAGCCCGAGAACCTCACATGGGCCGAGATCCTGGGGAGCCTGAAGAACCAGACTTACGTGCGCGTGCTGGCGGGGCCGGAGGGCTCCCAGGCGCCGTCGGTCCTGCGCATCGACGACCTGCTTGGCGACGACTCTCCGCTCTCGGGCACACGGCGCCTCTTCGTGATCCAGGACCGCCTCAGGGTGGAGGCCGCTGACATGGCCCGCTTCACCGAGGCCGTGGAGACGGCGATGCACTTCGGCCGCGGCGAGGTGCGGGTTTTCTCGGCGGCGAACCTCTCCGAGCTCGGGCACTATTCCAGGGGGCTACACTCCCCAAAGTCGGGAAGGAAGTTCCGTGCTGCCACGCCCGCCCTCTTCTCGTTCAACTCCCCGCTCGGCGCCTGCCCGAGGTGCCGCGGATTCGGCCGAGTGATCGAGATCGACTATCGCCTGGCGATCCCCGACCGCTCGCTCTCGATCGATGCGGGCGCCCTGAAGTGCTGGGAGGGGGCCGTCTACAGCTCGTCGCTCGACGACCTGCGCGTGTTCGCGAAGAAGCGGAAGATACCGACGGGCGTGCCGTTCGAGAAGCTGACCCCCGAGCAGCAGGCCTACGTGATCGACGGGGAGCCCGGCTACGGCGAGGAGAACGGCAAGACGTGGCCGAAGTACTGGTACGGCGTAAAGGGATTCTTCCGGTGGCTCGAGAAGACGACGTACAAAATGCACGTGCGGGTCTTTCTCTCCAGGTACCGCTCCTACAACACGTGCCCCGACTGTGGGGGCTCGCGCCTGCAGCCCGAGGCGCTGTGCTGGAAGTGGAAGGGTTTCACCCTGCCCGGCCTCTACGCGGAGTCCGTCGACCGGCTCCGGGAACTCCTCTCCGACGCCAGGCCCGCCTCGGGTGGCCGCCAGGCCGAGATCGCCTTCGACTCGATCGCCACGCGCCTGAGCTACCTCAACCAGGTCGGCCTCGGCTACCTGACGCCGGACCGGCCCTCCAGGACGCTCTCAGGCGGAGAGGTCGAGCGCGTGAACCTGACCGGCTGCCTCGGGACCTCCCTCGTCGACACCCTCTTCGTGATGGATGAGCCGAGCGTGGGGCTCCACCCGCGGGACATCGACCGACTGATCGCCATCATTCGAAGCCTTGCCGGGGCCGGCAACTCGGTCGTCGTCGTGGAGCACGACGAGTCGATGATCACCGCCGCCGACCACGTGATCGAGATCGGGCCCGAGCCCGGTGCCGGCGGCGGCCACGTGGTCTTCCAGGGGACGGTTCCGGAGATGCTCCGGGACAGCGCGAGCATCACCGGGGCGTACTTCTCGGGCCGCAGAACCATCCTGTCCCCCGGCGGCCGGCGGCCGGTGACGGCGGGACACCCGGCACTCACTTTCACGGGAGCCACCAAGCACAACATCAGGTCGCTCGACATCTCGGTCCCGCTCGGTCGCTTCGTGTGCCTGAGCGGCGTGTCCGGCTCGGGCAAGTCGACGCTGCTCGACAACGTGATCTACCAGGGTCTCCTCGCGCACCGGGCGAGGGCCTCGGAGGACCCTGCGGAGATAGTGGGGGTGTCGGGGGCGGACCTCGTGAGCGAGGCGGTGCTCGTCGACCAGGGGCCGGTGTCGCGGACGCCGCGCTCGAACCCGGCGCTCTACGTCGAGGCGTGGGACTTAATTCGCGAGCTTTTCGCCGGAACGGAGGGCGCGCAGGAGGCGGGCCTCGGGCCCTCCAGCTTCTCCTTCAACAGCGGCGACGGTCGGTGCGACCAGTGCCAGGGCCTAGGCTACGAGCGCGTGGAGATGCAATTCCTCTCCGATGTGTACGTCCCCTGCCCCGTGTGCGAGGGCAGGCGCTTCAAGCCCGAGGTGCTCGCGATCCGCTGGAGCGAGACCACCGTGGCCGAGGTGCTCGAGATGAGCGTGACCAGGGCGCTTGAGCTTTTTCGGGACGCGGCGCAGATCCGCCACCGCCTGTCGTTTCTGGAGTCGGTGGGGCTCGGCTACCTCTCCCTTGGCCAGCCCCTCAACACCCTCTCCGGGGGCGAGTCGCAGCGCCTGAAGCTCGTGCGCTACCTGGGCGCGCTGCCGGGCGCCTCCTCGGTGCTGCTCCTCCTCGACGAGCCCACGACCGGCCTCCACCGCCACGACGTCGGCAGGCTCCTCGGAGTCCTGCAGGCACTGGTAGACCGGGGGCACAGCCTGGTCGTGATCGAGCACAACGTGGACGTCCTGAAGTCGGCGGACTGGATCATCGAGATCGGGCCCGAGGCGGGGGCCGGCGGGGGCCGGATCGTCTTCCAGGGGTCCCCGGAGGGCCTGGCCGCGGCCGCCGCTGCGACGTCCCCCTACCTCCGGGACGCGATGGGCGAGAGGGCGGCTATCGCCGCCGCCGAGGCCGCCCCCGACGCGTGGGAGCCCGCAGCGCCCGCCACATCGATCGAGATCGTCGGGGCCCGCGAGAACAACCTGAAGAACCTGTCCGTGTCGTTCCCGCTGAGGGAGCTCACTGTCGTCACGGGGGTGTCGGGGTCGGGCAAGTCCACCCTCGCCTTCGACATCGTCTTCGCCGAGGGCCAGCGCCGTTTCATGGAGTCGATGTCGCCCTACGCGCGGCAGTTCGTTGAGCAGCTTCCAAGGCCGGAGATCGACCGGCTGACGGGCATCCCGCCGGCTGTGGCGATCGAGCAGCGCGTGACGCGCGGGTCGCTCAAGTCGACGGTGGCGACGATCACCGAGGTCGCCCAGTACCTGCGGCTCCTCTACGCCCGCCTCGGGGTCCAGCATCATCCCGACACGGACCGCGCCGTGAAGCCCCTCTCGGCCGGGGCGCTAAAGAAGCTGCTGGCGAAGGTCCTGGCTACGGGCAAGGCCCGACGGGCCAAGCACCTCTACCTCTGCGCCCCGCTCGTCCGGGGCAGGAAGGGCCACCACCAGCCGATCGCCGACTGGATCGCGGGCCAGGGATACGACCTGATGCGAGCCGACGGGAAGCTCGTGAAGGTCGCTGCCTTCAGGAAGCTGGACCGCTACAAGGAGCACGACATCGAGGCCGTGACGGCCGACCTGAAGGGACACCACCGGCCCTCCCAGGCGCTCGACGCCGCCCTCGGCGTCGGCAAGGGAGCGTGCTTCGTATTGACCGAGGCGGGCGACATCCTCTCCTGGTTCTCCACCACGAGGACCGACATCGAGACCGGGGAATCCTTCCCGGAGCTCGACCCGAAGGACTTCTCGTTCAACTCCGCCCGCGGGTGGTGCCCGGTGTGCCGCGGCTACGGCCGCATCTACCCGTGGATGGCGAAACCCGACGACGAGGATGAGGACGAGAACGCGGCGCGCCTGCGGCAGCTGGGCCTGGAGGGCGGCGACGAGCGGGGCGAGGGCGGCGAACTATGCCCCTCATGCCATGGCGGAAGGCTGAACCGGATCTCGAGCGCCGTTAAGCTCCACTTCAAGGGAAGGCGCGAGCCGATGTCGCTGCCAGCGCTCCTCGCGAGCCCCCCGTCCGGGCTCCTCGCGAGCCTAGAGAGCATGGACCTCGACGAGAGGGGCAGGATCGTGACCCGCGACATCGTCCCCCAGATCCGGGAGCGCCTCAGGTTCATGGACCACGTCGGGCTCGGCTACCTCTCGCTCGACCGTCCTACGAAGACCCTGTCGGGAGGCGAGGCGCAGCGGATCCGGCTGGCCTCACAGCTAGGGACCAACCTGGCCGGCGTCCTCTACGTCCTCGACGAGCCGAGCATTGGGCT
>CAISPT010000155.1 GCA_903887455.1 uncultured Opitutaceae bacterium | reverse complement strand
TTGATGACGGAGGTCGGACCACCAGATTGACCCACCAGAATGTTTCCTACGAGTTCAGCCATTTGAAAAGTTATAGAGGATTATCGCGACAGTGAGGGTCCACTAAAGCCCCGCCCCGACGGGTGCGCAATTGAAAAGTTCGGGAGCTCCCCGAAAGCGTTGTCAGAGCAGGCGCGCGGGCCGATAAACGGCCGCGCCCTTAATGCGCCTGGCGATCGGCTTCACCTCGGAGACGAAGCCGGCGACCTGCTTCGGCGCGGCCCCGACAAACCGGGCGATTTCGGCAAGGATCGCCTGGAGCGCCTTCTTGCCGAGGCCGATCCTCTTGTCGCCGGCGAGGCGGTCCACGAGCTCCGGCCCCGGGGTCCCGCTCCGCATGGCCTTAACGGCCGCGAGCGCATGCTCCTTGATCGCCTCGTGCGCGGTCTCGCGGCCGGCGCCGCGCTTCACCGACTCCATGAGGATCGTGGTGGTCGCCAGGAACGGCAGGTTCCGCTCGTTCTCCTTTGCGATCGCGTTCGGGAACACCTCCATCTGCTCGAGGACCGTGAGGAAGGTCTCCATGCTGCCGTCGATCGCGAGGAACGCGTCGGGAAGCGCCACCCGGCGCACGACCGAGCACGACACGTCTCCCTCGTTCCACTGGTCCCCTGCGAGGGTGCCCACCATGGCGACGTAGCCGCCGAGGATGGTCGAGAACCCGCAGATCCGCTCGCAGTTGCGGGCGTTGGCCTTGTGGGGCATCGCCGAGCTCCCGACCTGGCCGGCCTGGAACCCCTCGGTGAGGAGCCCGGCGCCGGCCATGAGCCGGAGCGTCGTGGCGAAGCTGGCCGCTGCCGCGCCCGCCTGGTGGAGCGCCGTGACGACGTCGAAGTCGAGGCCCCTCGGGTAGACCTGGCCCACGTTGTGGAGCGAGGCGGGGATTCCGAGGTGCCTAAGGACGTGGCTTTCCAGTTCGGCGACCTTGTCGGCCCGGCCCCCAAGGAGCGTCAGCTGGTCGAGCTGGGTGCCCACGGCGCCCTTGAGCCCCCGGACCGGGTACCGCTCGATGAGGCCGTCGATCCGCTCGAACGCGATCAGGAGCTCCTGGCCGAACATCGCCAGCCGCTTGCCGAAGGTGGTCGGCTGGGCGGGAACGTTGTGGGTCCTCGCCGTGATCATCAGGTCGCGGTATTTCTCTGCGCGACGGGCGAGCGCGATCAGCGCCGCGGCAAGCTTCATTCGGACGAGCTTTAGCGACTGGAAGATCTGCAGCTGCTCCACGTTCTCCGTCAGGTCGCGGCTCGTGAGCCCCAAGTGGATGAACTGGCGCTTGGCGAGGTCCGAGAACTCCTCGATACGGGCCTTCACGTCGTGGAGCGTCACCCGCTCCCGCTTCGCGATCGAGTCCAGGTCGATCTTGGACTTCACCCTCTCGTAGTCCTTGATCGCGTCGGCGGGGATCGGGACGCCGAGCTCGCGCTGCGCCTTCATGACGGCGATCCAGAAATCGCGCTCGAGGAGCACCTTTCCCCGCTGCGACCAGATGTCCCTCATCGCCTCCGACGCGTAGCGCTCGGCCAGCACGTTGGGGAAGGTGTCGCGGGGCGGGGATTCGGACGGCTCGTTCACGGCAAGCCGCCGAGTAAAGCCCGCGCGGCGCTTAACGCCACTGGAAAAGAGACCTCCGGGCGCCTATGCCGCCCCCGCCCGCGCGGCCGTTACGGCCAGGCAGCGGACGGCCAGGTCCCTCAAGACCTCCTCCTGCTCGTTCGGCCGGCGGATGATCTCTTCGAAGGCGTTCACGAGCTCGCGCTGGTTGTCGATCAGGCGCCGAAGGGTGGGCAGGGGGCCGGAGCCGGCGAGCTTGCCCACGTACCAGGGGTTCTGGGTGAACACGTTGTACGAGCTCTTCTCCGCGGCCGCCTCGCCGTAGCGGGAGCCGTAGGTTGCCGCCGCACGCTGCAGCCCGTCGACCCCCCGGGGCCCGACCTTGGCATCGCCCGCGTCGACCAGCGCCCGGACCTGGGTC
>CAISPT010000154.1 GCA_903887455.1 uncultured Opitutaceae bacterium | reverse complement strand
GCTCGTCAAGCGGGCGAGTCCGTCGGCGGTGGCGCCCGCGGTGCAGCCGCCGGCAAGCAGTGGGCCGGTGCGGACCCAGCCCACGCGCCCGGACCCGGGGTCGTGAAGGGTCCCGCGGACGTCACCGCGGCGCGGGCCCGCGCCTTCCTGTTGCGCGCCCACCGGCTTGGCGCGGGGTTTGAAAACGTCGGTTCCGCGGTCGCCCACCTGGGCTATGTCCAGATCGACCCGATCAACGTCTGCGGGCGGATGCACGACCACATCCTCCGCGTGCGGGTCAAGGGTTACCGGGAGGGAGGGCTCTTTGAGCACCTCCACGGGCCGGGCCGGTCACTTGGCCCGCTGGAGCGCACGGCCTTCGAGCACCACCATCCCGATGCCGGAATTCTGGCGGCCTTCCCGCTCGAGGCCTGGCCCCACCTTCTCGCGGCGATGCGCCGCAGGTCGAGGAAGCCGAGCGCCTGGTCGGGAAAGCTCACGCCGCGCGAGAAGGAGATGGCCGTGACGGTCCTTGAACGGATAGCAGGGGAGGGGGCGCTCGCGAGCGACGCGTTCGCGGACGGGCGCAAGGGCAGGAGGGTCTGGGGGGCGGCAACGCTCGGAAAGGCGACGATGCAGAAGCTCTTCTTCCACGGTCGCCTTCTGATTGCCGGCCGGGACCGCAACCGCCGGCTGTACGACCTTCCCGAGCGCGTGCTGCCGGCGGCGCTGCTGGCGCAGCCCGAGCCCGGTCCCGAGGAGACCGAGCGCTGGCTTGCGGCCCTGCGCCTAAGGCAGCACCGGCTTGTGGCCCTCGGCAAGAGGGAGCTCGAACTCCTCGGTGACCAGGTGGAGCCCGTTCGGGTTGAGGGCGGGCCGGTGCTCCATTGCCGCCGTGAGGACGCTTCGCTTCTCGGCGCAGACGGGGATACCCTCCCGGAGCCCAAGGTCCACCTGCTGGCTCCCCTGGACCCCCTGATCTACGACAGGCCCCTGACGCGCAGGATCTGGGGATTCGACTACATATGGGAGGCGTATACCCCGCCCGCCAAGCGCAAGCGCGGCTACTACGCGCTTCCCGTGCTCTCGGGGACGGAGATCGTCGGACACTGTGACCTGAAGGCCGACCGGCCGTCGAGGCGCCTAGAGGTCGTTTCGCGGAAGGTCGGGCGCGGCCACCGGGCCGCGGGCGCACTGCGCGAGCTTTCCCTCTTCCTTGGTCTGCGCGCCCGCTAGGCCGTGGCGACCGCCACCTGCCCGCCGCCGCGCGCCGGTTCGAACCAGTCGGCCGGGTCGGTGTCGCGGGCGAATTCCGGGCATTCCTCGGCCAGGCTCCTGCGCAGGCGCTCCCGGGCCCGGGCGATGCGGCTCTTGACCGTACCAACGTTTATCCCGAGCGACTTGGCGATGTCCTCGTAGGACTGGTCGAGCACGCTCCGCATGGCCAGGATGCTCCTGTGGCCCGGCTCGAGCGCCTCCATGCACGCCTCCACCATGCCCACGAACTCGTTGCGCGAGGTCTCCTGGGAGGGGTCGGGCGAGTCCGCCGATAGCAGGTCCGAGAAAGTGGCTTCGCCCTCGCTCCCAAGGGAGGCGTCAAGCGAGAGGGTGGAGTGCCTGCGCCTGCGGAAAAAATACCAGTAGCGGTTGCGCGCGAGGTTCACGGCGATCCGGTGGAGCCAGGTGGCGAGCGAGGAATCGCCCCGGAAGGTGGCGAGTCCCCGGTGGGCCCGAACAAAGGTGTCCTGGGTGATCTCCTCGGCGTCGGCGTGGTTGCGCAAAAGGGCCATCGCCGCCGAGAAAATCCGGGTCTTGTGGCGGCTCATGATCTCCCCAAAGGCGGAGGCGTCGCCTCCGTTAAACCGGCGAACGAGTTCGGCATCGAGTAGGGCTTCGGTATTCATTCTGG
>CAISPT010000153.1 GCA_903887455.1 uncultured Opitutaceae bacterium | reverse complement strand
GAGCATCGTGAAGAAGGCCCAGAAGAACGGGATCGTGAGCAGCATCGGGATGCAGCCCGCAACGGGGTTGATCTTGTGCTTCTTGTAGAGCTCCATCGTGGCCGACTGGAGCTTCTGGGGGTTGTCCTTGTACTTCTCCTTGATGAGCTTGAGCTCCGGCATGACCTTCTGCGTGCGCCTTGAGGTGCGCGACTGCGCGAGCGTGATCGGCAGGAAGAGGACCTTGAGCGAGAGGGTCGTGAGGATGATCGCGATGCCCCAGTTCGAGGTCCAGCTGTGGTACCACGTCATGACCGTCAGCAGCAGCGCCGCGCAGAAGCGGAAGATGAAGTTGCCGAAGTCCATGATCCGGTCCTCGTCGTGCCGGAAGACGTCGGTGTTGGAGAGCCTCGGGTACTCCTTGGGGCCCACGTAGAAGGTGCCGGAGATCGTCGTCTGGCCGTGGGCGGGGATCGCCGGCACGTCGAAGTCGACGGCGGCCGTGATGCCGTACGCGCGCTTGTCGGAGTCGGGCAGGTCGTCCAGGAGCTTCACGCGGCGGCTCTCGAGGCCCGCGGCGGGCTCGTCCGGAGTGAGGATCGAGGCGAAGAACTGGTTCTTGACCGTGGCCCACACAACCGGGCCCTGGCCCTGGATCACGGCCTTAGGGCCGCTCACCCCGAAGCCGAGGAACCCGCCGCTTCCCTCGAGCGAGGCGCGGCGGACGAGGGTCTGGTCCTTACCGTTGGAGAACTCGGTGGAGAGCTGGAGCCCCGTGTCGGCGGTGTTGCTGGGAGCGGCCGTCCCGATCGAGAAGGCGACCCTCATCGGCGCGTAGGCGGAGTCCGAGAGGTTGCGGAAGGTGGTCTCGGTGCGGATCAGGTAGGGGTCGGTGCCCGCGCCCTTGTCGGGCGACACGATGAAGTGGCGCGTCACCTCGACCCGCTTGTCGAGGACCGCCCGGTAGACGACGTCGGTGTCGGTCCGGGAGACGAGCGCGTAGCGGGTCCCGCGGTCCAGGCCCGGCACCCCGATGAACGCGAGCATCGGGTTGTCATGGAGCTCGTTAAAGATGAAGGGGTCGGCCCGGTGCAGGTCGGCCGGGTACTTGCGGAAGGCCACGTTGCGGATCGAGCCGCCCGAGTCGGTGAAGTTCACCTCGACGAAGCTGTTCGCCAGGCGGGTGACGGTGGCACCGGACTGGTCGACCTGGGCCGTCGTGAAGGTGGGCTCATCCGAGGGGATGGCCCTCATAGCGGGGGCGGGCGCGGTGCCGGCAGCCGGGGCGGCGACCTGGGCCTGGGGAGCGCGGGCGGCGGGCTGGGGGGCGTTCTTCTGGGAGTAAACCAGCACGAAGAAGGCTGCGATGAAGAGCAGCGCACCGATGAATGTGTTCTTTTTGTCCACGAGGATGTTTGGTTTACCGCGAGGCCGGCGGGACGGGATCGTTACCGCCCGGATGGAAGGGCGTGCATTTGACGACGCGGCGCGCCGCGAGATAGGTCCCCTTCAGGGCACCGTGGGTCGCCACCGCCTCCGCGGCATAGTGCGAGCACGAGGGGTGGAACCGGCAGCCGTACGACGGTCCGAAGATCGCGGGAAGCGCCGGCGAGGCCGTGTACTGGTAGAGTCGGATCAGGCCGATCGCCGCGGTGGCGGCGATCCCCTGCGCCCTGGGGGCGAGCGGCTGCGTCCCTGAGGTCATGG
>CAISPT010000152.1 GCA_903887455.1 uncultured Opitutaceae bacterium | reverse complement strand
TGGGTCCTAAGGAGCCGCGACTCGAGCTTGCGCCGCTCTGTCACGTCGCGGAAGCACCACACCCGGCCCACAATGGACGTCCCCACGCGGTGGGGCTGGGAATAGCGCTCGAACACCCTGCCGTCCTTGAACTCGAGGACGTCGAAGCTGTCGGCCTCCGGATGGGCGTAGAGGTCGCGCACCTTTCGCGTGAAGCCGTCGGGGTTCTTGAGCTGCGAAAGGACGAACGCGATCGCCCGGTCGTCGTCCCGGGAGTTCAGTATCTCCTCGGGAAGCTTCCACATCTCGCTGAACTTTCGATTGAACTTTGTCAGGCGACCCTTGCCGTCGACCACCAGAATGCCGTCCACCGTGGACTCGAGCGTCGCGTCGAGGAGCGAGAGGGACTCGGCGAGTTCCCGCAGCGCGCGCCCCTGCTCGGTGACATCCCTGTAGGTCCAGATTCGGCCGTAGGTGCGGCCGTCCTTGCCCACGACCGGGGAGGTGTACCTGTCGACAGTGGTCCCGTCGGCGAGCTCGACCTCATCCCGGCACGCCTGCAGTGGACGCTCGCGAATGTGGGCATTCTGCTGCGCGTACCGCTCGGGGTCCTTGACCAAAGAGGAGGTCCGGTCGAGGTAGGCGCTCTCGTCAAGCCCCTCTAGGGAGCCGGGCAGGATCTTCCAAATCTCGCAAAAGCGACGGTTGACGAAGGCGATGCTGCCGGCCTTTTCGACCAGGACGATGCCGGAGATCGTCGAGTTAAGCTGGGCCTCGAAGAACGCGGTCTTGCTCCGGAGTTCCTCGTCGGCGCGTTTTTGCTCGGTGACGTCGCGCCCCGTGCTCAGGAAGTGGATAATCTCCCCCTCGGTGTTCCTAATCGGGGCGATCAGCTTCGACTCGATGTACCTTTCGCCGTTCTTGCGTCGGTTGGTGAACTCCGCCGCGAACACGCCGCCGCCCTCGATCTGGGCCGTCATCCGGTCGTAGAACTCGCGTTCGTGGAGGCCGGACTTGAGTATTCTTGGCGACTTGCCGAGGACATCTTTCTTTGCGTACCCGGTGTGCCGCTCGAACGCGGCATTCACGTACTGGATCGTCATCGTCCGGTCGGTGATCATCACCAGGTCTGCGGACTGGTCCACCGCCGCCGACAGGAGGGCCAGCAGGTCGGCGGAGTGGCGCCGTTCCGTGAGGTCGCTCATCTCCCCCGTCATCCGAATGGCATTTCCCTCGGAGTTTCGAAGGATTGCGGCCCTGTCCCTAATGAAAGTGTAGGTGCCGTCGGCCTTTTGGTAGCGGTAGCTCTCCTCCCAGCGGTCGCCCCTGCCCTGGAGGGCTTCGGCCACGCTCGCGGATATCCGCTCCCTGTCGTCGGGGTGGATCAGGTCCTTCCACGAGCGCTGCCCCTCTCGCTGGGTGCCGGCGGGATGCCCGAAGAGGATCTCGGCGGTCTCGCTCCACCAAAGGGTGTCCTCCTCCAGGTCCCAGTCCCAGATCACGTCAACCGCCGAGTGTGCGATCAGCTCGAAGCGCTGCTCGCTCTTCCTGAGGCGCCCCCGCACCTCTAGGTGCCCTATCGCCTGTTCGGCGAGCATCCTGAGCAGCCGCGTCTGCTCCGGTTCAAGCGTTCGGGGCGTGAGGTCGGCAACGCACAGGGTTCCGATCGGGAAACCGGAGGGGGTGACGAGGGGTAGCCCCGTGTAGGAGCGAACGCCGGGCTCCCCCTTGACCATGGGGTTTTGGGCAAACAGGGGATCCACTGACGCGTCGTGCACCTGCAGCACATCGCTAGGCGACTCGATCGTCCGGCCGCAGAAGGACCCCTCCCTCGGCAGCTGAGTCATCGTGGTTCCGTAGGTGGCGTTCAGCCAAACGCGGTCTTCCGTGACCAGGGTGATCAGGGAGATGGGAGCACCGGTTATACGGGCGGCCATGGCGACGATCCCGTCAAGTACCGGGTCCTTGGGAGCCTCCAGAACCCCGTATTCGCGCAGCGCCCTCAGGCGCGCGCTCTCTCGGGGTCCGGACGGTAGGGGTTCAGGGCTCATGGACGCACGCAGGCGGGGATCGCCGACGATTGTCCGATCGAGTCTACACCTCAAGCCCGCATAATACGCACAATCATGCGACCGGGGACGAGGCGATCAGTCGTCGCCGCGGCGCTTCCGGGACGCAACCGGTTCGCTCCCGTTAGGAACGAGCCGTCGTGCTTGCCAGTTCGTAGCTGATCTTGCCCTCGATGATTTCTCGAAGGGCGGTGTCCTCGGCCGAAAGCTTCTCGAGTGATTCCACGAGGGGCCTGTTGCCCCGCTTAAGCTGCTTCACGCGGCGCGAAACCACGTTCACCAGGATATTCGGGTCATCAATCACCTTCAGGGCCTCTTTAACGTAAGCGTCTCTCATTGGGTGCATACTGGCGGCTGATGGGAAACAACACGACCCCTATCGCCTCGCCGGGGTCCTCGGCGAGCCGAACGCGCCCGCAGGGCATCCAGTTAGGGGAGTAATTGCGGTCGACCCGCCTTAGTCCTCGACCAGGCGGTAGCCGATCCCGGACTCCGTGCGAAGGTGGCGGG
>CAISPT010000151.1 GCA_903887455.1 uncultured Opitutaceae bacterium | reverse complement strand
GCCTTCCTCCTCCTCCGGGTCCGGGAGCCCGCCGCCAGCCCCCTCTCCACCGTGGTCGGCGCCATGCGCAATATCCGAACATTGGGCGGCGTGCTCGGTCTTAGCTTCCTCGTGAACTTCATCTTCATCGACCGCTCCCGCCGGCACGGCCCCTCCCCGTGAAACCGGAAGGCCAAGGGGAGCGTCTCGACAAGGGACTGCCCTTCGGCAATCCTCACCCCGTCATGCGCCTCAACGACAACTCCAAGCGCCGCGGCTTCACCCTGGTCGAGATCCTGGTCGTGATCGCCATCATCACGCTCCTGGCGGGCCTCACGATCGCGAACGTGGGCAAGCTCTTCGGGGGCTCCCAGGTCGACATCGCCAGGCTCTTCGTGAACCAGAGCATGCGGACGCCGCTGGTGACGTACCGGCTCCACATGGGCTCCTACCCGTCCACCGAGGAGGGGCTCGCCGCGCTCAAGACCGCCCCCGCCGGCAAGGCCGACCGGTGGCGCGGGCCCTATCTCGACGAGTCCATCAAGGTCCCGGTCCTCGACCCCTGGGGGGAGCCCTACCAGTACCGCTACCCCGGCGTCCACAACAAGGAGGGCTACGACCTCTGGTCGAAGGGGCCGGACAAGACCGACGGCTCCGATGATGACATCGGGAACTGGTGACCGCAGCGCGTTCACGCTGGTCGAGATCCTGCTGGCCCTGGCCCTGGTGGGGCTCCTCAGCTGGATCTTCATCGGCGGGTCGACGGCGCTCCTGAGCAGCAAGGCCCCCTCGCCCGACGAGCAGTTCTGGAAGGTCTGCGCCTCCGCAAGGAAGCAGGCGCTCGAGGGCCAGAGAAGCGTCATCCTCTCCTACGACCCCAAGGTGCGCAGCTTCATCCTCTCTGACGGAGGGGCCCCCCGTGCCGTCCCGGTCCAGGGCCCGGACGACCTGGTGATCGACTTCCACCCGCCCCCGTCGGAGGGAAGCAGCTCGACCCTGATCGGCGGGACCCTCGTCGAGACCGAGCCCATGGCCTTCGTCACCTTCTACAGCGACGGCACCTGCACGCCGTTCCGCGCCCAGTTCCGCTCGGGCGGCGGCGCGCACCTCCTCTCGATAGACCCCTGGACCTGCGCGCCGATCCTGGCCTCCCCCGATGGCACCACGTAGGGGATTCACGATGATCGAGGTCCTCGTGGCCCTCATGATCTTCGGCCTGACGGCCGTGGTGATGGGCGCCGCGTACCTGAACGTCCTCAACAGCTACGAGGCCGCCGAGCGCTCGAACAGGAGCGGCGACGAGGTCGCCTTCGCCCGCTCTCAGCTCCTGGCGATCTCGGACCTGCAGACCGCCGTGAACGGCGCCGAGTTTGACGACGGCGACCGCCACGTGAAGTGGACGGCCGAGATCGAGCCCACGGCGACGACCGACCTCTTCACGGTCACCTTCACCTGCGTGATCTCGGACACGAGCGCGGCGGCCCCGAAGACGACGACCGAGACCTTCATGCTGCTAAGGCCCACCTGGAGCGACCCCACCGAGCGGACGACGCTCCGCAAGAACGCGGCCGACCGGATCGCGCTCGCCCAGGGAAAGCAGGCCCAATGAAAGCGCGCGGCTTCACGCTCATCGAGGTCGTGCTCGCGATGGCGCTCGTGGGGCTGGTCCTCGTGGGGCTCAACACCTTCATCTTCTCGATGAGCGAGCTCTGGGGGAAGAACGCCGACGTGCGGCTCTTCGACCAGCACGTGCGCGCGGTGACCCGGTATGTCGAGCGGGAGGTGGTGCGGGCCTCCCTGCCGCCGTCCGCCTCCCCGAACGCGACCCCCGTGGGGGCGCTCCCCGTTAAGCCCGCCTCCGGCGGCCAGGAGAACCTGGTCACGTACATGCAGCTCACCGGCGGCAGGATCTTGCGCTGGCCGGGGAACCCGCTGCCCGAGGTGTACTGCTCCCTCCAGGTCAAGCGGGGCAAGGGCCTCTACATGCTCTGGCACTCGGACCTCGAGAACCACTACCTGGATGACCCGCCGCGGGAGACGCTCGTCTCCCCGCTCGTGACCGCGATCGCCTACGACTACTTCGACACCGACTTCAACAAGTGGACGACCGAGACGGCGCTAAAGACCGACACGAGCGGCAACCCGCTCCCCCCGCAGCGCCTCCGGCTCACCTTCACCTACCAGCACCTGGTCCGCGAGGCGCTGATCATGGTCCCGGTCGTGAAGCAGGGGCTCCCCAACCCATGGTGACGCCCGCGACACCTCCCGCGAGGGACCCCCGGCTCCGCAGCTCGGTCATCGTCCTGGTGCTCGTCACGCTCGTCTTCACGGCCGTGGCGCTCACGGCCTTCATCGAGAAGGCGGGCAACGACCTCCTGGTCGAGATCCGCCAGTCCGACGCCCACCGGCTCCGCCAGGAGGCGTTCTCGGCGCTCGAGGTGACGCTCGCCGTCCTCGAGGACTTCCGCCAGGCCGACAACGGCCTTAGGAGCCCGGCGGAGGGGTGGGGGGACCCGCTCGCGTGGGCCGGGTGGAGCCCGAGCGCGGGCAGGACGGTCGAGGTCTCCTTCCAGGACGAGAGCGGGAAGATCCCGCTCAGGCGCGCGGACCTGACCACGCTCACGAACCTCTTCGAGGCCTACCAGATGCCGCAGGCCGACGCGGCGAAGCTTGCCGACGCCCTCATGGGCTGGATGCAGCAGGGCTACGTCTACTCGACCTCGCTCACCCCGGGCTACTCGAACGCGGAGCTCCCCTATGCGGAGCCCGGGCGCCCGCTCCGGGCCTTCAGCGAGCTCTCCGCCGTCGCGTTCGCTCGCGACGCCTTCTTCGACGAGAACGGGCTCCCGAACGCCCTCTTCTGGCGGTTCGTCGGCGACGTCTCGATCTTCAACTTCTCGCAGCCGAACGTGAACGGGGCCAACCCGGACGTGATGGCGGCCCTTGGCCAGTACACGGAGGCCCAGCAGGAGCACGTGAGGGACTTCCTTTCCGGCGCCGGGCAGTACGCCAACCAGGGCCAGCAGTGGTTCGCGAACGCGGGGACGCTCGCCGCCGTGGCGGGCGCCGGCGGCAATGCGTCGGCGTTTGGCACCACAATCTCGGCACTTCGGGTCACGATCACGGTCAGGGAGGGACGCTCCCAGTACCGGATGTCGGCCGTCCTCGCCCCCCAGGGCGGGGCGACGATCAACACGACCAATGCCGTGAACGCAACCGTCGCCGCCTCCGGGACGTCACCCTCCACGCCGACGCCCGTGACCGCCACCTCCCAGCCCTCCTCGACCGCCACCAGTGCCTCCTCGGCCGCCGCGGCCTCGCAAAGCATCAATTATCCCTTTACCCTCCTCGAATTGCTCGAAGATGATGAGATCCCGCAGCCTCCCCCCGCCCCTTCCCAGACCTGAGCATGTGCGCCTCCCCCTTTGACTTCCTGAGGTCCGGGCCCCCGCCCCCCAAGGTGGCGTTCCTGCCCGACGCGGTGTTCTTCTCGAGGACGATCCCGGTGGCGCCCGGGGCCACCCGCCCGGAGGTCGTGGCCCAGGTCGGCCTCGCGCTTGAGAGCCTTTCCCCGTTCCCCCTGTCGCAGCTCTACCACGGCTACTTCTGGCCCACCGGCTCCGACCGGGCGCTCGCCTACGCCGCTTACCGGCGGCGCTTCACGGTCGACCAGGCCTCGGGCTGGGGCGGGGCGGAGTTCGTGCTCCCGGCCTTCGCCGCGGTCCTCGGGGCCGAGGTGCCGCCCGGGACGACCCTCGTGCTGTCGGCCTCCGACTCCCTGACCGCCGTCCACTGGGGCCAGGGACGGGTCCCCGATGCGGTTCTGCTCGAGCCCCTCTCCCCCGAGGCGACCGAGGAGGAGCGTGCGGCGGCCCGCGCGCGACTCCTGAAGGCGGCCGGCGGGTCGACCACGGTCCTTGACGCCGCCTCACCCCCGGTGCCGCTCGGCGGCGACCGCGACCTCTCGTTCCAGGCCGGTCCGGTGACCTCGGTCGTCCCGGCCGACGCCGCCGGGGCCCTCGATGTCCGCGACAAGGGGGACCTGGAGGCGCTCGCCAGGGCCAGGCGCCGCGACCTGGTCCTCTGGAGAGTCGCGATGGGTTCCGTCCTCGCCTGCCTCCTCATGGGCCTCGGCGAGGTCGCGCTTGTCGGCGCCGGCCTCTGGCAGAAGACCCGGATCTCCAAGGTGGCGGCCCAGAAGCCCACGGTCTCCCGCATCATGGACGAGCAGGAGCTTGCCGGCAGGATCGAGGAGCTCTCGACCAAGCGGCTTTTGCCGCTCGAGATGATCTCGGCCGTGTCGCCCGAGTCGGCGCTCCCCAAGGCCCCCCCGGCGATCCAGTTCCTGAGCGCCACCGCCGGGGCGCTCAACACGATCCAGATCGAGGCCCAGACCGGGAACGCCGGCGAGATCGCCGGCTACCGGACGGCGCTCGAGCAGGCGCCCGGGGTCGACAAGGTCGAGATCCGCGACCAGCGGGCCCGCGACAACGTGGTCACCTTCACGCTCATCGTCACCTTCAAGCCCGGGGCGCTCGCGCCCGCCGCGTCATGATCGCCACGCTGCGCGCCTTCTTCCTCGCCCGGCTCCTGCGTGAGAAGGTCCTCCTCACGGGCTTTGTCGTCCTCTCGGCCGCCGTCTGGTTCTCGAGCCTGGCGGGCCGGGCCGGCCGGATGGTCCGCACGGCCAAGTCCACGACGGTGACCCTCAACGAGCAGCAGCTCTGGCTCTCGAACCGCGCCTCGATCGAGGCCTCGGCCCAGGCGGCCGCGGCCCAGCTCGACCCCGTGAAGACGCTCGACGCCACGCGCCTCCTCGCCGAGGTGACCGCGATCGCCAACGAGGCCGGCCTCACGAAGAACACCTCGAGCGGGGAGTCCCGCGACGTCTCGAGCGGGCACTTCTCCGTCCACACGCTCCAGTTCAGCGTCACCAAGGTCGACTGGGGGACCCTGAAGCAGTTCTACCTCCTCCTCGGCAAACGCTCCCCGTACATCGGGATCGAGCAGTGCCGGCTCCAGGTCGACCGCGCAAACCCCTCCCTCCTCGCCGCGAGCTTCCAGATCTCGTCGGTGGAGATCTCCCGGAACTAGGGGGCCCCATGGCGATCGTCTCGCGCCAGGAGAGGACCCCGGAGCCTGCGCCCTCGACCTCGGGGGCCAACCTGCCGGTGAGGAAGCTCTCCTTCCGGGCCATGGCCACGCCGTGCGAGGTGCAGTACTCCGCCCCCGGGGGCGACACCCAGGCCAGGGCGTTCGAGGCCGCGGCCGAGGGGTGGGTGAGGGCCTTCGAGGCCAAGTTCTCCCGCTTTCAGCCGGGGAGCATCGTCTCCCGGATCAACGCCGCCGCCGGCCTGGAGTGGGTCGCGGTGGACCCCGAGACCGAGGGGCTCCTCGCGATCTGCGACACGCTCGTCTTCATGACCCGCGGGATCCTGGACCCGTCGGCGCTCCCCCTGATCCGCCTCTGGAACTGGAAGGCGACCCCGCCGGTCGTCCCCGACCGCGCGCAGATCGCCGAGGCCCTCCGGCTCGTGGGCTG
This sequence comes from uncultured Opitutaceae bacterium, assembly GCA_903887455.1. GTDB lineage: Bacteria > Verrucomicrobiota > Verrucomicrobiia > Opitutales > Opitutaceae > Palsa-1447. The sequence continues at coordinate 29,398 of CAISPT010000151.1, read as the reverse complement.
GAGCAAGGTGCGGCGCGAGCCCGGGAAGGTGTTCCTCCCCGAGAAGGGCATGGCGCTCGACTTCGGGGGCTTCGGCAAGGAGTACGCGGTCGACATGGTCTCAATCCTTGCGAGGGACCACGGGATCCGCGACAGCCTGGTGGACTTTGGCCACGACCTCCGGGCGAGCGGCGCCCCGCCGGGGCGCCCGGCCTGGCACATCGGGCTCGAGGACCCGGCGAGCCCGGGGAAGACCTGGGGCAGCGTCGCCCTATCCAACAAGGCGATCGCCTCCTCTGGCGACTACCTGAGGAGCTTCACGGTCGGCGGCCGCAGGTACGGCCACATCATCGACCCGCGGACCGGATGGCCGGTGTCGAACGGGTGCACGCAGGCGACCGTGATCGCCGACACCTGCCTCCAGGCGGGCATGCTCTCGACCTCGGCCTTCATCGGCGGCGTGCAGCAGGGCCTCGAGCTCATCCGGTCCTGCCCGGGCTCCGAGGGGATCATCCTGACGGAGAAGGAGCGCGCCCAGACCCGGGGTTTCTTCAACTTCGTGGCCTCGGGCTAGGCGGCATTTTTGAAGAACCTGTGAAAGCGGGCGCCCTACGGAAAATTCGGGGCACCGGTTAGGGCCGGGCGGGTCCATGCCCGCGCGATGAACCCTATTCCCACCGCCCGCCTCCGACTGCCCGTTGCAATCCTTATGGCGGTGCTGCAGCGTGCGCCCGCCCTCCAGTCCGCGGCCCGCCTGGCCGGCGTGGTCCTGGAGTCGAACGCAGGGATGATCCTGAAGGCCGCTGCGGCGTCGCTCGCCTCGCTCGGCGCCGTCGACTCCGTAGCGGGCGCCACGGTCTTCACGCTCCTCACGGGGACGCCCGGCCACCCGAGCCCGTACGCCGTCACCGCCGGAACCGCGATTGCCCCGGTCGCCTTCGCGCTTTCCGCGAACCCGGCCACCGACAGCCCGCCCAAGTCCTGGACGGTCACCGGATCGATCCCACCGGGCCTGGTCTTTGGCTCCGCGTCCTCGTCGATCACGACGGCTCCCGGGTTTGCCAATGCGACGAACCCCACGCTCACGGGGACGCCCACGACCGCGGGGACCTATGTCATGACGCTCCAGGCCTGGGAGAGCAACGGGGGGACGGGGCATTCCTCGAGCAAGTTCACGTACGAGGTGGATGTGAGCGGGGGCGCCACGCCGACGCCGACGCCTACCCCGACGCCCACCCCAACGCCCACGCCAACGCCCACGCCCACCCCAACACCGACCCCATCGCCCACACCGAGCCCGACGCCGACTCCCACACCCAGTCCGACGCCAACCCCTACGCCTTCGCCCACGCCGACGGCCGTGGGGGTCACACCCACCCCGACACCCGTGGGCGTGACGCCCACCCCTACGCCCACTCCCACTCCCACCTCGGTTGGAGTGACCCCGACGCCGACGCCAACGGCTTCCGGTCCCACGCCGACACCCACGCCTACCGCGTCCGGCACGACGCCCACGCCGACCCCGACCCCCACGTCGTCAGCCGGCTCACCCACGCCCACGCCTGCGCTGACGCCAACGCCAACGAGCGCGCCCACCCCGACGCCCGCGCCCGCGGCAACCGGTTCCCCCATCTTCACGCAGGAGCCGCTTTCGGTGACGGTCTCCGGAGGGACCGTGGTCCTTAACGCGGTGGCGACCGGGGTTGCCACCTACCAGTGGAACCTGAACGGGGCGCCGATTGCCGGCGCCACGGGGCCAATCCTCGTCCTCACGAACCCCGCGGCCGGCGCCTACACCTGCGTCGCGACCAACAGCTTCGGCTCAACGGCAAGCACGCCGGCGACGGTCGCCGTGTCCGCCTCCCCCGAGAGCGGACGGCTGATCAACCTCTCGAACCGCGGCATGGTCGGGACCGGCAGCAACATCCTGATCGCGGGATTCGTGGTCGGGGGGCCCACGGCCCGGACGGTGCTGATTCGCGCCTCGGGTCCCGCGCTCGCGCCTTTCCTGGTGGCGGGCTTTATCCCCGACCCGTCGCTCAAGCTCTACGCGGGGGCGACGCTCCTGGCGACGAACCAGGGGTGGGGCGGATCCCCTCCGATCGTCGAGGCGGCCGCCTCCGCGGGCGCGTTCGCGTGGGGGTCGGCGTCGAGCGCGGACGCGGCGCTCCTGCTCACGCTTCCGCCGGGTTCCTACACGGCCGAGGTGGCCGGCGCCTCGGGTGACACGGGCGTCGCCCTGGTCGAGATCTACGAGGTGCCATGAGGCCGCGCCTTCCCTGGGAAGCCGCTTGCCCCTCGCCGGATGCCGCGATGAACTGACCCCCATGTCGGCACTCGGCCGGGCCTGCCTCGCGCTGCTTGTGATCCTCCCGCTCGCGGCCCGGGGCGGAAATCCCGTGCGGGTTACCGTCGATCCCTCGTCGGGCCGGACGCCGATAAGCCCGTACATCTACGGGACCAACCAGGACCTGCCCGGGGTCGCCGCTCCGGGGGCACGGCGGATGGGCGGCAACCGTCTGACAGGCTACAACTGGGAGACCAACGCCTCGAATGCGGGGACGGACTACCTGAACGAGAGCGACAACTACCTGGTCTACACGCTGCCCCAGAGCCAGCAGTCCGTTCCCGCGGTCGCGCTCACCGCGTTCCACGACCAGTCGCTCGCAGCCGGCACGCCGTACTCGGTCCTCACGCTCCAGATGGCGGGCTACGTCGCTGCCGACGAGGCCGGTCCCGTTACCGCTTCCCAGGCGGCCCCCTCTTCCCGGTGGAAGGCCGTCCAGAACGACAAGCCCGGCGGGGTCTTTTCGAACCCGCCCGACACCACGGACGGGACCGTCTACATGGACGAGCTCCTGAACCTGATCGCGTCCCGCTACGGCCCTGCGTCGGGCCGGACGGGCGTCAAGGGCTACAACCTGGACAACGAGCCCTCCCTGTGGCCCTCGACCCATCCGTACCTTCACCCGGCGGCGACCACCTGCGCGGAGCTGGTGTCCAGGTCCGCGGCGCTCGCGAAGACCGTGAAGCGGATGGACCCGAGCGCCGATGTGCTGGGGGGCGTCCTCTACGGGAGCGAGGCCTACTTCACGCTCCAGAACGCCCCGGACTGGCCCGCGATCCAGGCCTCGACCGGAGACCGCTGGTTCATCGACTATTTCCTGGACCAGATGGGGCAGGCGTCCGCGACCGCGGGCCGGCGGCTGCTCGACGTCCTCGACCTGCACCGCTACAGCGACGAGAACGTCGGGGGCTCGGGCGGCGTTTCGATCACGAATCAGACCGACTTCTCGGACACGGCGACGAACATGCAGCGCGTGCAGGCCCCGCGCGTCCTCTGGGACCCCACCTACCGGGAGAACAGCTGGGTCCAGCAGTACTACGCGCAGTTCCTGCCCTACATCCCGAACCTGCAGGCGTCGATCGCCGCGCGCTACCCGGGGACGAAGCTCGCCTTCTCCGAGTACAGCTACGGCGGCGAGAGCGACATCTCCGGCGGCATCGCGCAGGCGGACGTGCTCGGGATCTACGGGAAGTACGGGGTCTACCTGGGCTGCGTCTGGCTTCTCCACGGGACGCCGGCGCCCCTGTTCACGGCGGCCGCCTTCTCCCTGTACCTGAACTACGACGGGCAGGGGGGTGCGTTCGGTTCCACCTCCGTGCCGGCCACCAATTCCGACATCGTGAACGCCTCGGCCTATGCCTCGGTAGACGCGTTGGGTGCCGTGCACGTGGTGGTCCTCAACAAGAGTTTCACGCAGCCGGCCGACGTCTCCTTCACGATCGCCGGGCCCGCCGCCTACGGGAGCGCGCGCGTCTTCGCCTTCGATGCCTCGAGTGCCAAGGTCTCCGAGCGGGCGGCGGCCACGGTCTCGGGCAACGCGCTCCAGTACTCGCTGCCGGCGCTCACGGCGGCGCACTTTGTCTTCGCCCCGATGGGAGCGCTTCCGCAATTCACGGCGGAGCCCCAGTCGCAGACGGTCCCCGCGGGCGCGCCGGTCACGCTCACGGTGCAAGCGACCGGCGGGGCCGCGGTCAGCTACCGCTGGCTCCAGAACGGGGTCGCCCTTTCCGACGGCGGCGGGCTCGCCGGCTCGGCCTCGTCGACGCTTTCGATCGCATCGGCCTCGGCTGCGAGCGCCGGAACGTACACCTGCGTGGCGACCAACGCCTCGGGGAGCACGACCAGTGCCGCGGCGACCCTCACCGTTTCGGCGGCCGCCGCCGGGAGGCTGATCAACCTGTCCTGCCGGGCCTCCGTCGGGTCGGGTTCCGCAATCCTGATCGCGGGCTTCGCGGTGGGAGGATCCGCAACCTCGGGCTCCGTACCGCTCCTCCTGCGCGCCTCAGGCCCGGCGCTCGCGCCCTTCGGCGTCACCGGGACCCTTCCCGACCCCCAGCTGCAGCTCTTCTCCGGGGGCACGGTCGCGGCGACCAACCGAGGCTGGGCGGGCTCCCCCTCCATTGCCGCCGCCGCATCGGCGACCGGCGCATTCGGGTGGACCGACACGTCGAGCCACGACTCCGCCCTCGTCGCGAGCCTGGCTGCCGGGACCTACACCGCGCAGGTCTCGGGTCAGTCGGGCGACACGGGAATCGCCCTGGTGGAGGTCTACGACGCGGCCGCTCCCTCGACCCTCACGCCCTCCACCCCCCGCTTGGTGAACCTTTCCGCGCGGGTCCAGGTCGGCGCAGGCTCGGGCACGCTGATCGCGGGCTTTGTCGTCGGGGGCTCCGCCCCCGTCAAGGTGCTGGTCCGCGCCTCGGGCCCCGCCCTCGTTCCCTTCGGGGTCTCCGGAACCCTCTCCGACCCGAAGCTTTCCCTCTACCAGGGAACCTCCGTCGGCACCGCGACGCCCATCGGTTCGAACGCCGGCTGGGCCGGCGACGCAATGGTGACCGCGGCCGCGGCGCAGGTCGGGGCTTTCGCGTGGGCCAAGGCCTCGAGCGCCGACTCCGCCCTCCTTCTGACCCTTGCGCCGGGGACCTACACCGCCCAGGTGACCGGGGCCTCGGGCGACACGGGCGTCGCGCTGGTCGAGGTCTACGAGGTCCCGTAGCTGCTAGCCGCCGACCTTGAAGCTCGAGCTCACCTGGAGCACCGCCATCACCATGGCGATCGCGATGAAGCCGACGAAGATGAAGACGGCGCCCAGGATCACCGAGGCGATCACCTTGGTGAAGAAGTTAAGCTGCCGGGAGATCTGCTTCTGGTAGGTCTTCGCGATGTCCCGGAGGCTCGGGACCACGTTTCCGGTGTTCTCGCCCACCGAGAGCCGGTCGAGGACAAGCTCCGGGAAGCACCCGGTCCGCCCGAGCGCTGTCGAGAGGGCCTCGCCCTCCAGGACCCGCTCGATCGCCCCCTCGAAGGCCACCCGGTGCACGCGGTTCTCGATCTGGCGCTCGGTCATCCGGAGGGCATCCGAGGTGGTGATCCCGTTCTGCAGGAGCACGCCGAGCGTCTGGCTGAAGGCGAGGACCGTCTGCGAGACGATGAAGGGCCCGACCGCGGGGAGCTTGAGGAGCCACGCGTCGCTCCGCGCGCGCCCGACCTCGGTCGAGCGCCACCGCCAGAGGGACACCCCGGCGATCGCGCCGGCGATCGCGACAAAGACGCCGTAGTGGAGCGTGAAGTTGGCGAGCGCGACCAGGATCCGGGTCGGAAGCGGCATCTTCCCCCCGAGGGAGGCGAGGAGGGTCTGGAGCCGGGGCAGCAGGAAGAAGAGGAAGAAGAGGACGACGCCAAAGGAGGCGACCACGATCAGGAGCGGGTAGGCCATCGCCGTGAGGAGCGCCGTGCGGAGCTCGCGCTGCTCGGTCAGCATCTCGATCAGGCGCGCCAGGGTGTCGTTCAGGGAACCCGTGGCCTCGCCGGCCCGGATCAGGTTCACGGTCGATGGATCGAAGACCTCCGGGTAGGCCTCCATGGCCCGCGAGAGCGGGGCGCCCTCGGAGAGCCTGGCCCAGAGGCCCTCGGAGAGGCTCCTCAGCCGCGGTTCCTTGATCCGGACGGAGAGGAGGCGGACGGCCTCGCCCGCGGAGAGCCCGGAGGAGGTGAGGTCGTGGAGCGACTCGAGGAAGGGGAGGCGCTGCGCGCGCTTTGGCGTCGTCTCGGGGCTCCCGCCGGCGACCTTCGGGGCCGCCTCGGGCGCCGGGGTCGCCGGCTTCCGGGCTTGTCCGGCCGCCGCGGCACCAGGCAAATCGGAGACCGAGGTGATCGAGAGGCCCCTTGCGGAAAGGAGCCTGAGCGCGTCCTTCCTCGCGGGGGCGTCGATCACCCCATCGGAGGCCTTCCCGGACGTGTCGCGGGCCTTGTACGAATAGCGGGGCATCGGGCGGGGCCCTATTTCTCGGAGATCGTGATCACGCGGAGGACCTCCTCGAGCGTCGTGAACCCGGCCTTCACCTTGTCCCAGCCGCTCTGGCCGAGCGTCCTCATGCCGTGGGCCCGGGCGCTCTGCGCGAGCGTGCGCGTGCTCTCCCGGTGGAGCACCTGGGTGTGCATCTCCTCGTTCAGGCGGAAGATCTCGAAGAGGCCGATCCGGCCCCGGTAGCCCGTCCCGCGGCAGCGGTCGCAGCCGACGGGAGCCTTGAGCGCGGTGACCGACTCCGCCTCGGAGGCGTTGCAGCCGAGGATCGCGAGGGACTCGAGGAGCTTCACCCGGGAGACGGGCTCCGGCCGCGTGCACTCCGGGCAGAGCCGGCGCACGAGCCTCTGGGCGATCACGAGCTCGATCGCGCTCGCCACGAGGAAGGGCTCGATCCCCATGTCCACGAGCCGCGTGATGGCGCCCGGGGCGTCGTTCGTGTGGAGCGTCGAGAACACCAGATGCCCCGTGAGGGAGGCGCGGATCGCGATGTCGGCCGTCTCCCGGTCGCGGATCTCGCCCACCATGATGACGTCGGGATCCTGCCGGAGAACGTGGCGGAGCGCGCTTGCGAAGGTGAGGCCGATCTCGGCGCGCACCTGCATCTGGTTGACTCCCGGGACCTCGTACTCGATCGGGTCCTCGATCGTGATGATGCGCAGGTCCGTCGAGTTGATCTGCCGCAGGAAGGCGTTGAGCGACGTGCTCTTGCCCGAGCCCGTCGGGCCGGTCACGAGGATGATCCCGTGCGGGTAGTCGAGCACCTGCTTGATCTGGTCCTGCTCCTCCGCGCTCATCCCGAGGCGGTCCATCGTGTAGGCTTCCTTCCGCTTGTTCAGGAGCCTGAGCGAGATCGACTCGGCGTAGATTGTCGGGATCGTCGAGACGCGGATGTCGAGCGTGTTGCCGGCCGCCTTGAAGTTGATCCTTCCGTCCTGGGGGAGACGCCGCTCCGAGATGTTGAGCCGCGCCATGATCTTTACGCGCGAGATGATGGCGTCCTGGAAGCGGAGCAGGTTCTCAGGCACGGAGACCGGGACCAGGAGCCCGTCCACCCGGTAGCGGATCCTTAGCTGCCCCTCCTGGGGCTCGAAGTGGATGTCGGTTGCCTGGTCGTCCACGGCCTGCGTGATGACGTCCGTCACGAACCGGACGACGGCCGCGTCCTCGTCGACCTCGGCCTCGTTGTCCCGGAGCGCCTCCGGGGCCACGTAGCCCTCGTCGGAGTCCTCGAGGGCGCCGGAGCCGACGCCGAAGTTCTCGATGATCAACTGGTGGACGCGCTCGGGGACCGCCAAGTGCCACACGAGCGGCCGGGGCGTGAACGTCCTGAGCCAGTCGGCCATGGAGGTGTCCGGGAGCCAGGCGGAGGCCAGGTGGAGCGGCGTCGAGGCCGTGGCCTCGGTGTCCTCCGCGGGGGCGGGACCGACGCGGATCGGGATAATCTGGAAGTCGTGGACCAGGCGCGCCGGCAGGAGGCCGCGGGCGCCCGGGTCGGTCTCCAGGTTCGTCGCAATGTTGAGCCCGGCGGCCGCGGCCGCGAGGTTAAGGGCGGAATTCTCGTCGACCCCGAGCGCCGCGCAGAGGACTGAGAGCCGGCTGCCGCGGGCGGCGCCGAGGACGGCCTGCCGCTGCTCGTCGGAGAGCCGGGCGGCGATCGCCTCGGGAAGGGAATCCGGCTGAATGACTGGCATGGCTCCAAGGGGGGCCCGGCCCCTAGTTCTTCAGCTTCTCGATCAGCGAATCCTTCGCGTCGGGCATCTTGCCCGGGTTCTTCAGGTAATCGTTGATCTGCTCCTTGTTGCCCATTCCCTCGATCTGCTTCCTCGTGTCGGCCGTGGCCTCGTCGGGGCGGATCACATGCGGCTGGATGAAGAGGAGGAGCTCCGTGCGGTCGAGCTCGTTGTTCCGGTAGCCGAGCAGGTTGCCGAGGATCGGGATCTCGTAAATGAGCCCCAGCTTCTGGCGGTCGGTCGTGTGGCCGGAGCTCTGGAGGCCGCCCAAGACCGCCATCTGGCCGTCCGTCACGTTGATGAAGGCGGTGGCCTCGCGGTGGCCGATGATCGGCTGGCTGTTGCCGTCGATCGTGGTGCTGCCCTGGTTGTCGTCGACCGTCTGGTCGATTGTCAGCTGGATGTTGCCGTCGTCTCCGATCAGCGGCGTCACCTTGAGCGTGATGCCGATGTCCTTGTAGGTCACCTGGGATGACGTGGCGAAGGAGGTCGAGGTCGTGGCCGCGATCGGCTCGGCGGTCGAGCCCGTGATCACGGGCTGCTGCTGGCTCACCGTGAGCTTCGCCTCCTTGTTGTGGGTGGTCGTGATCGTGTTCGCCTGGAGGATCTTCACCCGGTGGCGGTCCCCGGCTGCGCGGAGCTGGGCGAGGAAACTGAGCGGGTTCACGCCCGTGAGCCCGGAGGCCCCCGGCGAGGCGCCAACCGTCCAGCCAGCGATGGAACCCGAGAAGCCCGTGATCGAGGTTCCCCCGTTCGGGGCCTTGCCGACCTGGAGCCCAAGCGCCTGCACGCCGCTCACGTCCGAGTCGGTGAGCGAAACCTCGGCGATCACGACCTGGATCGAGACCTGGGCCAGGAGGACGTCGATCTTGTCAACGATCCCCTTGATGAGCCGGATGTCGTCAAAGGTCCCCGAGACCACGATTGAGTTCGTGCGCTCGTCTGGCTGGATGGTGACAAGCCCGCTGAACTCGCTCGAGCCCACGGCCTCGCTTGCGACCGCCGCGGCGGCCTGGATGGCCGGGGCCGCGGGGTTCTGCGGGTTAAGCGGGGTCACGATCTGGCCGGGCCGGACCGACTGGTTTGAGGTCTTCTGGGCGGCGGCGTTCTGGCCGCTCACGAGGTTCGAAAGGAGGGTGGCGACGTCCTTCGCGTCGCCGTGCTTCAAGGCGATCACCTCCATGCGCGTGAACGGGTCGCTCTTGATGTCCAGTTGGCTGATGATCGCGTCGAAGAGGGGGTATTCCCTGGGGTCGGCGATCACGATGATCTGGTTCGTGCGGTCGTCGGGCGTGTAGGTCGTGGTGGAGCGGAGCTGGTTGGCGGCGGCGCCGGTCAGCATCGAGCGGATCTTGCTCACGACGTCGCTCGCCTTGGCGCCGTTCTTTAGCGCGTAGAACCGGGGCGCCAGGCTCTCCTGCCTCGGCTTGTCGACCTCGGCGAGAAGCCGCTCGATCCGCTGCAGGTTCTCGACCGTGTCGGTCACCATGGCGACGTTCGCCTTCTCGAGCTGGACGATCCCGCCGCCGATCCCCGGGGTCATGAAGGTCTGTATCTGGGGCACGAACTCCGAGACCCTAAGGAAGGTGAGCTCGAAGATCTTGGTCGCGACCTTGCCGCTCGCCGGCAGGTCGAGCGAGGAGCCAATGATCATTTCGGGGGCCTCGCTCTTCGCGCCGCCCAGGTTCGTCACCTTAAGGAACCGGTCGCCCATCGGGGTCACCGAGATCCCGTTCAGCTCAAGGAGGGTCTCCAAGGCCGTCACGAGCTCCGACCTCGGGATCGGCCGGGTGATCTTGAGGGAATAGTTGGCCGTCGCCAGCTGGCCCGGGCGGACCACCGTCCGGCCCGTGTAGATCTCCAGGGCGCTTAAGACCGAGTCGATGTCGCCGTCGGCGAGCTTGAAGGAGTCGACCATCGGGTCGCCCGGCTTCAGCGCCACGGCCGCAGGCTTCGGGGATGCAACGGGGTCGGCCCGGAGGCCCGTTACCGTGGCCAAGAGCCCGGTGAAGAGCCACAAGCGTGCGAGGCGCAATGTCATGCAGATTCGGGAATGCGGATTAGGGGGCAAAGCGCCACCATTGTAAAGGGCGTGCTGTTATGACGCCCTCCCGGGGCAAAGGTTGCCTCTATCGCCTAGATTTGCCGCTTGCGGGGTCCCTTTTCGGGGGCAACCTTCCCAAGGCGCGATGCCCAACACGTTCGGAAAGCTCTTCACCATCACCACCTGGGGCGAGAGTCACGGGGCCGCCGTGGGGGTCGTGATCGACGGGTGCCCCCCGGGGCTGCCGCTTTCGGAAGGGGACATCCAGGGGGACCTGGACCGCAGGAGGCCCGGCCAGAGCTCGATCGTCACCCCCCGGAAGGAGAAGGACCTGGTCGAGATCCTCTCCGGGGTCTTCGAGGGCCGGACGACCGGGGCCCCGATCTCGCTCCTTGTCAGGAACTCCGACCAGAGGCCCGGGGCCTACGACGAGATGCGGGACAAGTTCCGGCCCTCCCACGCCGATTTCGCCTACCAGATGAAGTACGGGATCCGGGACCACCGGGGCGGCGGCCGGAGTTCGGCGCGGGAAACCGTGGGCCGCGTGGCCGCGGCCGCCGTGGCAAAGAAGATCCTCTCCTCCCAGGCGATCGAGATCCGGGCCTACGTGTCCCGGGTCCAGGACCTGGCGCTCCCCCCGGGGACCCCGAAGGCCTTCCCGAGTCTCGCCGAGATTGAGGCAAACCCCGTCCGCTGCCCGGACCCCGAGACCGCGGCCGCCATGATCGCCCGGATCGAGGATGTGCGCTCGAAGGGCGACTCGGTCGGCGGGATCGTGACCTGCCGGATCCGCGGGGTGCCCGCGGGCCTCGGTGAACCCGTCTTCGACCGGCTGGAGGCCGACCTCGCAAAGGCGATGCTTTCCCTGCCGGCCACCAAGGGCTTCGAGATCGGAAGCGGCTTCCAGGGGACGCTCCTCCTCGGCTCAGAGCACAACGACGCCTTTGTGCCCAAGGCAGGCGGAGTGGGGACCGCGACCAACCGCTCCGGCGGCGTCCAGGGCGGGATCTCGAACGGCGAGGAGATCGTCTTCAGCGTGGCCTTCAAGCCCACCGCCACGATCATGATTCCCCAGGCGACGGTCGACTCCTCCGGTGCCGCGACCGAACTCACCGGCAGGGGCCGCCACGACCCCTGCGTCCTCCCGCGCGCCGTCCCGATCGTCGAGGCCATGGCGGCTTTGGTGCTCCTCGACCACTGGATGCGCAACGCCGCGCAGAACAAGACCTTCACCTTCTGAGCGACGCGGACGACAAACCCCGGGTCTACCTGGTGCTCGGGGCCGCCGGCTCCGGGCGCAGGGAGGTGTTGTCCGATCTGGTCGAGGGCCTCGCCGAGGGCGACAGGCCCGCGTTCCTGTTCTCCGGCCAGGAGGCCCCGGATCCCCGGGACGCCTCCTTCCCGGCGCTCCTCCGCTGGACGCTCGGCCCCGACAACGCCGTGGACGCCCAGCTCCCCCCGGACGCCACCCATGTCTTCATCCTCTTTGACGGCCGCCACAACCCCGTGGACCAGATCGAGGGATGGAAGTCCTTCCTCTCGGACCGGGTGACCGAGGTGGCGCGGGTCCTCTGCATCGTGAACTGCCAGCTCGCGGAGGCCCACCCCAAGCTCTTCGCCTGGTACGAGGCCTGCATCTTCTACTCGGACGTCGTCCTCCTCAACCGGAGGGACGGTGTCTCCAACAAGTGGATGGGGGACTTCAGGGCCAAGTTTGAGGACAAGTTCTACCCCTGCCTCTTCGAGTTCGTGAAGGACGGAAAGGTGAAGAACCCGGCCCTGGTGCTGGCCCCCGTGGCCCGGCGCATGTCGCACGTCTTCGACGAGCAGGAGTGGGTGGTCGACGAGGACGAGGAGGAGGACGAGGACGAGATCGAGGACGGCGACGAGTCACCGATGAAGCCCGAGGAGGACTTCTACCTCGAGCGCCGGAACGGCGGCCGCCGGGTCCACGAGATCCCGAACATCGCCGACTTCCTCCCGGGGCCCCCGGCTTAGGGGCCTACGGGATCCGGAGCACCGTCCCGATCGAGAGGACGCTCTCGTTCGGCAGCTTGTCGCGGTTCGCCTGGTAGATCGTGATCCACTTGGACGAGGTGCCGTAGTACCGGAGCGAGATCTTTGTCAGCGTGTCGCCGTCGGCGACCGTGTAGGTCCTGGGCACCGGGGTCGGCACCGGGGTGGGGGCCGCGGCCGCGATGGCCTGCGCCGCGAGCGCCGTCGCGGGCCTGAGCGGGGACGAGCGCCTAAGGCGCGTGTTCTCCTCCTGGAGAGAGGCGGTCGCGGCCTGCGAGGCCGCGAGCTTCGCCGAGAGGTCGGCCACCTGCTTCTGGAGGCTGTCCCGGTCGAGGCCGTGGTCCTCGGCCTGCTGCTTCGCGGTCGAGGCGAGTTTCAGCGCATCGGCCAGCTGGGACTGCGTCGCGGCGAGGTCGCCCTTCGCCTGCGCGAGCTCCGCGGCAAGGGCCTGGGTCTTTGCGAACGAATCTCCGGCGCCCTTAAGCGCCTCCTCGTCCGCCGCGAGCTTTGCGCGGAGGGACTCGGTGTCGGACTTGGCCTGGGCCAATTGGCCCTTCAGCGCCTCGCCCTCGGCCTTCGCCTGGTCGAGCGCAGTCGCCGTGCCGGCGGCCGACTCCTTGGTTCCACTGAGCGCCAGGCGGGCCGACTCGAGGTCCTTCTTTGCGGAAGCGAGGTCCGAGGTGAGCGCCTCGTCCCGGGCCCTGGCCTCGGAAAGCTGCTGCTCCATGGCCGCGGTCTTGGCCGCGGCGTCCGCCTTCGCAGCGTCGGCGGCCTTCTGGGCGTCAGTCACCCGATCGTTCGTGGAATTCTTGGCGAGGGCGAGCTCCGCATGGGCCACGTCGAGTGCGCCCTTCGTGCGCTCAAGTTCGGAGGAGAGGGCCCTGGCCTTCGCCGCCGCATCTCCCGCATTCTTCTGGACGGAGGCCTGGAGCGCCTTCTCGGCGTCCTCGGCCTTGGCGAGGCGATCCGAGAGGGCGAGGTTGGCGGCCTTGGCAGATGCGGCGTCCTCTGTCGCCTTGGACAGTTGGGCCTTAAGCGCCTCGACCTGCGTCCCGGTGTCTCCAGCCGACTGCAGAGAGGTGCTTGCCGAAGCGAGCTTCTCCTTAAGAGAGGCGTTCTCGGACTTGAGCTGGCCCGCCGTCTCGGCGGCGGACTTTGCGGCTGAGGCCTCCGCCGCCGCCTGGGCCAACTGCCCGCGCGTCGAGTCGAGGTCGGCCTTTGCCTTCGCGAGCTCCGCCTTAAGGACTGTATTCTCGGCCTTGGTGAGGTTCGCCGTCTGGGCGGCCCCCTTGGCGGCGGCCGCCTCCGCGGTCGCCTGGGCGAGCCGGGACTTCACGTCGTCCAAATCAGCCTGGACGCGCGCGAGCTCGGCCTTCACGGCCTGCACCTGCGCGCCGCTCTCGCCGGAGGCTCGCGTCCCGGCAAGGGCGACCGAGAGCTTGTTCTTCAAATCCACGGTCTCCGCCGTGCGGTCAGCCAGGTCCTTCTCGAGGGAAAGCACCTGCGCGCCTGAGGCGTCGGCCGCCTTGTGGGCCTCCGTGAGCGCGGACGCCTTCGCGGCCGCGTCGCGGCTCGCGGACTCCTCCGCGGCCTTGGCCGCGGCGAGGTCCCTCTGTGTGGCCTCAAGCTGTCGGGCCAGGGCCTCCGCCCGCTCCCCGGCGGCGCCCGCGGTCTTTAGCGCCGACTCCTGGTCGGCCAGGAGGGCGTCCTTTTCTTTCACGGTCGATGCGAGCCTTTCCTGGGCGTCCTTCAGGTCAGTTGTCGCCTTGGCGAGCGCCGCTGCCTTCGCGTCGGCGTCCTTCGAGGCGGCGGCCGCCTGGGTGCGCAGGGAGTCGATATCCGCGCGCGCGGCCTCGAGGTTGGCGGCGAGCGCCGCGGCTTTGTCGCCGGTGGAGCCCGCGGCCTTGAGCGCGGCCTCGCGGTCGTTGATCCGGGCAATGAGCGAGTCGTGGTCCTTCTGTGCCGCGGCAAGGTCGGCCTGTGCGGCCTTGAGCTCGGAGGAGGCCTGGGTGAACGCGGCGGCCTTGGCGGAGGCATCCTGCGCCGCCGAAGCGGTCAAGGCCTTCTGGGCCTCGAGGTCCTTCTTCGCCGCGGCCAGGCTCGCCGAGAGTTCCTGGACCTTCGGACCGGAATCCCCCGCAACCTTGAGCGCGGCCTCGTCGGACGTGAGCTTTGCCAGGAGCGCGTCCCGGTCCTTCTGGACCGCGGCAAGCGACTCCTGGGCGGATTCTAGGTCGCCGGCCATGTGCTTCAGAGCGAGGCCCTTCGCGTTACTGACCTTCGAGATCGCCTCCGAGGCCGCCTTCTCGGCTTCGAGATCCTTCTGCGCGGCGGCGAGCTGGTCGGAGAGCATCTTGACCTTCGCTGAAGCGTCGCCCGTCGCTGCCGTGAGCGCGGTCTCGTCAGCCGCGAGTCGTGCGGCGAGGGCGTCACGGTCCTTGGCGAGCGAGGCCAGTTTGTCTTCCGAGGCCTTGAGGTCGCTTTCCGCCTTGGAAAGAGCCGAGGACTTGGCCGCGGCGTCGTTCACAGCAGCAAGGGAGGTAACCTTTGCTGCCTCGAGCTCCCGCTTTGCCAGGGAAAGCTCGTTCGCGAGCGCCTGGGCTTTGGAACCCGTCTCGCCCGCGGACTTGAGCGCCGCGTCGTCGACGGAAAGTTTGGCCGCGAGACTGTCCCGCTCCTTCTGTACGCCGGCAACCTGGGCCTTCGCCGTTTCAAGGTCGCGCTCCGCCGCGGCGAGCTTCTCGGAGGCCTGGGCCGCCTTCTGCTCGGACGCCGCCACGGCCTCGGACGCGCTGTCCACGGCCTTCCGGCTAGCCGCGAGATCCGCCGTCAGCTTGTCGACCTTTGGGCCGAGCCCGGAGGCCTCCTTGAGCGCCGCCTGCTGGGCCTGGACCTTTGCCGTCAATTGATCCTCGGCTGCCTGGGCCTGCACCAATTGGTCCCTCGCCGCGGCAAGGTCAGCCTTGGCGCTTGCCAGGTCCGCTGAGATCTTGCGGGCTCCGGCCCCAGTGTCGCCGGCTGCCTTCAGGGCCTCGTTGGCCGCCGCGAGCTTGTCCTTGAGCTCGTTGGACATGGCCGTCTGGGCCGCGAGCTCCTTCTCGAGTGAGGCGGACCAGGTCACCTCGGCCTCCTTTTCCTTGATCGCGGCTGCTTTTGCCTCGGCCAGCGCCTGACGGGTCGTCGCGAGCTCGGCAGTGAGGCTGTCCAGCCGGTCCTTCGGTGCGGCTGACGCCGCGGCGGAGGAGGCGGCTTGCGCTGACTTTGTGGCCTCGGCGAGCTGCGCTGTTGCAGCCGCGAGGTCGTTCTTTGCCTGGGAGAGTTCCGCGGCGAGGGCGTCGGTCCTGGCTGCGGCCGCCTGCGCGGCCTTGAGCGCCGCCTCGTCCTGGGCGAGCTGGTTAAAATTCCTGTCGGATTCCGCGGTTCGCTTTGCGAGATCCTGCTCGAGTCCCGCCGCGCGGGTCGCGAGGTCTGCCTTGTCGGCCTCCGCCTTCTTTAGAGCGGCGGCAAGGTCGTCGCGGGCCTTCGAAAGGTCGGCGACCGACGCCTGGGTGCTGGCGGACGAGCTGCCGGCGGCCTTGAGCGCTGCCTCGTCCTGGGCGACCGTGGCCTTCAGGCGCTCCGCCTCGGCCGCGCTTGCGTCGGCATTCTTCTGGAGGGCGTCGAGCTTTGCAGCGGCGTCCGCCTTGGCGTCCTGGAGCGCGAGCTTCGAGGCCTCGAGCGCGGCGCGGGTCGAGTTGAGTTCCTTCTCCGCGGCGTCATCCTGGCTCGTCTGGAGGTTTTTGACGGCGTTGATTTGCGCCAGCGCCTGCATGAGGGCCTGGCCCCGCTCGTCGAGCTCGCGGGTCAGCTGCTGGGTGACCGAGGCATCCTGGGCGACCTTGTCCTGGAGTTCCTTGATCTTCGCCTTCTGCTGCGCGACCTCGGGGTCGGCAGTGGGAGCGGGGGCTTGGGCTTCCGGCGCAGGCTTTGGCGCCACGGGGGCCGGAGCCTCCTTCGGCGAGGGGGCGATCTCCCGCCTCGTATTGTTAAAGGTGATCGAGCTGGCGACGGGCGCTGGGACGGCGATCTGGGAGCGCTCCATCTCGAGGCGCCTTTTTCCCTCCGCGAGCACCTCGGGGCTCATCCCGGAGACCAGGACACCGATGTCCTTGCCGGTGCTTCCCTGCTCGCTCGCCAGGGTCAGCCAGACGTACGCCTCGGCCTGGTCCAGCGGCACTCCGCTCCCCGTCGCGTAGGCGAGGCCCAGGTTGTACTGTGCGATCGCGTTCCCGTTCTCGGCCTTGACCTTGAGTGCGGCGAGGTCCGGGGGCAGGGGGTCGGCGGCAAAGACAGCGGTCGCCAGGCTGAGCGCAAAAAGGGCCAGGGTGGAGCGTCCGGACGAGGGCATTGCGTACGTTTAGCAGCAATGACTAAGGAAACAATCCACATTACGCCGTCTTTTTAGGGCGAGCGATTCCAGTGGGTTTCAAAACCGCGCCCGGGGCCGGGGCGCGCCATTTCTGCTTGCCGTTGATTTTGGCTAGCGGGTAGTAATGACCCCCCGCCGCTGGATGGGCGGAATTAGAAGAAGAGGTTCTTTCTCCTTTCCTGGCGTTTCCGGTATCCGGAAAACGCTCAAGGGAAGGGGATTATGTTCAGCGCCCGGGTGGTGGAATTGGTAGACACGCAGGTCTCAGAAGCCTGTGCCTTAACAGCATGCGAGTTCGAGTCTCGCCTCGGGCACCATTATTGTAAGGTAACAATGAATAACAGCTGTTGGGATAGCAGTCCGACTTCAGCTGGGCTGCCAACCGGAGGCGGTAAAGCGGGAAGTTTGTTTTTTGATTCGAAGTTGGAGCCGTAAAATCTCTCGTAGATCGCTGATACGCAAATTAGCGTACTGCCCGTTCTGTTCTGGGAGGCGAAATCATGCTACGGTGTTTGCTGGAAACTTGAGCCTATGTGTGAATTCATGCATCTGAATTGTCGGAAGGCGGCAGTAATGCTGGTGGGCTATGGGGCAAGATGCTGGGATCGACTTCGGCTACCGAACCATCCAAATGACATCTGATTTCTCACGCTGATGCGCTCCCTCCGAAACCTTTTCGTGTTGATACTCATGTCGGCAGCGAGCGCGTATGCCACCAACGTTGGCGACACGTATCAACAGGTGCTAACTGAAAAGGGTAATCCAAAGAGCCAAATGGAGGCGGGTGCGATGCGGATGCTCACGTATCCCGATTCGGTCATTAAGCTGAAGGACGATGTCGTCGTCTCAATCAAGGTGGTGGGTTCGCCGGTTAAGGCACCCCAGGTCGCAAGCCCGGACACCTCCAGACCCACGTCCGGCGATCCGCAGATCTCGGGATTACTCGCCCAATTGGACGATGCGGTAGCCAAGGTAAAGAGGATCGTTAACCAGGAGGTGAGGCCGGTACCCAAGGACCCGAATCTACAATTCTGGGAATTCTATTTCCACGACGGTGCAACCCGGCCGAACTTCAATACGGTCGACGTGCGCAGGACCCGGGAGACACCGTACGACTCGCATGGCTATATCCTGTGGAGGGACGGTCCGCCCGATGTGATGTGGGACGGAAAGCAGCTGGAGTTCAATTCGATGACCAAGTACTTCTATGCCGATCACAAGCTCCCGAAAAAGAAGCTGACCGAGCAGGAGATGCTGGAGATCAACCGGCTGTACCGGATCATCGGCCAAACTGAGAAGCAGCTGGCTGACCTGGGCTACAAGGGCACCGTTCCCTAATATGGCGGCACGGGTCCCGTGGACGGGCCGAAGGACGCCTCGCCGATGTTTAACGTCATCGCCACGGATGACTTCCTGTTTCAAGGCCAGTTCGGAGTCGTCAAGTCCTGGTTCGACATCGGTCGTCCGGTCGAATTTCATCTTTACCAGAACGGAGGCCACGGCTTCGGCCTCGGTTATCCGGACCGGGCAAGCAATGGCTGGATTCCGGTCTTCATCCATTGGCTCGACGTGAACAAATTTCTGAAGGGAGAGGCGGCAAAATGAAGCGGAATACGGTTCAGGGTCTGTTCGGTCCCAATGCCGGTTCGGCCTCCTTCCGCCCTTTTGCCGCGTCCCGGTTTGTGAAAGGAGTTGTCGCCGTCCTCATTGCTCTGTGCGCGTTTGGGCAGGCCGGTGCGCAAATTCCTGCCTCAACGGCCGCTCCATCGGGAGCCCCTCAACGGCCTATCCCGGCGGTGCGACGGCCTACCGGGATTGAGCTTGTTTCCGCCCTCGAACTACCCGCGATTGCCCGGCATCTTGAGGAGAAGGACTATGGCGGCTACCTGATGGTCTATTTCAAGGATGAGACGCACTGTGCCTATTTTGCCATCAGCCGTGACGGGTATACGTTCACCGACGTGAACGGGGGCGATCCGGTGTTCGACGGGGCAAAGCTTGCCGAGCAGAAGGGGGTGCGTGATCCGCACATCGCGCGAGGACCCGACGGCGCCTTCTACCTCGTGATGACGGACCTCCATATCTTCGGCGACCGCGCCGGATTTCGGAGCACCCGCTGGCAGCGACCCGAGGAAAAGTACG
The DNA here is from genome assembly GCA_903887455.1 of uncultured Opitutaceae bacterium. Taxonomy (GTDB): domain Bacteria; phylum Verrucomicrobiota; class Verrucomicrobiia; order Opitutales; family Opitutaceae; genus Palsa-1447. The sequence goes on along the minus strand of CAISPT010000151.1, from coordinate 10,705 downwards.
GCTGGGGCAACAATCGGGCCCTGGTGCTCATGAAATCCTGGGACCTGGTCCATTGGACCCACTCGGACTTCCGCGTGGATGCCGCCTTCCCGGAACTCGGCGACATCGACTGCGCCTGGGCACCCGAGACGACCTACGATCCGGTCTCTGGCAGGATGGTCGTCTATTTCACGATCCGCTACGGCAACAAGAACGCCAACCTCTACTGGTCCTATGCCAATGAGGCCTTTACCCGGCTTGAGACCCCGCCGAAGATGATCCCGGGCATCGGGGGCATCGACGGCGATCTTACGCTGGTGGATGGAAGGTGGCATATGTTCTATGTGAGCAACGCTCAGATCCATCACTCGTGGTCAGCGGCCTTCGCCAGCGGTTACACGGGCACGCCGGAGCGCATCGATCCGGAGACGGTTCCAACCGAGGCGCCCAATATCTTCAAGCGGCTCGGCACCTCCCGTTACGTGCTCATGTACGACGTCTACGGCGCCCGGCCGAACAACATGGGCTTTAGCGAGACCGAAGATTTCGTGACCTGGCGCCATCTCGGCCGTTTCAACGAGGGCGTGATGAAGGGAACCAACTTCGTGCGCCCCAAGCACGGCGCCGTGACCCCAATCACCTTGGAGGAACTGCAAGCCGTCGTCGCCCACTGGCATGTTGATTTGAAAGAGTGAGGGGCTCCGCGGATGGCCACCGAGAGAGGGCTTGTAGCCAAAAACCTGCGCCACACCTTTCGGCCAGGCTGGGCACTATGGCCTAAGCGGTCCCGCCGGTGGCTAACGGCTTATGGAGGACCCTATCGACCGTGTTACGGGGTTGCCTCTTTTACTAGCGCGTCGGCCGCGTTGCCCGCAACGACCCAGCTTGCCGACCCAGCCACGACGGCTTCGTCCTCAAACCAGAGAAATCCGAAATCGTCGATGCACTCGGGGAAATCAGGCTTTATGATGATATATCCGGGAATCACAGCACCGGGGATATAGGCGTTGTCACCCCGGTTGTTGCTGTAGGTCTTCGTCTTTGAGACCGTTCCCACTCCGGCGACATACGACGTGCTGGATACCGGGTGCGTGCCGAGGATGTAGTTCACGGCGCGCAGGGTGTACTCGGGGCCCACCAGGTCGGGGAAGGTCTTGTGCAGGAAGTACATTCGGATCGCCATCTCCACGACGGCGCCTGATCCGCCCCAGGTCCTTAGGCTCGGGGGAACGCCGAACGGTGTCGCCCCCATCTTCGCGTCCAGGGCTGCCATGTAGGTCTTCACCGCTTCGTGCAGTTGCTCCTTTGCTCCCGCGTCGAGGTACGGCAACGCCCGGACAGCGGTCCAACCCCGGAACTCCATTTGCTCAGGCGTGATCACCTGGGGGAACAACTCCTTAAGGCGGGACCTGTAGGGCTCCGCGCCCTTTGTCGCGATCGTGAGCTCCAGGGCCGCAGGCCAATCGATTCCGACGCCGAAGAATCCCCTGCCGACACCGGCGGGATGAGCGGGGGGCACCGCAGCAGCGGTTGCAGCCGTTGCGCCCCGGCTATTCGGTCTGCCCAGCGAACCCTGCGAAGCGGCGAGGACGCCTCCCCCTGAGCCGGCTTCCGGGTCCTCCATGTCAAAGGGCCCCTTTCGTGTCGGGGCTTTTGTGGGGTGGGTCTTTTCGTCGTTCCACGCTTGGATCGCCGTTTCAAGGCAGTCCTTTGCCAAGGGATCGTCCCAGCCTTTCAACGTGTCGGCTGCCGCGGCCAGCGCCGCGATGGCACTCCACTGGAAGAACGGGTTGTTGGAGGTAAAGATCCAGCGGTCGTCCGGCTTGCCCGAGAAGTCGCCTTTCACCTCGTTGGGCCCGAGCGACGGGTCGTAGATGCGTCCGTCGGTCTTCGACGCTCCGTCACCCAGGTGCGTGTACTGGCGTAGGTCCGGCTCGTGGGTGCCCCGGATCGCGTGCCCGATATTGTGGAATTGCGCCAGGATATACAGGGCGCCGTGTTTCACCTGCTGCACCGTATCCGGCACACCGTCGGGCCGGTGCATCTCGACCTCGTGCGCGACTTCGTCGACCGTCAGTTCGTCGTAGGTGAGATCGAATTCCCGATAGGCCAGGGCCAGGCTCTGGATGACACTGAGCTGAGCGGGTTCCTCGAGGTCGAAGTCGCCGGCGTCGTACCAGCCGCCCACGTTCATCCCGGGAATATGGTCGCCGCCCTTGTACTTCCCGTCGGTTGCCGTCGCCTGGTTCCAGTTGTCGAATTGTTCGCCCACCACCGGCGCGAGGCGGCCGTCGTCCATGTGGGAGAGGCCGTGCCACACGCGGTAGGCCTCGCGGACCGAAACGTGATCCATCTGCGCGGCGAGGTGATGGTCGAGGCTGGCCTGCCAGATGTGGGCGTAAACGTCCTTGGATATGGGAAAGGTCGCCGTGCGCTGGCCGGCGTAGTCGATGACGTAGAGGCCCGGGTCATTGACCGGGGTGAAATCGAATTTCGAGTAGACGTACCGGAGCCAGGGAGTTGACGGCGTGATCGGACCTTCGAACACAGGCTTATAGGAGCCATCCTCCATGAGGCGGAGCACCTTGGCGGTCTTCGGCCCGTTGTACTTTGGGTCGAGCTCGAGTACCGCCACCTTGGAGAAGCCCGGAGCATAGCCGACTTGGCTGTGCGCGATCATCGGCGGCCGGGTCCAGTTCGGTATCACGTCCGGCCTGATGTGCCAGACAACGGCGCCCGTGGTCCTTCCGGTGGGTATCAGGGAGCGCAAAACGAACCAGCCGTTCTGAGCGCGGCTCCTCCCGTCGAACAGCATTAGGTCCGCCGTATCCGAAATGACGCTGATCCTGGCCAGCGGGTCGTCGACACCGAGGCTGATCGTCTTGCCGACGGCAAACGGCAGGGGCTCGGTGTAGCCTTTGGCCTTGTCCCAGTCCTCGAGATAATACGCTTTCTTCGGCTCGTCGGGCAAGGGGAGCACCTTGACCATCGGGTCCTCGGGCGTTCTCGGAAAGAGGCCCGCCCGGGTCCCGTCCACGAGGTAGGCCTTGCCCATGTAGATCGAGGGTAGAAACTCCAGGTTGAAGCCCGCCCGCCCGGCCAATTTGGGAGGCAGCGGCTTGTCGAGGTTGATGCTGACCTTCACGCCACCGGGTTCGGCGGCCACCTCCAGGGTGTAGCTGAGATCGAAGGTTGGGAAGTCAAGGTTCGCGGTGAGCCTGTTGTTATCCTTGTCAGCGTGGCGACCCTTCAGGGTGGCCACCAGATCCCATTGCTCGGGGGTTGGCATCAGGCGCACATCGCCATTGGTGGCAATCCGTTGGCCATGGAGGATCATCTCCATGGCCGTGTTCTTTTGGTCCACGAAGACCGGATGGTACCTGCTGTCGTAGAGGAATACGCTGAATCCTTGGGTATCGAGGTAGTTCTTGTCCGTCACCCTCATGGCGAAATCAGCGGCGAATAGGCCGGGGAGGAAAGTCAGCGCTAAAAGGAGCGATAGTTGGATTCGCGTGAACATGGATGGGGTTGATTCTGCTCGGAGGTGATGACCCAACGCGGGTTGAGCCTCCTCGGCGGCCTGTGTTTTAGCGGAAGTGATCGCGCATCATGCGCACAAGGCCTTCCGTGGCCTTGGTCGGAATCTCCTCGCCCTCCCAATTGATTGAGAAATGGGCGTTCCTCTGGGTGGGCTTCACATAGGTCTCAAACATCGGCAGGACCGTGGCCAGGATCTGGTGCTTTATTCCCTCAATGTCGCGTCCGCGCTCGCAGATGTCTCGCTGCACGCGGCGCAGCATGGCCGTCACGATGTCGGTCGAGACAAAGATCTTGAAATCACAGAGGTCCAGCAGCTCCTTGAAGTAGAGCGCGTAAAGACCTTCGACCACGATCATTTGCGTGGGGATGCAGGAAACGAATTCCTTTCGTCGTGTGTGCAGCTTGAAATCATAGATCGGCTGCTGGATCGCCTTTCCGACACAAAGCTCGCGCAGTTGGCTCACGGCCAGCGCGGAGTCGATGGAATCCGGGTGGTCATAATTGCGGGCATTGCGTTCCTCGAAACTGATGTGGTCGAGCGGACGGTAATAGCTGTCGAGAGAGAAGATCTGTCCCGTGATCCCGATCGCGGTGCAGTCGGCGACCAGCTTGCTGGCAAGCGTGGTCTTTCCGGAGCCGGAACTTCCAGCAACACCGATCACGAAGTAAGCCTTCTCTCTGGAATTCATATGATTAGCGCGGGACAGCGCGGTCATACCATGCAAGGACGCAAATTGTCTAACTAAAGTGAACCCGCGTGCGTGAACCTCTTGCTCACGCACGGGTAAATCGCACCTCCATAGCTATTGAGGCCAGCCGCCGAAACAGACCAAACCGGCTACGCTGGGGATTGGGGTGCGCGTCCTGCAGCCCCAGGGAAATAAGATTCGAGACAGGTGGGGCAATACCCGTGGGTGAAGGTGGCTTCCGTATGCTCGGAGATATAGGCATCCACCTGGTGCCAGTAGTTCTTGTCGTCGCGGATCTTCTTGCACCCGCTGCAGATGGGAAGGAGTCCTTTCAGCTGCCGAACATTCGACAGGGCGTCTTGGAGCTCCGCGTTCCTGAGGAGCAGCTCATTCCTGGCCTGCTCGAGCTCGTGGTGCTCGGTATCGTAGCTCTTCAGAATGACCCGGATGATGGCCGCGGTGATCACCAGGCTGCAGACAGCGCCCGTTATCCGGTCGAACAGCTGCGCCCTTTGTGACGGGAAGTGGAGCAACAGGCCGGGCGCCGCCTTATCAAGAAGGAATAGCCCGACGAGATTCACGGCGACCAGCGACGCCAGTGCCCACCGGGCTGCCCCCCGGTACATCGTGAGCGGGAAGAGGAGGATCGGCAGGCAGTAGAAGGCCAGGCCGCCCTCGGCCCCGCAGTCGATGGTCCAGGTGAGGTCGATATTGGCCAGGAGGATCAGGAAAAACAGGAGGAAGAGCTGCTTGCCGCGAAGCGAAGCCCAGTAGCAGACCAGCGTCGCCAAGCCCAGTGCCACGATTCCAATCGTGCCGCTTCGGTGCGGCACCTGGACCAGGTAGAGGGGGAGCATGAGCAAAAAGCTCGTGCCCGCCGTGATGAGGCATGCCCAGCGGAAGATCCGTATCTTTAGCGTGTCAGAGGGGTCCGGTGCGAGATCGGCAGTGGCGAGCATGGGTAGTTGAAGAGAGGGGAGGGTGTAGCGTGCTCGCGGATTCTGGCAATGCCCGCTTTGGCGCCGGGGGGTCGCTATCCTTGGGGCATTCCCTGGCTCGGGAAGGGGGAAAGCCGCCCGTGAGCAGCGTCCGTTCATTGTGGTCCATCAGGGGCCGAACAGCTCCGAGATCTCCCGGCGCTCCTTCTTCGTGGGACGGCCCATGCCCCGCTTGCGGGCGAGCTGGTGCTCGATTGCGGCCTGTTTGGCGCGTGCGTACTCGGCGGGAGGGGTCAGGTCGGTCATGAGCTCGGGCAGCTCCTTCGCGCTGACCCGCGAGCGGGGTATCGCCAGGATCCTGAGCGTGCGGGTCACCCCGCCGACGCGGACGCCCAGGGTCTCTCCGGGATGGACCGGGCGTCCGGGCTTGGCCTCCAGGTCCCCGATGAGGACGTGACCGGAGCGGCAGGCGGCGACGGCCAAGGGACGCGTCTTGAACATCCGAAGGCTCCAAAGCAGCTTGTCGAGTCGGGCGTCATCCATTGCGGGAATTCAGACGCGAACAACCGCCGGACTCAAGGGAGGTGTCGCGGGTTCCGCCAGGGCAAGACCCACCTAAGCTTTGCCCCTGGAAGGGGTGCCGGTCCGCAGTTACCCGGTCTCAGGGATTTAGCGCCGCTACGGCCGCCTTCAATTTTCCCGCCATCTCCGGATGGGCGTTCAGCCACGTCTTCGCGACGTAGAGGCCGAAGGGCTTACGATCGGCGAGGACGCTCCGGAACTTGTCCGGGGTGAGCCCCGCCTTGGCGATGGCGTCATTGATGACCAGCTCGGGCCCCAGAATCGAATTGATGCCCTTGTGCTCGAGCAGCATCCCGGGAAGGGAATCCGCGGTGGGCACAATCCGCACATGGAAGTCGTTCTTGTTGAGCCAGGCAGCCTGAGCCGAGAAGCTGACTGTCCCGACAATGGTGGCGCGATTAAAGTCCGCCCCTTTGGGATCGAGCTTGGAGTCGGCGGCGAGGTACCAGAACCAGTTGTTGAAGACGATCGGGGCGAACAGGATAGCGACGGCATCCCGTTCCGAGTTCTGGGAGGCGAGGAAGAAACCGTCGGCACGGCCCTCCTTGATGGCGGTCACGGCGTCGCCGAAACTTCCGCCGGAAATTTTGGATTCGATGCCGAGCGCGGTAAGGAGCGGCACCACCTTGTCGACCCCGATGCCGTGCGGCTTTCCGCCAGCGGTGGAGGTATAGGGGGCGTATTCCGGGATCACGAGGCGCATGGGCTCTGCCGCCAGGGTGGCGGTGCCGATCAGCGCGAGGCCGGCAAGAAGAGGGAGTTTGGCTAGGGCTCTAGGGAACACGTTGAAAATGGGGGCTGGGATTGTTCGTGGTGGACGCAGGCAACGGGGCGTTTCGTCCATCAAGGAAGCGCGGGCCGCACCCAACAGGGAACATCGGCTCATTTGGGGCCAACTTGATGCCGGTCATCCGGTGAATCGGGAAACCCGCGCAGCGAACCCTTAGGAAAAGGGCCCACGGTGTTTCATCGCAGTTGGATGCCACGCGATATTATGCCATGCCTTGCCCGTGGAGCCCCCAACGCAGTACGCTGAAGTGTGGAAGAAGCGGTACGCCGAGCTTCTGGGGCACGGGGTGCCGGAGGAAGAGGCGAAGAAGCTCGCCTCCGAACTGGCTGCGGCCGCGGTGCTGGCGTCCGCGCAGGCCGGGAGGGCCCCATCCGGGGCGTCCTCGGGCCCGGTCCCTCCCTCCCGGACGCTGCGCATGGCGAAGTTCGACGGGTATGGCCTTCTTGTGATGGGGGTTCCCTCCATCCTCCTCTCCTGCTTCTCGTTCAGTGCGGTCGGGATCCTCATCGGCGTTGTGGTGACCGCGTGCGGATGCCTGGAACTCGATGGGCTTCGGCGGTTCACGGGCAGGCTTCCCGGATCGCGGCAGCGCCTCATGGGCAGCCAGATCCTCCTGATCGCCGCGGCGTGGGCCTACGCGGCCTATAGCCTCCTCCATCCGGAGCCGCTTTCCCCGGAAATCACGGAGCTGATCACCGAGTCAGGGGAGCAAAATTCGGAGATGATTGCGCTGGCGGCCCGGATTCGCCTCATCGTGGCAGCCGCCATCTGCGGCATCACGCTCCTCTACCAGGGGGGCCTGTCCGCGTATTACTGGGTGCGGACGCGGGACCTCGAGTAGGACCCGGGATATCCCTGTGGCCTTCCGGTTGTTGGGGATCGGGCCTGTGTTGCAAGGGAGCTTGGTTGCGGGCAACGGCGCGTAGGGGCCCGCATGGTTCTATGTAGAGCTTTGGGTTGCGTCGCGGGAGAGACGGCGCTTCTGCTCGCGGCAGTCGAAGTGAGACCCGTCTGGAATTGCCTTCCGCCAACCGGGTAAAGCCCGCAGATTTCCCCGGGTACCCCGCGTGTCCCGGCGCTCCCCATGTCCCAATCGATAGATCCCGATATCCAACGCAAGGTGGACGCGGAGATGACGCGCATCCTCTACCGGGCGGCCAACTTCGGGCTGTTCTCGAATGTCGCGCTCGCTGCGGTCCTGGTCGCGGGCACGTTGAGCACCCATCCGCCCTCGCTCGTCGCCACGTGGCTCTCGGCCATCATTGTCGTCACCCTGGCGCGGATTGGGCTGGGCGCCGCTTTCAGCCGGTCCGAACCACCTGTGGAGCGCCTGCCCCTGTGGCGCACCGGCTTTATCCTGGCCACCATGGCCTCGGGCATCATCTGGGGCGCTTCGGGCTGGTACTTCTTCGAGCCCGTGGCGTTCCTTCCGAGGCTCCTGCTGGTCTTCATCCTGGCAGGCATGAACGCAGGCGCCGCGCGGTCGCTGGCATCGGTCCCCGTCGCCTACAGGGTTTATGTGGCGACCACGCTCACGCCGCTCTTTTTCCGGTTCCTTTTTCTCCACGAGCAGGGGGCCTGGACCCTGGCTGTGATCACGGTGACTTATGCCCTGTTCCTGCTGAACACGGCCAACCTCCACTATAAGGACCTGCAGCACCTCTGGCGGCTGGTCTTCGAGAACGAGAGGCTCCTGGAGTCGGCAAGCGAGGCGAAAAACCGCGCCGAGGCGGCCAATCGGGCCAAGAGCGAGTTCCTGGCCAACATGAGCCACGAGATCCGGACCCCGATGAACGGCATTGTCGGGATGCTGCAAGTGCTCCAACACACGCCGCTGACCGATGAGCAACGCACCCAGGTCGACGTGGCGTCGGGCTCGGCCGACACGCTCCTGCGGCTTTTGAACGACATCCTGGACCTCTCCAAGATCGAGAGCGGCAAGCTCGAGTTCGAGTCCGTCCCGTTCCCGCTCGCGGCGTTGGCGGGCGACGTCGTCGAGCTGCTCAAGCCGCGTGCCGTTGAGAAGGGCCTCGGGATGGAACTTGCGCTTGGGCCCGGCCTGCCGAAGTACCTTGTGGGCGACCCCTTCAGGCTGAAGCAGGTGCTGTTCAACCTGGCGGGAAACGCGGTGAAGTTCACGGGCTCCGGGCGGGTGGATGTTTCCGTCGAGTCCGTTGCGTCCGGAGCTGCCGGGGCCACGGTCCGCTTCACCGTCCGCGACACGGGGATCGGGATGAGCAGGGACACCCGGGAGAAGCTGTTCCAGGCGTTCTCCCAAGGAGACAGCTCGATGACGCGGCGCTACGGGGGCTCGGGGCTCGGCCTCGCCATATCCCAGCCCTTGGTGAGCCGCATGGGGGGCAGATCGAGGTGACGAGCGAGGAGGGAAAGGGATCCGTCTTCTCGTTTGCCGTCACCTTGCCGACCGGGGTCGAGCCGCCCGCGAGTCCACAACCGTCGGCCGGGTCGTCCACGCTATTGGGCCGGCTCCTCGTCGTGGAGGATGACCGGGTGAACCAGCGTGTGGTCGAACTCCTGCTGAGGAACCTAGGGCTCTCCGCTGTGATCGTTGCTGACGGGGCCTCGGCGGTGGACGCCGCTTTGTCGGGCTCCTGGGACGCGGTGCTGATGGATTGCCAGATGTCGGGAATGGACGGGTTCGAGGCCACGCGGCGAATCCGCGTGGGCCTGAACGGGAGGCGCCTGCCTATCATCGCCCTGACCGCCAATGCCATGGAGGGAGACCGCAAGAAGTGCATTGCCGCCGGCATGGACGACTTCATCGCCAAGCCCGTGCGCAAGGCCGACCTTCACGCCTGCCTCGAGAGGTGGATATCCAGGGGGCCTTGAATGCTCCCGGGCGCCGGACCCTGTAGCGGACTAGCGTCCGCCTGAGTCCCCGTTCTCCAGCATGGCCCTCGCCGAATCCTCGTCAGGCGCCACCACCCGCTGCGCGCCGTTGTTGGTGTCCGCCTCGTACAAGTTGCTCTTCCCTACGGCCTTCAGGAGCCGGATCTTGAGCACCCGGGTTTGCTCCGCCTTCTCGGGAAGCTCCCCCTTGGGCGAGAGGCTCTGCTCCACGCTCATGGCGCCCTTCGCGAACTCGGTCTTCAGGTCGAACTCCATGAGCCCGTCCCAGGAGTTGATGATGTGGAAGGTCCCGGAATGGGTCTCGCTGTTCCAGGTGAAGCCGTTCACGACGATCTGGTGGCCCACGTTGCCGCCCGACCACGGGTGCTTGCCGACGAATCCCGGGGGAAGCGCCTGCCAGATTTCACGCGGGAACGCCCCGAGCACGGGTCGGCCCTTCCGGAGCTCCTGGCGCGTCCACTCGAAGGGGTCCTCCCGGGGCGTCCAGTTGTGGACCTGGGGCCGGGGCGTGAAGTCGTAGATCAGGTGGGTGAGGCCGGAGTAGTACCCGGGGCTCTTCCACGGCTCGTTCGTGTCCGCGTTGTTGATGATCTTGTAGATCTCGGCGTTGTCGACGTAGTAGCCGGCGATATCGAGCCAGTGGACGCGGGCGTACACCATGCACGTGGCGCCGATCTGGTCCCTGCCGACGTTGGGGGGGACGAGCTGGACGGTCTCCAGGGGGCCCACGACCGACTGCACGGCGATTGTCTTCTTCACGGGGACCGTCGCCTTCACGACCGTGATGACCGCGTTCCCGCGCTGCAGCGGGCTCCGGACGCTCAGGTCCTTGAGGAAGGCCAGGTCCTCCGCATCCAACGAAGAGAGCGGCACCAGGGTCTTCGATCCGCTCGCGAGGAGCACGGTGGCGTAGCCGTTCTCGATCCTGGCCTTCTGGGCGCCTTCGTACTTGGGCGACACGGCGAGCGCCGGAGCTGCGGCCACGAGGAGGAGGAGGCCTGCGGCAAGCCCCCGGCCGGCCCACCGCCTCCGGGCGGAAGCGGTTCGAGGAGGGAAAGGCGTTCGGGCGGCGGGGGACTCCATATTGCGCGGGTTCTCTGGAGGGCTTCGCGGGACTATGGCAAATCGGTCGTGTCCGGCCAGACTGAACCGCACCCTATATCAACGAGGCCGGGTGTCTATAACGCCCCAACCCTCATGGCGGGGAGCCCTGGATCTGAGAGGCGATCTGCTGGGTCATCTCGTTGGCCGGGCGAACCCGAAGGTAGGCCTCGAGATGCTCCGCGGCCTCCGCCCGGTGCCCGGGGACGTTGAGG